>JALOOQ010000024.1 GCA_025454305.1 Cyanobium sp. Prado107
GACGACATCCGCTTCTCCGATGCCCTGCCCAAGACCCGCAGCGGCAAGATCATGCGCCGCATCCTGCGCTCGCTGGCCTCGGGCCAGGAGGTGAGCGGCGACACCAGCACCCTGGAGGACCGCTCAGTGCTCGATCAGCTGCGGGTCTGATCCTGGCTCCAGTCGTCGATCGCCTGCGCCAGCCGCTCGATCTGGCGCTGGCGTGCCGGATCGTCGGCCCACTCCCCCAGCAGCTGGCGTCGCAGGCCGCCGCTGGCGGGAGTGAGGTGGTCTCCGGGCAGCTCCAGAAGGGTGCTGGCGTCGTCGGGCCGCTGCTGGAGCACATCCAGCAGCCGCGGGCTCTGGTCGATGCCATCCCGGTTGAAGCGCACCAGCAGGTTGCGGGGCTGCCGGTAGCTGGCGGCCACCTGACGCAGGGTCTCGCCGGGGGAAGGGCTGAACTCGCTGCGAAAGCGCAACTGCTGACCCAGCTCGGCCAGCAGCGGCACCGACCGCTCCGCCGAGAAGTTGTTGAAGCTCAGCGCCACCAGGCCCCGGGCCCGCCGGCCCCCGTCGGGGGCCAGCAGATGCAGCTTGCAGCCCAGGCTGTGCCCGAGCCGCAGCGGCTCGCCGGCAGGCAGGGCATCCAGCTCGGCCAGGCTGCGGCGCTGGTCGCGGAACAGAGACCAGGCGCTGTTGGCCTGGGCCTGATGATCGAACCCCGGCACGTAGCTCCAGGCATGCACCCGCCAGCCCCGCTGGGCCAGGGCCTCCAGCAGCCGCCGGTAGCTGAGATCCGGCCGTGCCGCCAGGTAACTGCCGCCGATGAACTCCACCAGACCCTGCGGGCGGCCGCTCGGCTCCAGCAGCCAGAGGGCGCCCTGTTGCCGCCAGCGGGTGGACATGCCCTGCGCCGTCAGGCCTGGAGCCTGCGCAGCGCCTCGATCGCCTCGCGGCGGTGGGCCGGCCCGTCCAGCAGGTTGTTGAACACGTGGCGGATCACGCCCTCGCCGTCGATCACATAGGTGACCCGGCCGGGCAGCAGTCCCAGCACGGCAGGCACCCCGAAGGCCTTGCGCAGGGCGTTGCCCCGGTCCACCAGCAGGGGGAAGGGAAGGTTGTGCCGTGCGGCGAAGCGCTGGTGGCTGGCGGCGTCATCGCCGCTCACGCCCCACACTTCAGCCCCCAGCTCCTGCAGATCGGCGTAGCTGTCGCGGAAGGCGCAGGCCTCCATCGTGCAGCCCGGCGTGTCGTCCTTGGGATAGAAGAACAGCACCAGGGCCTTGCCGCCCAGCTGGTCGCTGCGGCGTTCGCCGCCGCTCTGATCGGGCAGGGCGATCAGAGGGGCGCGGTCGCCGGCGACGAGCGCACGGGCCATGGCGAAGGGTGGTCAACAGCCGGCACCCTACTTGCTTCGCCTGGGACGATGGGAGGCAGCGCCTGAACCGGTTGTGAGCGGTCCATCCCCCCACCAGCCCAGCCCCTGGCAGCCCGATCTGCTGGCGCTGATCCCGTCACCCTCCCCGCCGCGAGCCGCGGCCGCCCCGGTGGATCAGCAGCCGGATCCGCCGGCGGCCGCAGCTCCTGCGCCCGCACAGCCTGGCCCCGGCTCCCGCCATGCACCGGCCACCCTGCTGATCCTCGACACCGAGACCACCGGGCTGGATCCGGCTCGGGGGCGCTGCATCGAGGTGGGCGCCATCCTGTTCGCGGTGGCCGAGCGTGCCGTGCTCGCCCAGGTGTCGTTTCTGCTGCCCACCGACGCCAACCCGGCCGAACACGTCAACGGCATCGCAGCCGCCGTGACCCGGCTCCCCCAGCCCTGGCAGGCGGGCCTGCGCTTCTTCGTGGCCATGCTCGAGGCGGCGGATGCGGTGCTGGCCCACAACGCTGCCTTCGACCGCCAGTGGTTCGGCATCGACCCCCTGCCGCCGGTGCGCAAACCCTGGATCTGCTCCATGGATGACATCCGCTGGCCCGCCCACCTGTGCCTGAAGACCAGCCCTTCGGTGCGGGATCTGGCGCTGGCCCATGGGGTGCCCGTGTGGGCGGCCCACCGCGCCCTCAGCGACTGCACCTACCTGGCCCAGGTGCTGGAGCGCTGCGCAGATCTGGAGTCCCTCCTGGTGGCGGCGCTGGAGCCTCGCCAGCTCTTCCGGGCCCGTCTGTCCTACGCCGAGCGCCAGAAGGCGCGGGACGCCGGCTTCCGCTGGAACGACCCGGTGCCCGGCGCCTGGACACGCCGCCTCACGGAGGCGGAAGCCATCGCGCTGCCGTTTCCGGTGGAGCGGGTCGAACCCCAGGCCGGCGGGGTTGCCGAGACGAGCGCGGCATGTGGCGCGGCTGCCGCCTGATGGCCGTGGGCTTCCGTTTTGTTTTCCCTTTCTGAAGCCCGGCGGTGTGTTGCTGCCGCTTCCCTCACCAGGCTGCAGCCTGGAGAGAAGCAAGCGGGGATGCCATGGCCGGCCCTGGGGTCACGATTCAGCTCCCGGGACTCAGGCAGCCCCGCCTCTCCCTGCAGCGCTGGCAGGCGGCCCGCTCCTGGGCCCGACTGATCCGGGAGGCCGAGGCGCTCTGGCGCGTGGATGCCCTGGCGATGCACCGCCTGGCGGCCCAGGAGCTGGGCTCCCTGCTCGAGGAGGTGCCGCCCAGCCTGCGCTGCCGGGTGAACCGCTGGCTGCTGCGCTTCGGTGTGCTGACGCGCCTGAATCCCTGACTGCTGAAGACTGTTTGTCGGGACAAAAAAGCGGCAGCCCACTGGACTGCCGCGATGCCTGGATTCAGAACGACCTGGATTCAGGACGACGGAGTGAAGCAGACCGGAATCGGAGCGGCGGGATTTGAACCCACGACCCCCACTACCCCAAAGTGGTGCGCTACCAAGCTGCGCTACGCCCCGGATCGGTCCGGCAGAGGCAAGCTATCACAGTGCTTTGCGGCCTTGCCGGCGACGCTGCAGGCGGCGCAGCAAGCGGCGGTTGAGGTGCTCCCTGCTCTCGCAGGCGTAGCCCGGCAGGCGCAGATCGTGGGCCAGCAGGCGCAGTTCCGCCAGTCCCATCGCCGCCAGGCGCAGTTCCGGCAGTTCCTCCCAGGCGGTGTGAGCCAGGGGCAGATCCACCCCCCGGCGCTGAACCCGCCATCCCCACAGGGCTCCTTCGGCGATCCATTCGGGCATCAGCACCACGAGCACCGCCAGCAGCCCGTAGAGCTCCACCAGGCCCCGCGGCAGAGGCGACGACGGAGGTGGTTCCCCGGATTCGCGGGGGCCTGCTCCCTTCATGCCGCCGCCGGAGCGGTCTGCCGCTGCGCCGCTGGCGCATCCCGCCACTGCAAGGGTGGGTCGAGCCTGGGCTGGAGTTTCACGGTCCAGAACACCAGGGCGAAACAGAGGCCGATCGTGGCGAGCAGGCCGATCAGCACCACCCGGTCCGGCAGAGGATTCATCGACGCTGGAGGCGGTGGAGGGATGGTGGAGCGATGGCTGAGCGCTCAGACCCGTTCGGTGCGCGTGCACTGAATGCGGCTGGGCAACTGTTCGATCGTGAGCAGATCTCCCTGGACGATCAGGGTCATGCGCGGATTCACGTAGCGGATTCCCGGCAGGGGGGAGTCATCCCGGAAGGCGGTGGTGCGGGAGCCGCCGCTGATCAGCGAGGCCTGGGCGTTGTTGCGCTCCAGCTGCACCGCCCCCAGCCGTGGACACAGGAAACGTTCGCTGGTTTCGTACTGCTCCCACCAGGGGGAGACCTGGGCCAGCAGCGCGGCAGCCGTCAGCAGCAGATGCGGAACCGGAACGGCCATGGCTGGAGGAATGGCGGTGTGGCTAGGCCGGCGAGGCTGAGGTCAGCCGGATCGGCGCGTTGTCGCCGCGCAGCACGCAGTGGGGAATGCTCCAGTCGTAGCAGTCCCACACCCGCGCATCCAGCCGGTAGTGGGCGCCGGGGAAAGCGCCCAGCCGCAGGCCGCTGGGCTGCGCCGAGCAGTAGGGGCGGCTGCCGGGCTTGGCCAGATACTGCTGGTGGTACGGCTCGGCGAACCAGAAGCGCTGGCCGCTGCGGATCTCGGTGGTGATCGGCCCGCGCCCGTGGGCATCGAGCAGCTCCTGGTAGGCAGAGCGGCTGGACTCGGCCTGCTCCAGCAGGGCCGGAGCATCCACATAGATGGCGGAGCGGTACTGGGAGCCGCGGTCGTTGCCCTGGCGGTCGCCCTGGGTGGGGTCGTGGCACTCCCAGAAGAGCTTGAGCAGGTCGCTGAAGTCGATCAGCTCCTGATCCCACACCACCCGCACCACCTCGGCGTGGCCGGTGCGCCCTGAACACACCTGCTGGTAGCCGGGATGGTCCACCTGTCCTCCCGCGTAGCCAACCGCGGTGGTGAGCACGCCCGGCAGGCGCCAGAAGCCCTTCTCCGCGCCCCAGAAACAGCCGCAGCCGAACAGCGCTTCGGCCTGTCCGTCCGTCGGTGTCAGCGCAATCGGCGTGCCGAGCACCACGTGCCTGGCGTCGTCAGCGGTGCTTGTCCCCGTGGATTCACCGCTCGCCTGTCTGCCGAACACATCTCAGACGCAACTGAGCGGAGCCTAGTCAGGAGGAGGGGGTCTGCGGCCGTGGCTCGAGGGCGATGTGGTTCAGCAGGGTGGTGGTGAAGGCGAACAGCAGGAACGGCAGCGACAGCACCAGGATCAGTCCCACCCCCACCAGCGCGAACAGGGGCCTGCTGGCTCCCATCAGTGCCAGCCCGGCGGCCAGGCTCACGAAGATCACCACCATCCAGATCAGGATCTGGGCGTAGATGTCACCGAAGGTGAGCGTGCAGCGAAGGGCGTAGCCCTGGGCCGCAAGGGGGACCGGGGTCCCGGTGGCACCTGAGGTTGTCATGAGCTGGAGGCGGTACCACCACCTAAGCCGCATCCAGGCGTTGTGGCCCGCCTCCGCAACAAGAGTTGGATGTCCGGCCCGGTGCCGCGGGTTGCCCGTCAGCCCGTGGCCTGCAGTTGCTCGCTGGCCTGTTCACGGGCCCACAGGCGCCGGTAGGTGCCGGGACCGGCCACCAGCTCGGCATGGGTTCCCTCCTGCACCAGCCGCCCCTCCTCGAGCACCAGGATCCGGTCGCAGGCTGCAGCCGCCGACAGCTGGTGGCTGATCATCAGCACGGTGCGGCCCTGATCGCCCTGCCGGCGGATCGAGCGCAGGATCTCCGCGGCCGTCGTGTTGTCCACGCTGGCCAGGGCGTCGTCCAGCACCAGCAGCGGAGCATCCACGAGCATGGCCCGGCCCAGGGCCGTGCGCTGGCGCTGGCCGCCGCTGAGGGTGATGCCGCGCTCGCCCACGAGGGTCTGGTAGCCGTCTGGGAACCCGCGGATGTCCCCCTCGAGCCGTGCCTGGGCGGCCACGTCCTGCACCCGCTCCAGGCTGGCGTCGGGTTCGCCGTAGCGAAGGTTGTCGGCCAGGGTGGCCGTGAACAGGTACCCCTCCTGGGGCACCAGCGCCACCTGGCGGCGCAGGTCCTCCAGGCGCAGCCGGGTGATGTCCACCCCGTCCAGCCACAGTTCGCCGGGCGACACCTCCACCATCCGCCCCAGGGCCCGTGCCAGCGTGGTCTTGCCGCAGCCCACCGGCCCCACCACCGCCACCAGTTCGCCCGGCTCGATCCGGAACTGCAGGTCCACCAGGGCGGAGCGGTCCGCACCGGGGTAGCGCACGCTGAGTCCGCGGGCCTCGATCGCCCCCCGGGCCTGCCGCGCCGGTGGCTGGGGATCGACGGGTGACTGGATCAGAGGCTGCCGCTGCAGCAGCTGCTCCACCCGGTCGAGGCTCACCTGGCCGGTCTGAAAGGTGTTGAGGGTGAAGCCGAGCAGCGCGGTGGGAAACACCAGGCGCTCCACATAGAGGATCAGGGCCACCAGATCGCCGATGCTCAGGCGGCCCGTCTCCAGCTGGCCGCTGCCCAGGGCCAGGAGCAGCAGCAGGCTGATCGAGGAGATCCCCTCCAGCAGCGGAAACAGGGTGCTGCGGGTTCGGGCCAGCCCCAGGGCCGCATCGCGGTAGCGGCGGTTGCGCCCGGCGAACGCGGCCCGCTCCGTGTCCTGCTGCCCGTAGATCTTGATGGCGCTGATGCCGGAGAGGTCCTCCTGGATCAGATCGCTCAGGCCGGCCAGGGCCTCCTGCTGGCGGCGCTGCTGGCGCATCATGCGGCCGCCGAACAGACGCACGGTGAGCAGCATCAGCGGGTAGAGCCCCACCGCCGCCAGGCTCAGCCAGGGGTCGATGCTGAGCATCGCCGGAAGGGTGAGGGCATAGGCCAGGGCGGTGTTGGTGAGGCTGAGCACGGCGAAGCCCAGCAGACGGCGCACGTTCTCCACGTCGCTGGTGGCGCGGCTGATCACCTCACCGCTGCCGGTGCTCTGCACCCAGCCCGGCTCCTGGCGCAGCAGATGGTCGAAGATCTGCTGCTTCAGGTCCGCTTCCACCTGCCGGCCCACGCCGAACACCAGCAGCCGCGACAGCAGCCGGAAGCCACCCATCACCGTTGCGAGCAGCGCCAGCAGCAGGGCCTGGAGCAGCAGGTCGCGCAGCTCGAAGCCATCCTGCAGATCGTCGATCACGCGGCGCACCAGCAGGGGAATCGACACCCCCAGCAGGTTCACCGCCACCAGGGCGGCGGCGCCCAGCACCAACGTGCGCCTGTGCGGGCGCAGGTAGCGCCGGATCAGATCGGCCCGCAGGGCACCCAAGCCGCCAGTTCGAAGATGGGCCCAACCTAGGGATCACCGCCACCGCGCCATGGCCCGCTCCCCCGACCCCATCCCGGGCGCCACTCCCGGCTCATCCGCCCACCCGGACGGCCCGGAGCAGAGCCATCCCCTCCATTCTCTCGACCGGGAGGTGGTCGACCGCCTGCTGGCGGCGGAGCAGCCCGCCGAGGCCCATCTGGTGGATGCCGCCCGGCTGCTGATGCGCTACGAGGGCTTTCCCGGCGCCCACGATCTCCAGCACGACCTGGCCAAGGTGCTGCGGCTCTGGGGGCTCAGTCGCGACGAGCTGCATGAGCGCACCCGCGCGATCTGGGCAGCGGGCTTCCGGCCGGCCCCGTCCGGCAGTGAGGCCGTGGGGTCCGGCTTCGACACCACCGACCAGGACGGCTGAGCCCTGCCTGTTGTGTCGAACACCCGGCAAAGTCGGCCTCAGCATCGCCAGCGGCTCCGTCCCGGTGGATAGTGAAAGAGTCCCCATCACCCGGCCCGGAGTGCTCCGCACCCGGGCTTTTTCATGGCCGGCGCCTTGAATGGCGATACCGTCCGCTCCCATCTCTGCGCCATGGACTCCCGTCCCGCGGTTCCAACCCTGCTCGAGCAGCTTCTGCGTGGAGAGTCGCTCACGGCCGACCAGGCCGGTGGCCTGATGCGCTCCTGGCTGGCGGAGGAGATTCCACCGGTGCTCACCGGTGCCCTGCTGGCGGCGCTGGGGGCCAAGGGAGTGAGCGCCGATGAGCTGGCGGCCATGGCCGCGGTGCTGCGCCAGGCCTGCCCGCTGCCGGGTGAACGACCGGCCCTGCCGCTGGTGGATACCTGCGGGACCGGCGGCGACGGTGCCGACAGCTTCAACATCTCCACCGCGGTGGCCTTCGTGGCCGCCGCCTGCGGGGTGCATGTGGCCAAGCACGGCAACCGCAGCGCCAGCGGCCGCGTGGGCTCGGCCGACGTGCTGGAGGCCCTGGGCATCAACCTGCAGGCCCCGCGCGAGCAGGTGGTGGCCGCCCTGCCCGAGGTGGGCGTCACCTTTCTCTTCGCCCCGGGCTGGCATCCGGCCCTGGTGGGGCTGGCTCCGCTGCGCAAGGCCCTGGGGGTGCGCACGGTGTTCAACCTGCTCGGCCCTCTGGTGAACCCCCTGCAGCCCGATGCCCAGGTGCTCGGTGTGGCCCGCGCCGAGCTGCTCGATCCGATGGCCGGTGCGCTGGCGCGGCTGGGTCTGCGGCGGGCCGTCGTGGTGCATGGCGCCGGCGGTCTGGATGAGGCCTCGCTGCATGGCCCCAACCAGCTGCGTCTGGTGCAGGACGGCGAGGTGATCAGCCAGGAGCTGGAGGCGACGGCGCTGGGGTTGGAGGAGGCTCCGGTCAGCGCCCTGGCGGGAGGGGATCTGGACACCAACCGCCTCATCCTCGAGGAGGTGCTGCAGGGTGGGGGCACCCCGGCACAGCGCGACGTGGTGGCCCTCAACACGGCCCTCGTGCTCTGGGCTGCCGGGGCCGCCGACAGCATCGCCGCAGGACATGAACAGGCCGCCGCAGTCCTGGCGGCGGGCAGCCCCTGGCAGAAGGTGCAGCTGCTGCGCACGGCCCTGGCCCAGGGGACTGGGGGATGATCGGAACACCGTCCTCCCCGCACCCGCTGCCGTGAGTTCCGCCGCCAGCTCACTCACCGCTCCTGGCCCGTCGGCCACCACCGCCCTGCTGGTGCTCGCCGACGGCACCCTGCTGCGCGGGGAGGCCTTCGGGGCCGTCGGCACCGCGGTGGGCGAAGTGGTGTTCAACACCGGCATGACCGGGTATCAGGAGGTGATGACCGATCCCAGCTATTCCGGCCAGCTGGTGACCTTCACCTACCCGGAGCTCGGCAACACCGGAGTCAACGCCGCCGACCAGGAAGCCCCCCTGCCCCACGTGCGCGGGGTGATCTCCCGCGAACTGGCGCCGGTGTCCAGCAGCTGGCGCGCCGAAGGGGATCTCGACCAGTGGCTGGCTCAGCATGGCGTCGTGGGCATCCGCGGCGTCGACACCAGGGCCCTGGTGCGCCATCTGCGCGAGGGCGGCGCCATCAATGGCGCCATCAGCAGCGATGGCACCACTCCCCAGGCCCTGCTGGCTGCCGTGCGTTCCGCGCCCTCGATGGAGGGGCTCAACCTCACCGAACGGGTGAGCACGCGCGAGCCCTACACCTGGACCGACACCTGCAGTCCAGGCTTCGACGCCCGCCTGCAGGACCGGCCCGCCCGTCCCTACCGGGTGGTGGCGATCGACTTCGGCATCAAGCGCGCCATCCTTGACCGGCTGGTGGCTCACGGTTGCTCCGTCACCGTGCTGCCGGCCGATTCCAGCCTCGAGGCGGTGCTGCGCGAGCGTCCCGAAGGCGTGTTCCTCTCCAACGGCCCCGGCGATCCCGCCGCCGTGAGCGGTGGCATCGCGCTGGTGAAGGGATTGCTGCTTCAGTTCGATCTGCCCCTCTTCGGCATCTGCATGGGCCACCAGATCCTCGGTCTGGCCCTTGGGGGGCGCAGCTTCAAGCTGCCCTACGGCCATCGCGGCCTCAACCACCCCTGCGGGAGCCCCGGTCAGGTGGAGATCACCAGCCAGAACCACGGGTTCGCGATCGAGGCCGACTCGCTTCCCGCAGACCGGGTGCGGATCACCCACCACAACCTCAACGATCACACCGTGGCGGCCCTGGAGCTGAAGGATCAGCCGGTGTTCGGCGTGCAGTACCACCCCGAGGCCAGTCCGGGGCCCCATGACGCCGACCATCACTTCGCCCGTTTCGTCGCCCTGATGGCCGAGCGGCGCTGACACACCCGCCGGCACCGCAGGGGTGATGTCCTGTGGCAATTTCCCCGGCTGCGCGTCAGCCGGGGCCTCCATCCCTACACTCCCCCCACAGACCAGATTCGAGGGCAACAGCCATCAACGACCTGCAGCGACTCACGGTGTCCCTGCGTGGAGGATTCGAGCAGCAGGCTCACTGCCAGCTGTTCCGGTTCACCGGCCAACTCGACGCCTATTCCGACAAGCAGTTCGGGGAGTTCATCGCCGCTCACCGCAGCCCCAGCCATCCCCTGGTGGTGGACCTCACCCACATCGACTTCATCGATTCCTCGGGTCTCGGCGCCCTGGTGCAGCTGGCCAAGCACTGCACGGCCGACTCTCAGCCGTTCGTGGTGGCGGGCAACGCACGGGTGGTGCAGACGGTGAAGCTGGTGCGTCTGGAGGAGTTCCTGCATCTGCAGCCCGACCTCAAGAGTGCCCTCGCCCACATCGCCCCCTGACCTGGGGCCGCTCCAGCTCGCCTGGCTCGGGGACGCGGTCTGGGAGCTGCACCAGCGGCTGCGCCGCTGCGCGACACCGGGTCGCCCACGGGATCTGCACCGCCAGGTGGTGGCCTCGGTGCGGGCTGAGGCCCAGGCCAGGGCTCTGACCCAGCTGGACGCGATCCTGCGCGATGAGGAGCGCGCCCTGGTGCGCCGCGGCCGCAACCGCGCCGGCCGGGGTCCCCGCAGTGCCGATGCGGCCACCTACGGCCAGGCCACCGGTTTTGAGGCCCTGCTGGGCTGGCTGTTCCTCCACGATCAGCAGCGGCTGCATGAACTGCTAGATCACTTGCAGGAGATCGATCCATAACCGCCGTCTGCCATGAGCCCTCGATTCGAACGCCGTCCCTATGACCGTGACCGGCGTCGCGATCAGGGCGGCAAGCCCGAGGGGGCCCGCAAGCCCCGGGCCCGCAAGGACTGGGCCGATCGCCGCCCGCCGGGTGCCGCTGAAGGCGAGGGCGAGCGGAGTCGCGAGCGTCGCTGGTCTGCTCCCCGCCGCGAGGACGGCGCACGACAGCCGACAAGACAGCCGACTCGACGCTTCAGCGCAGCAGCCCGCCCGGAAGGCCGCCGCGTCGACTCTCCCCGACGGATCACGGGTCGCCCCCGCACCGCTCCCCGGGTGGAGACCTATCCGGCAGCGGCTGTCTCCCAGTCGGGTGTCGAGCAGCATTCCGAGGCTCCCCGCGACGACCTGGTGTGGGGCCGCCATGCCGCCCTGGCGGCCCTGGAGAGCGGCCGGCCCGTTCACCGCATCTGGTGCACGTCGGAGATGCGCTTCACGCCCAGATTCCTGCAGCTGCTGCGCGAGGCCAAGGCTGCGGGCGTGCTGGTGGAGGAGGTCACCTGGGCGCGGCTGGGCCAGCTCACCGCCGGCGCCGTGCATCAGGGCATCGTGCTGCAGACCGCGGCTGCGGAAACCCTCGACCTCGACAGCCTCATCGAGGGGTGCGGCGGCATCGGCGAGCCACCCCTGCTGATGGCCCTCGACGGCATCACCGATCCCCAGAACCTCGGCGCCATCGCCCGCAGCGCCGAGGCCCTCGGCGCCCATGGCCTGGTGCTGCCGCAGCGTCGCAGCGCCGGTCTCACCGGGTCGGTGGCCAAGGTGGCCGCCGGCGCCCTGGAGCACCTTCCCGTGGCCCGGGTGGTGAATCTCAACCGTGCCCTCGAGCGCCTCAAGCAGGAGGGTTACCGGGTGGTGGGTCTGGCTGCCGAGGGCAGCGTCAGCCTCGAGCAGGCCGAGCTGGACGGTCCGCTGGTGATCGTGACCGGATCGGAGGGGGATGGCCTCTCGATGCTCACGCGCAGACACTGCGACCAGCTGGTGAGCGTTCCCCTGCGCGGCGCCACCCCCAGCCTCAACGCCTCCGTCGCCACGGCCCTGCTCCTGTACGAAGTGGCCCGGCGCAGCTGGATGCGTGGCCTGCGGGGGGGGGATCCCGCCCCCCGCCTGGTGCGGCCCCAGCTGCCGTCCACAGCTCCGCTCGCACCCGAGCCTGTGCCTCAGTCCCAGTCCCAGCCCCAGCCCCAGCCCCAGCCGGAGCCCGAGACTCAGCCTCAGCTTCAGGCGGAGCCCGGGCTGATCAGTGAAGCGACCCCCGAGCCCTACGGTGTGTCGCAACCTGAGCCGGTTCCCGCATCCGAGCCGGTGACAGCGCCCGAGGCCGAGTCGATCCCTGAGCCCGAGAGTCCGCGGGACTCCGAGCCGGATGCTGCTCCAGCCGTGGCCGACCCACCCCTGGAGGTGGCCATGGTCTCGGTGCCTGGCCCCACTCCCGGTTCCAGCACCACCCCAACCCCCACCTTCGTGGCCGATGTGGATCTGGGCTCCCTTGGCCTCTGAACCCGGTGCTGTCCCGCATCGGGCTGGCGGGCACAATGGGGCGGTGCTCGAACCCCCTGCATGAATCCCCTGCTCTGGCCCGTGCGCAGCAGCGCCAATGCTCTGGGCCTGGCCTGGTGGGCACGGGTGCGCACCAGGGATCCCGACGTCACCTACTGGTTCGGCCCCTACGTTCGGCGCGCCTCGCTGGAGCGGGAGCTGGTGGCCTTTCTCGACGACCTGCGCAGCGAAGAGCCGGCAGCCCTTGAACACACGCTCCTGCGCACCCGCCGGGGTGAGCCCCTCACCGAAACCGACTGACCCGCCGATCTGCACCCCTGCCGTCCTGGTGGGGCCTGGCTGATAGCGTCCCACCCAGCTGGTGAGCGGTTCGAATGGGCATCGCCGAATGGCGCGGGCGGCTGCAGCGCGGAGAGGTGTCCGCCCGGGAGCTCACCGACCACTGCCTGGCGCGCATCGAGGCCGTGGACGGCACGGTGCATGCCTTTCTGGAGGTGACGGCTGACCGTGCCCGGGCCGATGCCGAGCGGATCGATGCCGCCCGTGCCGCCGGCGACGCTCTGCCGCCCCTGGCCGGCATCCCCCTGGCGATCAAGGACAACCTCTGCACCCAGGGCATCCGCACCACCTGCTCCAGCCGCATGCTGGAGACCTTCGTGCCGCCCTACGAGAGCACCGTCACCGAGCGCCTGTGGCAGGCCGGAGCGGTGCTGCTCGGCAAGACCAATCTCGATGAGTTCGCCATGGGCAGCTCCACCGAGACGTCTGCCTTCGGTCCCAGCCGCAACCCCTGGGATCCGGAGCGGGTGCCCGGCGGCAGCTCCGGCGGCAGCTCCGCGGCCGTGGCCGCCGGCGAATGCATCGCCTCGCTCGGCTCCGACACGGGCGGATCGATCCGCCAGCCCGCCAGCTTCTGCGGCGTGGTGGGTCTCAAGCCCACCTATGGGCGGGTGAGCCGCTGGGGTCTGGTGGCCTTCGCCAGTTCCCTCGATCAGGTGGGACCCTTCACCACCTCGGTGGCCGATGCCGCCGAGCTGCTGCAGGTGATCGCCGGCGCCGACCCGCGCGATGCCACCTGCCTGACGGCGCCCGTGCCCGACTACCGGGCGGCTCTGCAGCAGCCCGTCAAGGGCCTGCGGGTGGGCATCGTGCGTGAATGCTTCGAGGCCGAGGGGCTGGCTGCCGAGGTGAAGGCGTCAGTGATGGCGGCCGCCGAGCAGCTGCAGGCGCTGGGCTGTGAGCTGGTGGACGTGAGCTGTCCCCGCTTCAACGACGGCATCGCCACGTACTACGTGATCGCGCCGTCGGAGGCCTCGGCCAACCTGGCCCGCTACGACGGCGTCAAGTACGGCTACCGGGCCGAGGCCGCCGGCAGCCTGGCGGAGATGACCGCCCGCAGCCGCGCCGAAGGCTTCGGCGATGAGGTGCAGCGCCGCATCCTGATCGGCACCTACGCCCTCTCGGCCGGCTACGTGGACGCTTATTACAAGAAGGCCCAGCAGGTGCGCACACTCATCCGCCGCGATTTCGATCGCGCCTTCGAGGCGGTGGATGTGCTGCTCACCCCCACCTCCCCCACAACCGCCTTCCGCTTCGGCGCCCACAGCGACGATCCCCTGGCCATGTACCTGGCCGACCTGCTCACCATCCCGGCGAACATGGCCGGTCTGCCGGCGATCTCCCTGCCCTGCGGCTTCGATCAGCAGGGCCTGCCGATCGGTCTGCAGCTGATCACCGGCGTGCTCCAGGAGGAGCGGCTGCTGCAGGTGGCCCACCATTACGAGCAGGCGGCCCGGGTGATGGCAGACCGCCCCCGGGCCGAGCTGGTGCCCGAGGACTCCCTGCTGCCCTGACGCTTCCCTGATGCCCTGAGCGCGGTTACGCTGCAGCCGGCACACCACATCTGGTGTGCGCGCCCAGCGCAGGGCCCCACAGCCGCAGCATTCCTTGGCCTTCGTTCCCCTCCACAACCACAGCGACTACAGCCTCCTGGACGGAGCCAGTCAGCTGCCGGCAATGGTGCGGCGGGCGGTGGAGCTGGGCATGCCGGCCCTGGCCCTCACCGACCACGGCGTCATGTATGGCGCCATCGAGCTGCTGAAGCTCTGCAAGCAGGCGGGCATCAAGCCGATCATCGGCAACGAGATGTACGTGATCAACGGCTCGCTCGATGATCCCAACCCGCCCAAGAAGGAACGGCGCTACCACCTGGTGGTGCTGGCCAAGAACGCGGTGGGCTACCGCAACCTGGTGAAGCTCACCAGCATCAGCCACCTGCGCGGCATGCGCGGGCGCGGCATCTTTGCGCGGGCCTGCATCGACAAGGCCACGCTCCAGGCCCACAGCGAGGGACTGATGGTGGCCACCGCCTGTCTGGGGGGCGAGATCCCCCAGGCGATCCTGCGCGGCAGGCCCGACGCCGCCCGCGAGGTGGCCCGCTGGTACCAGGGGGTGTTCGGCGACGACTTCTACCTGGAGATCCAGGACCACGGCGGCATCGAAGACCGGATCGTGAACACCGGCATCGCGGAGATCGGCGCCGAGCTGGGCATTGAGCTGATCGCCACCAACGACGCCCACTACCTGAGCGTGGGCGATGTGGAGGCCCACGACGCCCTGCTGTGCGTGCTCACCGGCAAGCTGATCAGCGATGAGAAGCGCCTCCGCTACACGGGCACCGAGTACATCAAGAGCGAGGCGGAGATGCTGCAGCTCTTCCGCGATCACCTGCCGGCGGAGGTGATCGAGCGGGCGGTGGCCAACACCGTCCGAGCGGCCGAGAAGGTGGAGGACTACGACATCCTCGGCCGCTACCAGATGCCCCGCTTCCCCATTCCCGAGGGGCACACGCCGGTGAGCTACCTGCGCGAGGTGAGCGAGCAGGGGTTGCGGTCGCGCCTGGGGCTGGCGGAGGGGGCCGGTTTTGACGCCACCTACGGCGAGCGGCTGCAGTTCGAGCTGCAGGTGATGGAGCAGATGGGATTCCCCACCTACTTCCTGGTGGTGTGGGACTACATCCGCTTCGCCCGTGAGAGCGGCATCCCGGTGGGTCCGGGCCGGGGCTCGGCGGCTGGCTCGCTGGTGGCCTATGCCCTGGGGATCACCAACATCGATCCGGTCACCAACGGCCTGCTGTTCGAGCGCTTCCTCAACCCCGAGCGCAAGTCGATGCCGGACATCGACACCGACTTCTGCATCGAGCGCCGCGGCGAGGTGATCGACTACGTCACCCGCCGCTACGGCGAAGACAAGGTGGCCCAGATCATCACCTTCAACCGCATGACCTCCAAGGCGGTGCTCAAGGATGTGGCCCGGGTGCTCGACATTCCCTACGGCGATGCCGACCGGCTGGCCAAGCTGATCCCGGTGGTGCGGGGCAAGCCCGCCAAGCTCAGGGAGATGATCGGCGAGGAGTCGCCGGCGCCGGAATTCCGCGAGAAATACAACAGTGACCCCCAGGTGCAGCGCTGGGTGGACATGGCGATGCGGATCGAGGGCACCAACAAGACCTTCGGAGTGCACGCGGCTGGCGTGGTGATCGCCGCCGAGCCCCTCGATGAGGTGGTGCCGCTGCAGCGCAACAACGACGGCCAGGTGATCACCCAGTACTTCATGGAAGACGTGGAGTCGATGGGCCTGCTGAAGATGGACTTCCTGGGGCTCAAGAACCTCACCATGATCGACAAGACGATCGATCTGGTGAAGGAGAGCACCGGCGAGCAGGTCGATCCCGATGCCCTGCCGCTGGATGATCCGGGCACCTACGGCCTGCTGGCCCGCGGCGATCTGGAGGGCATCTTCCAGCTGGAATCGAGCGGCATGCGCCAGATCGTGCGCGACCTCAAGCCCTCATCGCTGGAGGACATCTCCTCGATCCTGGCCCTCTACCGCCCCGGTCCACTGGATGCCGGCCTGATCCCCAAGTTCATCAACCGCAAGCACGGCCGCGAGGCCATCGACTTCGCCCACGAGAAGCTGGAGCCGATCCTGAAGGAGACCTACGGGATCATGGTGTATCAGGAGCAGATCATGCGCATCGCCCAGGATCTGGCCGGTTATTCCCTCGGCGAAGCCGACCTGCTGCGCCGGGCGATGGGCAAGAAGAAGAAGAGCGAGATGGAGAAGCACCAGAGCATCTTCGTCAGGGGCGCCAGCGAACGCGGCGTCGATCCGAAGCTGGCCGAGGGGCTGTTCGAGCAGATGGTGCTGTTCGCCGAATACTGCTTCAACAAGAGCCACTCCACCGCCTATGGCGCGGTGACGTACCAGACCGCCTACCTCAAGGCCCACTACCCGGTGGCCTACATGGCGGCGCTGCTCACCGTGAACGCCGGTGATTCGGCCAAGGTGCAGCGCTACATCGCCAACTGCAATGCCATGGGCATCGAGGTGATGCCACCGGATGTGAACGCCTCAGGCATCGACTTCACCCCCGTGGGGGAGCGCATCCTGTTCGGCCTCTCGGCGGTGCGCAATCTCGGTGAGGGAGCGATCCGCCAGCTGATCGAGTCCCGCCGGGTCGACGGGCCCTTCGCCTCCCTGGCGGATCTGTGCGACCGCATCCCCGGCCAGCAGCTCAACCGCCGCGCCCTGGAGGCCCTGATCCACTCCGGCGCCCTCGACTCGCTGGAGCCCGGGGCCAACCGTGCCCAGCTGATGGCCGATCTGGATCTGGTGCTCGACTGGGCCAGCTCCCGCGCCAGGGACCGGGCCAGCGGCCAGGGCAACCTCTTCGATCTCCTGGGAGGGCTCGGTGGCGGCGATGGGAATGCCGATGCCGGCGATGCGGGGGCCTCTGCCGGCGGAAGCACCGGATCCCTGAGCACCGCGCCCAAGGCCGCCCCGGTGGCCGATTACCCCCCCACCGAGAAGCTGCGCCTCGAAAAGGAACTGGTGGGCTTCTACCTCTCCGACCACCCCCTCAAGCAGCTGGCCTCCAAGGTGAAGCTGCTCTCGCCTGTGGCTCTGGGCAGTCTGGAGGAACTGGCGGACAAGGCGAAGGTGAGCGCCGTGGTGATGGTGCCGGAGCTGCGTCAGGTGACCACCCGCAAGGGCGACCGCATGGCCGTGCTGCAGCTGGAGGACCTCACCGGCAGCTGCGAGGCGGTGGTGTTTCCCAAGGCTTATGCCCGCCTGGCCGATCACCTGATGGTGGATGCCCGCCTGCTGGTGTGGGCGTCGGTCGACCGCCGCGACGATCGGGTGCAGCTGATCGTGGACGATTGCCGCTCGATCGACGATCTGCAGCTGCTGATGGTGGACCTGCCCGCCGAGCAGGCCGCCGACATCGCCATCCAGCACCGCCTGCGCGAGTGCCTGCAGCGGCACAGACCGCCCCAGGACGAGGCGGGACTGCGCGTGCCCGTGGTGGCGCTGGTGCGGCAGGGCGATCAGACCCGCTGCGTGCGGCTCGGCCCCCAGTTCTGCGTGGCTGATCCCCGGGCGGCGCTCTCCACCCTCAGCGCG
>JALOOQ010000134.1 GCA_025454305.1 Cyanobium sp. Prado107
CCAGCTGATCGAGCAGGCAGTGCTCGCTATCGGCTGTGGCATCGAGGCTGAGGTGCCCCAGTGGGCACTGGCCCTGCTCATGCAGCCGGCGTGGCACGCGCACCAGCCGCACCCGATCGCACAGGTGGTGCTGCAGCGCCCCTTGGATGCAGCGGCGCAGATAGGGCGCTGGCGGCTCGCCCGCTCTGCAGCGGGGAGCGGAGCGAACCAGGGCCTCACGGGCCACCTGGATCAGATCCTCCCGCTCCACCAGCGGGAAGAGGCGGCGGGCGGCGGCGGAAGCGAGGGCATCAGCCAGGGGCAGGTGCTCCAGCACCAGGGCATTGCGGGCACGCAGGGCAGAACGGCTGAGAGGCGTGGACTGCTGCTGGCGACGGGAGGAGGAAGCGGGGGAAGCCACCTGAGGGACGGCGGAGAACCCCACCCCCACCGGCCGGCCGCAGCGCCGCGGCAAGGACGCCCGACACTGGAGGGCGCCTGGCCCGATCCTTGACGCGGCGTGAGGACTGCCCGAGGGATGCGGTGGGTGTGCGCCGACCTGGGGCCAACCCCTCCCCCCCACTGCCGGTCCTGCAGGGTGCCCAGCCCAGGGACCGCCCAGTCGAACCGTCAGGCCATGGCTCCAGGAAGCCCAAGCCCACGGGCGATGCGGCGACAGCCGAAAGCCGGAGGCGGAGGGCCTCCGGCCGCGGGCGCTCAGAGCACCTGGACCCTGGCCTGAGGGCCGAGCACCCGCTGTTCATTGGAGGCCAGGATCAGCGCCTCATCGCGGGGCACGTAGTGCGGCTCAGCCGAGATGTGCCCCTCGCGATCGAGGAACAGAACTCTGAGAAGCCGGCCAGCGGCATCAAGCAGATGCACCGAGACGATGCGGATCGGGCAGGTGCGGCTGAGAGGGGTGGCGGCCATGGCTGTGCTGGCGAACGACACCGCCGTCAAGCCCCAGCGCCGCCAGCGCCGCGCAAGGGGCGCGGAGCGCAGCGCAGCGACTCGCGTCAGCCCTTGCGCGGCGCGCAAGCCGGGGCAGGCCGGGTGGCGTGATCGCCAGACCTCAGGGGCGCCTCCCCGTTCGCTTCCCGGGGGATCAGCTCTACAAAAGGGACTGGCTGGTGGAGGTTGTACCTATCGGCAGCGGCCGCCAGGTGCACCGGGCCTCGCCCAGGCTGCACCAAGGCGGATTCGGTATGGGCTGGCGTTGTTGCTGTGAGGGTCTGTGAACCTCCGTTGGCCGTCGTAGCTCCTTGCGTCAGCGCCAAAACCCCCAGTGCTGCAAGGCATCGCCGCAGGCGTATGCAATTTCTGCATTGTTCTCTGAGCCGATGTGGTCTGGGGCAGGGTGCGGCACGAGGCAGGATTGTCTCTGAATGGCCAGCCGCATGGTTTTTCTACCCCCCACAACCGATTTTCCGCCTGATCCCGAGCCCCTGAGTCGGGAAGATCTCAACAGCGTCTACCTCGAGCTGCGCAACTGCTACAAGAGCTCCATGCGCAGTCGCGGCCAGCATCGCAGCCTGGCCACCAAGGCCCGGGAAGAAACGGCACAGCTCAAGCAGCGACTGCTCGATCTTGCGGCACGGGAGGCTTCTGTGCGCACTGACATTTATCAGATGCTGGAAATCGTCACCGCGATTGCAGGTGATCTGGAAGATGCTGGCGATGACATTGTCAACGAGTTTGGGCGCTACAAACTCGGCCGCAAGACCTATCAGGGTGGCTCCTTTCTTGGTGGATTGGTGCAGGCGGTGATCCGTTTCATCAACCGCTGGACCCACACCAAAGAGCGTGTGGTGCAGCTGGATCAGAAGCGTCAGGAGTTCATCGAAAAGACGAAGGATCTGCCGCCGCTCAACCTGGGAGGCAATGGCCATGGCGGCCCCGTGAACCAGCCAGAACTGTCTGTGCCCGCCAAGGTGGAGATCGTGGACAGCCCAGCGGCCCAGCAGGCCCAGGAGGTTAAGGCCGATGGGACAACTCACTGACACCCTGCGGGCCACGTTGCGGGACCTGGCCCAGTCCGATGCCCGCCTCTACCGCGGACTGCAGGAGGAGCTTGGTGACCCCAGGCCAGCCAGCGACCAGCCCGCCGTGCTGCTGGCTGGTGACGCCCCGGCCAGCCGCGAGGAGCTGGAGCGCTTGTCCGTCGCTGTCCTCTGGAGCCTCTGCAAGGCACGCGGCATCAAGGGCCTCAGCAAGGGCCCGGCGGCGAAACAGGTGGATGCCCTGCTCAGCCACCCGGATGGCCCACCGCTGCGCAGCGCCCTGCCCAGCAAGGCCACCAAGGGCAGCAAGAGCCCTATCGGTGCTGGCAAGACCGCGTCCAAGGCAGGCACTGCTGAGCTCCAGGCCCTTGAACAGCGTCTCGAGCGGCTGGAGCAGCTGGTGCTGCTGATCGCTCAGCAGGTGGGTGTACCTGCGGTAGCAATCGAGCGGTTGCTGCCGCCGGCTGCTCCGCCAAGCTGAAGCCGCGCAGAGACAGACAGGCTGGACGCTCTATATTCGCTATTCGCGAATGCCGAATGACCTGGTGCGACCGTGGCCCGCTCACCCTCCAATCCCCAGCTCGTCCTGCGCCCGCAGGATCTGGTGGTGCTCTTGCGTCTGGCCCTGGAGTCAGGCCCGGCGCCCACCTATGCGGCCCTCGGCGCCGAGCTGGGCCTGACGGCCTCAGAGGCCCATGCGGCGGTGGAGCGTGCCGTGGCCGCCAGGCTGGCGATCAAGGATGAGGCTGGCAAGCCCTCCGTGGTTCGCGCTGCCCTGAAATCCTTCGTGCAGCACGGGGCCCGCTACTGCTTCCCGGCCACCCAGGGCGGGCTCAGCCGCGGTGTTCCCACCGGCTACGCCGCCTCCCCCCTTAGCGAGCAGGTCCGCCCGGGCCATGACCCACCGCCGGTATGGCCGTGGAAGAAGGGAACGGCCCGCGGCATTTCCTTCCATCCGCTGTATCCCAGCGTCCCTGAGGCGGCAGAGCGCAACCCGGCCCTGGGGGAACTGCTGGCCCTGTTCGATGCGGTGCGCGGCGGCAGCGCCCGGGAACAGGCCCTGGCGCTGGCCCTGCTGGAGGAGCGGCTGCAGCCATGAACCCCAACGACCCCAACGTCTCCCTGCTGGAGCGGGCGGCTGAGCAGTTGGGCGAGGCGCTGCTTGAGCAACTGGTGTTTGTCGGCGGCGCCGTGGCCGGAGTGTTGATCACGGATCCGGCGATGCCAGAGATCCGGCCCACCCAGGATGTGGATGTGATCTGCAGCGTGATCGCCAGGTCTGACTACCACCAGCTGGGGAGGCAGTTGCGGCAGCGGGGCTTCCAGGAAGACAGCCGACAAGGGGCACCCCTGTGCCGCTGGTGCACAGACGATCTCATTCTCGATCTGATGCCTACCCAGGGCGAGATCCTGGGCTTCTCCAACCGTTGGTATCCCCTCGCCCTGGAGACCGCCCAGCTTCAAGAGCTGCCAAGTGGCTGCGCGATTCGGATCGTGACCGCACCTGTGTTCCTGGCCACCAAGCTGGAGGCCTTTCGCGGTCGCGGTCAGGGCAATTTTCTCTTCAGTCACGACCTGGAGGACCTCATGGCCGTCGTCGACGGACGTGCCTCGCTGCTGGAGGAATGCAGGCTCAGCCCGCTTGAGTTGAGGAATGATCTGGCGGCTCAGTTCCTTGAGCTGTTGAAAACCTCTGCCTTCCTGGAGGCACTGCCTGCGTTCCTGCCGCCGGATCAAGCCAGCCAGCAGCGACTACCGGATTTGCTGGGGACCCTGCGGGCGATCACCGCTCTGGCTGAGCCTTGATCTGCAGCTCGGCGTAGCCGGTGTCCAGATCCAGCTTCCGGCTGAACTGCCACTCCGGCAGAAGACCGATCACCAGCTCCGCGGTGGTGCGCACCAGCGAGCCCACGCAGAGGTGGCCGCCGATCACAGCGCCGCTGCTGCCTGAGATGGCGATGTGCAGGTGGACGCCATCGGGCGACAGGGTGCCGGAGAGGCTGAGGATCTCCAGATCGCCGTGGATTGTCATTTCCTCAGTCGCCCCCGCGAAGCGCAGCTGGGCCACCGACAGGCTGCCGACGGCGCTGATCACACAGCCGGCCTGCTCCTGCTGCTCGGCCATCCAGGCCTCCAGCGCCCGACGCAGGTCGGCGCCAGGGGGCAGCCGCAGCGGCACCACCTTCATGGCTTCGGCCCCTCCACCAGGCCCTGGACCATCACTAGGGCATCGACGTAACCCAGCCGCCTGTGGCGGAATGCCCCCGGCAGGGTGCCGACCACCTGAAAGCCGTTGCGCTGCCAGCAGCGGATGCCGGCGGTGTTGGTGCTCACGACCAGGTTGAACTGCATCGCCCGGAACCCCAGCCGCCTGGCCGCCTGCAGGGAGTGCTGGCAGAGGCGGCTGCCGATCCCCAGCCGCCGCGTCTGCTCGGCAACCACATAGCCGGCATTGACCACATGGGCGCCGAGCGCGAGGGAGTTGGGCCTCAGGTAGTAGGTGCCCACCACGGCCCCGGCCGCATCCACACCCACCATCACCGCCTGGCTCTGCTCCACCCAGGCCAGCTGGGCCTCGGCCTCGCTGATGGCCGGGTCGTGGGGGAAGGTTTCACCAGCTCGGAACACCGGCTCCAGCAGCGCCCACAGCAACGGCCAGTCTGTTGCCTCAAAGGGGCGGATCTGCAGGTGCGATCGGGGGGAGGTTAGAGGAGCGCTGGTGTGGTCTGGTGATTGTCTCGCCAACAGGAAGGCGCCCCGTGGGGGGCGCCTTAGCACCGGTTGCGGCGGTCACCTCCTCACACCAAGGACTGCCGGTCGGGTGTCTGTGGTTCACGCATGACCTGTCTTGGGCCTGGCAGGGAAGGGAAGGAGATCACGTCTGGGAGAAGAGATGCTCAAGGCTTGACCTTCTCGGTTGTGATCTCGACCCGGGTACTGCTGCCCGGGGTGTCAACACGCGGGAATCAGAATTGGCGTATCGCTCTCTGCGGCTACGGGATGACGCTCGCGCTGCGTCATCGAGTTCACCTGTTGTGTGTCGCATCGTTGGCGCACCTCCGCTGTGCGCACCGGCTCGGGTGCTCCCTGGCCGGACTCTGTTGGAGGGTGGGACCTTGGTTGGCTTCCGGGCCTCCCCTCAAGTTCAAAGTACGCCCCTTTTCAGCTGGCGGTGGCCTGCTGGAGTGCCTGTTCCCGTACCTGCAGAAACCCAGTGAGCGCAATGATTCACAGGCTTCCTCATTGCCGTTGCCATCGAGATCGGTGTGCCCCTGGCGCAGCAGTTCCTGGGCGCGGGCATAGGAGCCGATCTCCCTACAGCGGTAGCGGTGACCACCCCTGTGGTGCCATCGGGGATCACGGCGCCTCTGCGGCCCCGGCGGTAGTCCCAGGGGCGGGTGATCCCACCCGGCACCTGCCAGACCCTGTAGCGCAGCCGGCTGGCCCGAAATTCAGCGTCCAGAGACTCCTTGGTCTCGCAGCCGCTCAGATACTGCCGCTAGCTAAGCCGCAGCGGCCTCGATGATCGCCGTTGTGGAGGCCTCCACCGCTCGTGCCAGCTCCTTCAGGGAGGGATCGGCCGAGAGGCCAGCAAGCATCGCCTCGGGGCGGATCATCCCGAGGCGGGTCTGGCCGGCTTCGGTGTAGACGGAGATCCGGCAGGGCAGAGCCATGTTGAGCGCCATCGTGGTGCTGAGCACCGCGGCGGCCTGCTGGGGGTTGCACACCTCGAAGATGCGGCACTGCTCCGGGAACGGCAGGCCCTTGCTGCGCAGAGTGTTGCCCAGATCATGGAC
>JALOOQ010000135.1 GCA_025454305.1 Cyanobium sp. Prado107
CACCTTCACCAGCAACTCGGAACCCGTGGGCGCGATCCGCGCCAGCTCCTGGCCGGCCGTCACCACCTGGAGGGGGTTGCGCAGGGCCAGGGAGAAGACCACGCCGCTCACCGGCGCCCTCACCAGAGTGCGGCCGAGATCACGGCTCAGCTGGGCCCGTTCGGCCTGGTTCTCAGCCAGTTGCTGCTCCAGTCGCGCCAGGGCAGTGTCGCCTCTGGATTGCTGCTGCTCCACATCCCGCCGGGACTTGGCCAGGTTGGACTCCGCGATGCTCAGGCTGGCGGCCTTCTCCTCCATCTGCTCCCGGGAGGCGGCGCCACTGGTCACCAGCTGGCTGTAGCGCTGGTACTCCGAGCGCGACAGATCAAACGCGGCCTGGGCCTTCTCCACCTCCAGCCGGGCCCCCTGCAGAGCAGCGCGGTTCTCGTTTCGCTGCGATTCCAGCTGGCTGCCCAGGGCCGAGCGGCCCTGCTGCAACTTCAGCTCCCTGCCCTGCAGGTCGGCCGGATCCAGCACCGCCAGCACCTCGCCCTGCGCCACGATCTGATTCGGCCGGATCCGGATCTCCCCCACCCGGCCGTCCCTGGGCGCGTGCACCAGGCTGGTCTCGCCACTAGGCCGCACCGAACCGGCAGCCCGCACCACCACCCGGTAGGGCCACACCGCCATCAGCGCCACGCCGGCCACAAAACTGCCCACCAGCACGGCGCCGGCCAGGCGAACCCAGGGACGCACCGAAGGCAGAAACTCCTGGACGGAGGCCGGGCGCAGCGGCTGGACCTCGGGCGCGTCACCCACCCGGACGGGAGGCTCGCTCATGCCGTCAGGAGGTAGGGAGCCAGGGATTCGGTCTGGCCCAGGTCCCGGGGACGCCCCTGGGAGACCACACGGCCTCTCTCCAGGTACACCAGCCAGTCACAGCGTTGAATGACGCTGGGGCGGTGGCTGATCATCACCGTGGTCAACCCATGGCGCTCCTGGAGCAGATTGTCAATCAGCCGGCGCTCCAGCACCGGGTCCAACGCCGCGGTGGACTCATCGAGAATCAGGACAGGCGGGCAGGAGACCAGGGCGCGGGCAATCGCCAGGCGCTGGCGTTGTCCACCCGAGAGATTGGCCCCGAATTCACCCAGGACTGTCTGGTAGCCATCGGGCAGCTCACGGATGAACTCGTCGGCGAGAGCCCGCTTGCAGGCCGCAACAACATGCTCGAACGTGACGTCAGGATAGGCGAATCGAAAGTTCTCGAAAATCGTGCGATTGAAGAACTGAGCTTCTTGAGGAACCAGCACCACCTGTCGCCGCAGACACTCCAGCGAGATGTCGTGACGGCCGTAGGGTCCGTAGTGGATCGAGCCGCTCTGGGGTGGATAGAGGCCGGCCAGCAGCTTCACCAGGGTGCTCTTGCCGCAGCCCGATTCCCCGATCAAGGCGGTGCAGCGTCCGGCGGGAAATGTGAGGTTGAGGTTGCTGAGCAGGTCCAGCCGGCCGGCATGGTGGAAGCTGAGATTGCGGCAGTGGATCTCGCACGGTTGCGGCAGGGCCACCCATGGTTTGTCAATCGCCTTCGGGTCCTCCAGGCTGCCCTCCAGCACCTCGGACAGCCGCCTGATCACCACATTGGCCGTGAGGTAGTCGTCGGTGAAGTCCACGAGGGATTCCAGAAAAGCGAGCACATTGCCGCTCATGCCGCTGAAGGCCAGGAGCTGGCCGATCGAGAGTTGGCCTGCGATCACGAAGCTGCTGCCGTACCAGAGCAGGGCCAGGGTGGTCACGCGCGACAACAGCCCGGTGGTGGTGCCACTGAACAGAGACAGCTGCAGGGCATCCCAGCGCAGGTGGGCGACACTGCCGAAGTTGCGCTGGTACTCGTCCCAGGCCTGGGGTGAGGCCTCGGTGGTCTTCAGCACCTGGGCGCCACGGAAGATCTCCACCAGAAACCCTTGGTTCTCCGCGGATTCCACAATCAGCCGGCGGTTCCTGTCGTATTGCGCGGGCAGGAACAGCAGACCGGAACCGATCAGGATGCCAAACGCCAGCATGGACACGGCCGTGAGCGGCGGGCTGTAGATCAGCATCACCACCAGCGAGACGGAGGCGATGAAGAAGTCACTGGGCAGGCCTAGCACGAGATCGCTGATCAAGGCATTGATCCGGCTGATGTCTCCGATCCGGCTCACCACCTCGCCGCTACGATGGCTGTCGAAATAGGTCATCGGCAACCGCAGCAGCCGGTGGCCATACTCCAGCACCATGCCCAGCTGAAGGCGCTGGGCGAAATGACCCACCATGTGGCCCTGGATCAGACTGATGGCGCTGCGGAAGACGAACAGCAACAGCATCGCCAGGCCAAGGCTGGTGAGCAGCTGGCTGTCCCGGCGCACCAGCACATCATCGGTGAGCAGCTGCATCAACAACGGCATGGCCAGCGCCAGCAGGCCGATCACCACGTTGATGCCGAGGGCCTGCAACAGCAGGCCCCGGTAGGGCCATGTCAGGCGAAGGAAGCGGAGAAACGGCAGCCGCTCCTCCTGCGGCTGTTGCAGCAGACGGTTGAGGTCTGGCTCCAGCAGCAGCAGCACCCCATTGCCCCAACCGTCTCGAAACTCCTCGGGCGACAACCTTCGGATCCCGACAGCCGGATCAGCGATGACCAGCTTGCGTCCCTGCCGGCCATACAGCACCACCCAGTGGTTACCCTGCCAGTGGCAGATCGCCGGCAGGGGCAGCACATCCAGCCGCTGGAGCAAAGCCCCGTCGGCCCGCACAGCGCGGGCATGAAAACCGATTGAATCGGCCCCCCGCCGCAGCCCCAGGAGGGTGGTTCCCCGGGTACCCGTGCCCACCAGTTCGCGCACCCGCGAGAGGGCCAGCCTGCGGCCGTGATGGCGGGCCACCGTCGCCAGACAGGCCGCGCCGCAATCCTCCTCAGAATGTTGCTCGACCCACTGGTAACGCACCGGGAACGGCATCTCGGCATCCCAAGCTAGTGACGGGTGTCGGCTAGCCCCCCATCGCCTGCCACAGCACGATTCAGCGCACGGCGCTGGCCAGGGCGCGGCGGCCCTCCACCGGCGCATGCAGGGCCTCCTCCAGGGGCGCCAGGCCATAGTCGCGCTCCAGCAGATCCATCACCGTGCGGCCGAAATCGCCGGGATTGGTGTCGAAGGCCTCCAGGCAGATGCGGCCGAAGGTGCTGCCCATCGGCTCGGGGTTCCAGAGCGTCTTGCGTGCCGCCCAGGGCATCATGCTCATCGGGTTGTAGCCGGGTCTGATCAACCCCTGTTCGAAGCCGTACTGCTCCAGGTGGGTGTGGGGCTGCAGGCCGATGAAGAAGATCGCTGGCTCCACCTTGTCGGCCCCGAAGATGCGCTCCAGTTCGCGGTGGTAGGCCACGGTCTGGCGGATGGTCTCGGGCCGCTCGTCGATCACGTTGAACGAGTAGTTCACCGACACGTGGTGACGGAAGCCGGCCCGCGCCAGCAGCCGGCAGTTCTCCAGCACGGTGCGCAGGTTGTAGCCCATCCGCATCTTGCGCACGAGCTCCTGGGATCCGGAGGTGATGCCGATCTCGAAGTACTCCATGCCGGTGGCCACCATCAGCTCGGCCAGCTCAGCGTCGAGGTTGTCGGCGCGGATGTAGGCGGCCCAGCGGATATCCGTCCAGCCCTGGGCCAGGATCGCCCGCAGCAGGGCCTTGGCGTCCTCGATGTAGCGACGTGCCGGGATGAACTGGGCATCGGTGAACCAGAACCCACGCACCCCGCGGGCGTAGAGCTGGCCCATCTCGGCGATCACCTCCTCCACGGGGTTGACACGCACCGCCTTGCCCTCCACCACGGTGTAGACGCAGTAGCAGCAGTTGTGCGGGCAGCCGCGCTTGGTCTGCACGCCCACGTAGAAGTCGCCGCCCTCCAGGTACCACTCCAGCTGGGGCCAGATGCCGGAGATGTAGTCGTAGTCGCAGGCGGTTTTCTCCATCCCGGCCGGCTGTTCGTGGATCAGCCCCGGCCGCGGCGGCTCGCCGGCCACGAAGCAGCGTTCGTCGGCGATCGACTGGCCGCGGATCAGCTTCTCCAGCAGGGGCTCCCCCTCCCCCACCGACACCACCGTGCCCCGGGGCAGCCTGCGGCCCAGCTGCTCGTAGAACACGCTCACCGCCCCGCCGCCGATCACCGCCCGGGCCTGGGGATGGTGGCGGCGGGCCCGCCGCACTCCCTGATTCACCAGCCGCAGGTTGCGCCAGAGTTCGCCGTAGAACGCCGCCATCAGTCCCACCCCACCGAGGGCACCGCGCAGGCGCTTGAGCGGATTGCGGGCGTAGAACACCTCGAAGGAGTGCTGCAGCGGGTTGCCGCTGCGGCCGTCCACCGGCGCGTAGATCTGGATGTCGCGCCAGGAGAACACCAGCAGGGTGGGCCGGAAGGCATCCACGGTGTGGCGCAGCACCCGGTGCACATCCAGCACCGGCACCGCAGCCAGATCGAGGATCCGCTGGGGCAGACCCGGGAACTGCTTGTGCAGGTGATCGGCCAGGTAGATGGGGCCGATCGGGAAGATCGGGTTGCAGGGCAGCCGCACCAGCAGCACCCGGTGGTCGCTCGCGGCGCTCAAGGCTCTGAAACCTGGAAGAGGTGGCCGGACGCTAACCAGCCGCCTTGAGCTGCTGGGCCATGGTCTCCGCCCGGTGGCGCAGCGGGGGCGACAGCCAGGGGATCCAGCGCCGATGCACGCACAGGCGTGGGCGCAGGTGCCAGCCATGGCGCTCGAGCCATCCGGACAGATGGACGGTGGAGGTCTGGGGGTAGGCGGGGTTGATCACATCGCCGGTGTCGATCCCGCCCAGGTCATCGATGCCGGCCTCCAGCGCCTCCACCAGGCGGTCGGCGGGCCAGAGGTTCGGCGGCAGCTGCAGGTGCACCTCCGGGGGCAGGATCCACCGCGCCTCGGCGATGGTGGTCAGCAGCTCGTTCACCGTCGCCGGTGCCAGGGGTGCGGCGGCCGCACCATCGGGCCGCCACGGCTGCAGGATCACCTCCTGGATGTGGCCCCAGCGCTGCTGGAACAAGGCGATGAGCTCCAGGGCATCGCGGCGCTGCGCAGCACTTTCCCCCACCCCCAGCAGCAGGCCGGTGGTGAAGGGGATGCCGAGCCGGCCGGCCTGCTCCAGCTGGGCCAGACGCACCGCGAGCTGCTTGCTGGGGGCCTGCCGGTGCAGGGCGTCATACGCCGGCCCCAGGCCTTCCAGCATCAGCCCCAGGGATGGATTGAACCGGCCCAGGCAGGCCATCTCCCGGAGCGACAGCGGGCCGGCATTGGTGTGGGGCAGGCGCCCGGCCGCAAGGGCCAGCTCACTGAGACGACGCAGGCGCCCGAACCAGAGAGGCCGGCCGCTGGAGCCGGGGGGCAGCTCACCAGTGAGGAGCAGCACCTCCAGGGCCTCGGGCCGGGCCGCCATCAGGGCCTGGGCGGCACCATCCTCAAGACCGTCGCCCAGCCAGCCGCCGGCCAGCTCCCCTGGGGCTGGCGGGCGCCGGAAGCTGCAGTAGCCGCAGGCGTTGAAGCAGGCCCGCGTGGGCACCAGGGTGACGCTCGGACTCCAGGTGATGACAGGGTCGCGGGACATGACGGCAGGAACGGCAGGAGAGGCTCGAGGGGGAAGAGGAGGACCGGAGCCGCGGGGCCCCAGTCCCCCGCAACCCCCCTTCACAAACGCCGCAATGTTCTGTTACGTTCGTTGCTGACGGGTTCCCGTCCTGCATCCCCTCCG
>JALOOQ010000025.1 GCA_025454305.1 Cyanobium sp. Prado107
GTCGTTCACCTCCGAGCCCAGGAACAGGATCCGCTCCACGCCCAGGCGCGTGTAGATGTCCACCCAGCGCTCGTACTGGCTGCCGGGCAGGCGGTAGGGGACGCTGGGGGTGCCGATGGGCATGGCTGACGGGAGGGTGGTTGAGGGGAGGGTGGATGGGGAGTGGTGGGAGCAGGTGCCGGCCTGGCCCGGCGGTGGCCTCAGCCGATCCCGGCCGTGGCGGGCACCGCCGTGGGCAGCTCCTTCTGGCTGGTGAGCACCCGGTCGATCAGGCCGTACTCCCTGGCCTCGTCGGCGGTGAGGTAAGTCATGCGGTCGGAATCTTTGGCCAGCTGCTCCACGCTCTTGCCGGTGTTCTCGGCCAGCATCTCCAGCATCGTGTGCTTGTTGTGCAGCACTTCCTTGGCGCGGATCTGGATGTCGCTGGCCTGGCCGCGGGCGCCGCTGCGGGGCTGGTGCAGCACGATCGAGGCGTGGGGCAGGGCCGCCCGGTGCCCCTTGGTGCCGGCGCTGAGGATCATGGCGGCGGTGCCCATGGCCTGGCCGATGCAGATCGTGTGCACCGGCGGCTTCACGTAGCGGATGGTGTCGGCGATGGCGAAGGCCTCGGTTTCGAAGCCGATGGCGTCGCCGGTGAACCAGGAGGTGCCGGTGGAGTTGATGTAGAAGAAGATCGGCTTCTCCGGGTTGTCGAACTCCAGGTAGAGCAGCTGGGCGATGATCAGCTCGGTCACGTCCACGCCCATCTGCCGCTTGGCGTCGTCGTCGCTGAACAGCGGCAGGCCCAGGTAGACGATGCGCTCCTTGAGCAGCAGGGAGGGCAGATCCGGCGGCGGGGTGCGCAGCACGGCGGAATCGCCGTAGTAGGGGGCTGACACCGACATCCGCAGACCTTGCTCGGGCACTGGAGGCGAGCCTAGCGGGGCTTGCCCGGGGCCCGCTCCGCGCGGGGGCGGCCCTGCTCCAGCTGGGCGAAGACGATCCTGCCGGTGGGGTTCTGCAGAGCCCCGGTGACCACCACCGGCAGGCGCTCGCCGAGACGGTCGCGGGCCCCTTCCACCACCACCATGGTGCCGTCGTCAAGGTAGCCCACCCCCTGCTGGGCCTCCTTGCCCTCGCGCACGATCTTGAGCTGGAGTTCGTCGCCCGGCTGCACCTCGGGCCGCAGGGCGATCACCAGTTCGCTGAGGTTGAGCACCTTGAGTTCCTTCACCTCGGCCACCTTGGCCAGGTTGTAGTCGGCCGTCAGCAGGGTGCCGCCGGTGTCTGCGGTGAGAGCCTGCAGCTTGTCATCCACCCCCTTGCCTTCGTAGCGGGTGCTGTTCACCACCAGCCGGCGGCCGTACTGCTCGCGCAGCTGGCTGAGCAGCTTCAGGCCGCGGCGGCCGCGGGCCCGCTTGTCGGCATTGCCGGAATCGGCCAGGGCCTGGAGTTCGTCGATCACGCACTGGGCCACGATCACCTGCCCCTCCAGCAGGCCCGAATCCAGCAGGCCGCGGATGCGGCCGTCGATGATCACGCTGGTGTCGAGAATCTTGGCGCTGGCCGGCCGCAGCACCCCCTCCGCCACCAGCAGGGCCTCGGCGTTGCCGGGGCTGAACAGGCGGAGCAGGGTGCGGCCGTGCACCTCCGCCAGGTTGTAGCCCGACACCCCGAAGAACACGTTGCTCAGCACCGCCGCCAGGGGCTTGATGAAGATCACCTCCCAGGGCAGGGGCAGCAGCAGGATCGGCGCCAGCAGCAGATTGGCCACCAGCAGGCCGAGGATCAGGCCCACGGCGCGGCTCACCAGCAGGTCGGTGGGCATCGAGCGCACCTGGGCCATCAGGCGTTTGCGCAGCTGGCCGAAGAAGAACCCCGCCAGCAGGCCGAAGAACGCCCCGAAGCCGCCCAGCACCGTGCGCAGCCCCTCCGGATTGTTCACCTGCACCAGCAGGGCTTCCGGCAGCAGATCCACCCCCAGCCAGCCCGCCGCGGCCCCGGAGATCAGAAACAGGATCAGGATGAGGGAGTCCACCATTCCCGCCGTCCGTGGTGTGCCGTCCGCTCAGGCAGGCAGCTTGCCTGAAACCGGCGCACCTGGCCGGCAGGGGTAACCGCACTTGAACGTGTCCGCACACGTGGCGTTCCCCGGGGCCCCAGGCCCCAGTGCGGCCCGCCCGCTGCCGATGGCTGCCTTCCCCCCACGCAGCGCCTACCTGCACATCCCCTTCTGCCACCGGCGCTGCTTCTACTGCGACTTTGCGGTGGTTCCCCTCGGCGACCGGGCCGCCGGCGAGGCCGGGGCGCCGGGGGCGGCCTCGATCGCCGCCTACCTGGAGCTGGTGGAGCGGGAGATCGCCGCATCGCCCGCCGGGCCCCCGCTGAGCACGGTGTATCTGGGCGGCGGCACGCCGTCCCTGCTCACCCCCGCCCAGGTGGGGCGGCTCCTGGCCGCGCTGCGCCGCCGCTTCGGCCTGGCCCCGGCGGCGGAGATCAGCCTGGAGCTGGATCCGGCCAGCTTCGACGAGGGGCGCCTGGCCGGCTATCTGGCCAGCGGCGTGAACCGGGTGAGCCTGGGGGGGCAGAGCTTCGATGACGCCGTGCTGGTGGCCCTGGGCCGGCGCCACCGCGGCGCCGACCTGGCCGAGGCGGCCGGCTGGCTGGAGCGGGCCCGCCGCCGCGGCGCCCTGATCAGCTGGAGCCTGGATCTGATCCAGGCGGTGCCGGGGCAGACCCTGGCCGGATGGCGGCAGCAGCTGCGCCGGGCGGTCGCCACCGGCGCGCCCCATCTGTCGGTGTATGACCTCACGATCGAGCCGGGCACGGCCTTCGCCCGGCGGCTGGAGCGCGGCGAACTGGAGCTGCCCGAGCCGGAGGCGGCCTCCGATCTGATGGATCTCACCCGGGCCGAGCTCACGGCGGCCGGCTTTGGCCGCTACGAGATCTCCAACTACGCCTTCCCCGGCCATGCCTCCCGGCACAACCGCGTCTACTGGAGCGGCGCCGGCTGGTGGGGCTTCGGCATGGGCGCCACGGCAGCTCCCTGGGGCGAGCGCCAGGCCCGGCCGCGCACACGGGCCGCCTATGCCGCCTGGCTGGGGGACAACCTGAGCGAGGGCAGGGATGGCGCCTCCGCTCCCGCCACTCCCGCCGCGCACCAGACCGCCGGCCTGCCGCTGGACGAGCTGCTGCTGGTTGGGTTGCGTCGGCGGGAGGGGGTGCGTCTGCCGGCACTGCTCACGGCCGCCGGTTTCACGCCGGCCGAGCGGCAGCGGGCTCTGGCCGGGCTGCGCCGGCGGCTGGAGCCCTGGCTGACGGAGGGGCTGCTGCTGGAGGAGGGTTCGCGCTGGCGGCTGGCCGATCCGGCCGGACTGGCCCTCAGCAATGGGGTGCTGCGGGAGCTGCTGGACTGGTGGGATGAGCGGGCCGCCGCTGACCGGCGATCCAGTGGCGCAGCGCCTCCACCGCCTTAGCACGCCCGGGCAGCAGCGGCGGGCTGAAGGGGGGCTGGCGGGCCGTGAGCCCCAGCAGATCGGCCGTCACGCGCACCTGGCCGTCGCAGGCCTCGCCGGCGCCGATGCCGATCACGGGAATCTGCAGTTGCGCGCTCAGCTCCGCGGCGAGCTCATCCGGCACATGCTCCAGCACCAGCGCGAAGCAGCCGGCCGCCTCCAGGGCCCCGGCGTCGCTGCTCAGCCGCCGCCGGCTGGCCGCGTCGCTGCCCTGCCGGCGGTAGCCCAGGCGGTGCACCGACTGGGGCGTGAGACCGAGGTGCCCCATCACCGGGATGCCGCTGCGCACCATGCGGTCGATCACCGCCAGGGTCTCCGGTTCGGCTCCCTCCAGCTTCACCGCCGCCGCCGGCGTCTCCTTGAGCACCCGTCCGGCGGCCGTCATCGCCTCGTCGCTGCCGCACTGGTAGCTGAGGAAGGGCAGATCACAGATGAGCAGGGGTTCCTGCCCGGCCGCGCAGACGCTGGCCAGGCCCCGGGCCGCGGCCCGGCAGTGGTGCAGCATCTCCTCGAGGGTCACCGGCAGGGTGGTGGGGTGCCCCAGCACCACCATTGCCAGGGAATCACCCACCAGCACCGCATCGGCCCCGGCTTCGGCCACCAGTGCCGCCGAGAGCGCGTCCCAGGCGGTGAGCACCGTGATGGGCAGGCCTGCCTGCTTGCGTCGCACCAGATCAGCGGGGCGCAGGGGCACGGAGAAAGGATCGCAGAGAGGGCATTGCTAGCATCGGCTCGACTCGGATCCACGCGGCCCTGACGCCCAAACCTGGTCAGGACCGGAAGGGAGCAGCCACACGGGATGCTCAGAGCAGGCGTGGACTCCGGGTCACCCTCTTCAGACAACCAGGGTTCAGGCAGGTCAGGACTCGCCTGACTGGCGCGACTGGCGGTTGAGCAGGAAGGGCGGGATCATGGCTCCACGCTCCTCGCGTTCCGGCGGGGGCTGGGGAATGGCCCCCTGCAGCAGGGTGGCATCGGTGAAGCTCATCGTCGGGCGCTCGTGGCGGTAGGGAGCGCCGCTGTCGAAGCCGGTGGCGATCACGGTCACGTGGATCTCACCCTCGAGCCGCTCGTCCACGACCGCCCCGACGATGATGTTGGCGTCCGGGTCCACCACCTCATAGATCACCTCCGATGCGGTGGTCATGTCCTCGAGGGTCATGTCCTTGCCGCCGCTGATGTTGATCACAACGCCCTTGGAGCCGTCGATGCGGGCCGATTCCAGCAGCGGGCTGGTCATGGCGGCCTGGGCGGCCTCGCTGGCGCGGCTGCGGCCGGAACCCACGCCGATGCCCAGCAGGGCCGTGCCGGCGTCGGACATCACCGAACGCACGTCGGCGAAGTCGACGTTCACCAGCCCGGGACGCACGATGATGTCGCTGATGCCCTTCACGCCCATGCGCAGCACGTCGTCGGCGGCGCGGAAGGCTTCGTTCAGAGGAGCTCCTGCGATGGCGTCGCGCAGCCGGTCGTTGGGGATCACGATCAGGGTGTCCACGTGCTCGGCCAGGCGGGCGATGCCCTCCTCGGCCTGGCGCTGACGCTTGCGGCCCTCGAAGCTGAATGGCTTGGTGACGATGCCCACCGTGAGGGCGCCCACCTCCTTGGCCACCTCCGCCAGGATCGGCGCCGCTCCGGTGCCGGTGCCGCCGCCCATGCCGGCGGCGATGAACACCAGGTCGGCCCCCTGGAGGGATTCCTGCAGCTCGGCGCGCGATTCCTCGGCCGCCTTCTGGCCGATCACCGGATTGCCGCCGGCGCCCAGCCCCCTGGTGAGCATCTGGCCGAGCTGGGTGCGGTGCTGGGCCGCCGACTGCAGCAGGGCCTGGGCATCGGTGTTCAGCACCCGGTAGCCCACGCCCTGCAGGTCGGACGCGATCATGCGGTTCACGGCGTTGCTGCCGCCGCCACCCACCCCGATCACCTCGATCCGAGCCGTCTGGCTGGGGATGATGCCTGGGGATTGGGGGGGGCTGGAGGTCATGTCGGGAGGATGTGGGGAAGCTCCGTTGACAGAAGCGGGATCAGCGCCGTTGGAGAGATGACGTCCCGACACCGTGCTGGGATCGCGATTGGTCTCGCTGAGATCCTCGTGCCTGTTGGACTGAGCGTGCATCCTCTCGACGACCGAAGCGGCTGAATCAGGGAAGTTTCACACAATCCCCCGGGTTGTGGCTGCCCGCTGCTCGTTTGCGCACAAGTGGGATCCTGAGGGGGACGCCCACTTGCGCCCCAGGGCCCGTTTCGCGCTTGGAGGCGTGTGCCTCAGGGCCGGGCGTCGGCGGGTGCCGCCGGGGGCGTTGCCGCCACGGCGAGTTCCGGCTGCTCCGGTTCGCTGAGGTCGATGGCCTTGAGGGTGCGGCCCTGCAACTGGGCGGGAAGGGATTCGATCAGATGCTCCAGCACCTCGAGGCGGCGTTCCAGGCGCTCATCCCGGGGCCCCAGGCGCACGCTGCCCAGGCGCGCACTCTCCACCCACAGGCTGCCGTCGGGTTCGAAGCGGATCTGGCGCAGATCGGCGCTGAGCGCCTGGCTGTGCTCCATCACCATTCGCAGGGCCGCCCGGTGGCGTTCCTGCCACCCCAGCACCACCAGCGGTTCCTTCGTGGAGCTGATCAACCCGCGTCCCTGGTTCGCACTCATCCAGTGCCCCTGACGGTCCACGTATCCCTGTTCCGGCCCCTTCGGCCCCCGCCTCTGGGCCCGGGCCACCGGCTGGCGATCCACCAGGGTCACCCGCAGCCTGGGAGGGGCCATCCAGCGGCTCACCTGCACGTCCTCCACCGGCAGTTCCTGCTTCAGGCTGGCGGCCAGCCGCCGGGGTTCGAGGCTGAGCAGGGGCTGGGGAAAACGCAGGTCGGCCGCGCTGATCACCTGCTCCCGCCCCACATGGCTGCTGCCTTCCACCTCAACCTGCTCGGGGCTGCTGAGGGTCCAGCCATACCTCAGCAGCAGGGTGCCCAGGCCGGCACTGAGGCTCAGCAGCACCAGCATCCGCCAGGCGTTGCGCAAGAGCTCGTTGCGCCGTTGGACGCGCAGCTGGCGCCGTCGCTCGACACCCGGCGGCAGGGGCTGGGCCTGGCTCACAGCTCGCAACGGGAGCGGGCCATCAGCTCCCCCATCCAGCGCCGGGCGCGATCGGCGTCGGCGAAGGGCAGATCCTTCTGGTCACCGCCGCCCACCAGCCGCAGCCGGCAGGCGCCCTGGGCCTCCTCGGTGAGGGGCGCCTCCCCGGAGCCCAGGGCGAGCAGCTCCACCAGCTCCAGCTGCTTGATCACGAAGCTGTCCTCGACCTGCAGCCGGCCGGCTTCGAAGCGGCTCCAGCTCAGCACCCCGTCCACAAGCCGGGCTGCTCCGCAGCCGTCGAGCTTCGCCAGCTCGGAGCCTTCCGCCCACTCCCGGAAGAGCCGCTGCCGCCTGCGCTCCAGCCAGCCCAGGGCCGTGAGCAGCACGAACACCAGCAGCAGCGGCAGCCACAGCAATCCGCGACTCATCGCCCCAGGTCTCCGGCGAGCAGGGTGTGGCGGCATTCTCCCGCCGCCTGCACCAGTTCGTGCACGAGTGCATCGAGTGCAACACCACTGGCCAGCCAGAGCATCGGGTACATGCTCTGGCTGGTGAATCCCGGCAGGGTGTTGATCTCGTTCAGCCAGAGCTGGCCGCTGGCCTCGTCGTAGAAGAAATCCACCCGCGCCAGCCCTTGGGCGTTCACCGCCTCGCAGGCCTGGATGGCCATGGCCCGGGCCCGTCCGGCGACCGCCTCAGGCACCGCGGCGGGGATCACGGTGCGGCTTCTGCCCTCGCTGTACTTGGTGTCGTAGTCGTACCAGTCGGCGTCGAAGCAGATCTCGCCCAGCACCGACGCCTGCAACGGGGCTGGGCCCCCGCCCTTGACGGCGCACTCCAGCTCCCGGGCGGTCACGCCCTGCTCCACCACGATGCGGGGATCAAGGGCGGCCGCTGCACGCAGGCCGGCCAGCAGCTCGGCGCGACCGGAGGCCTTGCTGATCCCCACCGAGGATCCCAGGTTGGCGGGCTTGATGAAGCAGGGGTAGCCCAGCTGCCGCTCCAGGCGATCGAGCAGGGCGAGCGGTTCGCCGCCCGGTTCAGTGGCCAGTTCGCCGGCACTGACGCAGGCGTAGGGCACCTGGGGCAGGCCGGCGGCGGCGAAGGCGGCCTTCATGGCCTGCTTGTCCATGCCCACCGCCGAGCCCAGCACCCCGGAGCCCACGAACGGCACCCGCATCAGGGTGAACAGACCCTGGATGGTGCCGTCCTCGCCGTTGGGGCCGTGCAGCACCGGAAACCACACGTCCATCGCCAGGGCGCCGGCGGGAAAGCCGCGGAAGCCGGGCCCTGCCGGAGGGGCCGTGGGGTGGCCCAGGGCCCGCTCGAGCTGCTCGGGGCTGGCCTGGGCGCCCTGGGCCAGCACCGCATCAGCCAGCTCCGGGCCCCACCAGCGGCCCTCCGGATCGATGTAGAAGCAGTGCACCACGTAGCGCTGGGCATTCGCTGCCTGCTGCAGGCCCAGGTGCACGGTGGCGGCCGAGCGGATCGAGATGGCGTGCTCGCCCGAAGCTCCGCCGAACACCAGGCCGACGTGAACCGGAGCGGCGCGGACCGGAGCGGGATCAGTCACGGCGGAGCTGGCGGCAGGAGGCATCGGCGGGCTGAGGGACGCAGCCCAAGGACGCGACGGACGGTTGCCGCCGCGGCCGCTCCGGGCTGGAACTCAGGCCAGTGTGCCGCTCAGGGAGAAGGCGCGCACCTCATCGATCCGCACATCCACCAGCTCTCCGGGCTGGATGGCGGTGCCGTCCGGCCGCCGGCCGGGGAAGAAGGTGAGCCGGTTGGTGCGGGTGCGGCCCATCACCTGGGCGGGATTCCTGGGATTGGTGCCCTCCACCAGGATCTGTTCGGTGCGGCCGGCGTAGCGGGCGCTGCGCTCCTTGGCTGTCGTCTCAACCAGGGCGTTGAGCTCACGCAGGCGCTCCACCTTCACCGCTTCCGGCAGCTGACCGGGCCAGTCGGCGGCGGGGGTGTTGGGCCGCGGCGAGTAGGCGGCGGTGTTCACCTGGTCGAAGCCGATCTCCTCGATCAGATCCAGGGTGCGGCGGTACTGGGCGTCGGTTTCGCCGGGGAAGGCCACGATCACATCGGCGCTGATCGAGGCATCGGGCATGCGCTCGCGGATGCGCTCGATGATGCGGCGGTAGCGATCCACCGTGTAGCCGCGGGCCATCGCCTTGAGCACGGCGTCGTCGCCGCTCTGGAAGGGGATGTGGAAGTGCTCGCACACCTTCTCGAGATCCGCACAGGCATCGATCAGGCGCTCGGTGAAGTAGCGCGGGTGGCTGGTGGCGAAGCGGATCCGCTCGATGCCCTCCACGTCGTGCACGAACTGCAGCAGATCGGTGAGGGTGTGCTGGCGGCGGCCCTCCGGGGTGATCCCCGGCAGGTCGCGGCCGTAGGCGTCGATGTTCTGGCCCAGCAGGGTGATCTCCTTGAAGCCCTGAGCCGCCAGACCCTCCATCTCCAGCCGGATCGCCTCGGGCAGGCGCGACTGCTCCTGGCCGCGCACCGACGGCACCACGCAGTAGGTGCAGCGCTCGTTGCAGCCGTAGATCACGTTCACCCAGCCGCAGGTGGTGCTGTCGCGCCGGGCGGTGGTGATGTCCTCGAGGATGTGGTGCTCCTCGGTGGCCACCACCTGCTGGCCCTGCTCCACCCGGGTCAGCAGCACATCGAGCCGGTTGGCATGCTGGGGCCCCATCACCAGATCCAGCTCGGGCACGCGCCGCAGCAGCGATTCCCCCTCCTGCTGGGCCACGCAGCCCGCCACCACCAGAGTGAGATTGGGATTGGCCCGTTTGCGCTGGGCCTGGCGGCCCAGGTAGCTGTACACCTTCTGCTCCGCGTTGTCGCGGATCGTGCAGGTGTTGTAGAGAACGAGATCGGCCTCCAGCTCCGCGCGGGCCTCCCGGTAGCCCATCGCTTCCAGGATCCCGGCCATGCGCTCGGAATCCGCCTTGTTCATCTGGCAGCCGAAGGTGGTGATCCAGTAGCTGCCGCGCCCGGCCTGGGAGGGCGGTGTGGGGGCGGAGGTTGGGGTGGAACCCGGGGCGGTGCCGGATGCTGCGGAGATGGTGGCTGTCATGCCAACAGTTTCAGCCATCACGGCTGCGGACGGTGCGCGCATCCATGCCAGCGTGAACGGGCCACACCGCTCGCCAGGGGCCGCCGACCCGATGCGCTGCCGCCTGCACCGCTTTGCGCTCACCAAGGCCGTGCCCCTGGCGATCAGCCGCGGCACCACCAGTGCCGCGGAGCACCTGCTCGTGGAGCTCGAGCACGACGGCATCACCGGCCTGGGGGAGACGGGGGGATTCGACACCGGCCACCGCCGCCATGACACCGCCGCGATCGCCCGGGAGCTGGAGGCGATCGCCCCCCGGCTCGTGGGGCTCCCCCCCGAGCCCCTCCAGCGGCTGGAGCCCCTCCTCGGCGAGCTCTCGCCACCGGCGCGCTGCGGCCTGGATCTGGCCCTGCACGACTGGTGGGGCAAGCGGCTGGGACTGCCGCTGCACCGGCTCTGGAGCCTGGATCCGGGGGCCTGTGTCGCCACCAGCGTCACCCTCGGGCTGGGGGAGCCCGCGGCGGTGCTGGCGCGGCTCGAGCGCTGGTGGCAGCAGCTGCCCGCCACCCGGATCAAGCTCAAGCTGGGCAGTCCCCACGGCATCGACCACGACCGCCGGCTGCTGGAGGTGGTGGCCGGTGCGATCGAGGTCCGCCGCCAGGCAATCGGAGGGCCCTGCGAGCTGCAGGTGGATGCCAACGGCGGCTGGGATCTGCCGGCCGCCCGGGCCATGCTCGAGCCCCTGCAGCGGGCCGGGGTGGTGCTGCTGGAGCAGCCGCTGCCGCCCCTCGCCGATCCCGAGCGCGACGCCGCCGGCTTCGCCGTCCTCAGGCCCCACTGCCCCATGCCGCTGGTGGCCGATGAGAGCTGCTGGGATCTGCACGACCTGCTGCGCCTGGCCCCCCATGTCGATGGCGTCAACATCAAGCTGCTCAAGAGCGGCGGGCTGGCGGAGGCGCTGCTGATGGCCCGCACGGCCCGGCGGCTGGGGCTGGGGGTGATGCTGGGCTGCTACTCCGACGGCAGCCTGCTCAACGGCGCCGCCGCCCAGCTGCTGCCGCTGGTGCGCTGGCCCGATCTCGACAGCCACCTCAACCTGGTGGACGATCCCTTCGGTGGTCTGGCGCTGCACGGCGACATCGTCGTGCCGGCGAGCGCACCGGGACTGGGGATCACGCGGCGGGCGGGCCCGGCAGCCGGACAGGAGGCGGGGATGGCGGTGTGGGAGCGGCAGGGGGAGCCATGCTGAGGGCCGATCAGCGGCTGGTGCTGCTGCAGCACGGCGGGCTGGCCGACCTCTCCGGCAAGACCGGCCTGGCCATGCTCCGCTACCGCCGCGGTCCGATCGTGGCGGTGGTGGATCCGGCCCACGCCGGCCGCTCTCTGGCGGAGGTCACCGGCATCGAGCGCCCGGTGCCTGTTGTGGCTTCGCTGGCGGCGGCGCTGCCGTTCGAGCCTGAGGTGGCCGTGGTGGGCCTGGCCCCCTCGGGTGGGCGGCTGGCGCCGGAGGTGCGGGCCGATCTGGCGGCGGCCCTGGCGGCCGGGCTGAGCGTGGCCAGCGGTCTGCACAGCCGTGTCGGCGACGATCCCGACCTGGCACCGCTGCGGCGCGATCCGGCCTGGATCTGGGATCTGCGCCGCGAGCCGCCGGCCCTGGCGGTGGCCAGCGGCCGGGCGGCGGGTCTCCCCTGCCGGCGGCTGCTGGCGGTAGGCACCGACATGGCCGTGGGCAAGATGAGCGCCTGCCTGGAGCTGGCGGCGGCCGCCGGCAGGCAGGGGGTGGAGGCCCGCTTCGTGGGCACCGGCCAGGCCGGCATCCTGATCAGCGGCTCCGGGGTGGCCCTCGATGCGGTGCGTGTCGACTACGCCGCCGGTGCGGTGGAGGCAGCGGTGCTCGAGGCCGGGGCGGGTCTGGGCTCCGGCGGGTTGCTGCTCGTGGAGGGGCAGGGTTCCCTGGCCCACCCCGGCTCCAGCGCCACATTGCCCCTGCTGCGCGGCAGCCAGCCCACCCACCTGCTGCTGGTGCACCGGGCCGGTCAGCGGCACCTCAAGGGACTGCCGCACCTGCCGATCCCACCCTTGGAGGAGCTGATCGCCGCCGTGGAAGCCCTGGCGGCACTCGGCCGTCCCGATGGGCTGCGGCCGCGGGTGCGAGCGGTGGCCCTGAACACAGCCCACCTCGATGCCGGCAGGGCACTGGCGGCGGTGGCCGAGACGGCCGCCACTACCGGCCTGGCATGCGCCGACCCGGTGCGGCAGGGCGCTGAAGCTCTGCTCGAGGCGGTGCTGGGGTGAACAGCCGGATCCGGCTGAGCGAAGGGCGAGCGAGGGGATTCGAACCCCCGAATGGCGGCGCCACAAGCCGCTGCCTTAACCACTTGGCTACGCCCGCCGTGGTCGGTGCCAATGTACCAATGCGTCCGGCAGTCGCTCCCGCTTGCGCTCCGCGGTCCGAGGTTCCTGGCTGGCCGGATTGGGGCTCACGTCCGTGGCCGCGGCGGGACTGGGCCTGAGCAACCCGACGCCGGCGGCGTTCGAGCGCTTCGCCGCCGCCCACCTGGTGGATGTGATCGAGCGTGAGGTGTGCGAGGGCGACGCGCTGCCGCCGCTGGTGCGGCTGGCGCTGCCCAACTGCGCCGAGCTGGTGCAGGCCCAGAGCGTGGCCATCGGCGCCCTGGTGAGCCGCCAGACCCGTCGCTGGAACCTCGGCGTGTGCAGCCTTTACCGCACCGATGTGGGTGGACAGCAGGTGCTGGTGTGGCAAGTGCCCCGTTTCCGCGCCACGGTGCTCGGGGTGGCGGGCCGCTTCCTGGTGCTCCATGCCAGCGTCGACGACGAGGGGGGCATGACATGAGCAGCGCCCCCGGCCGTCTGCGCCTGCGTCTTCCCAGGGCCCTGCTGGATCCGCGGCTCACGGGCCTGCCCGTGGGCCCCAACGACGGCCTGGTGGCCCTGGAGCTGGACCAGCGGCAGGGCCGGATCACGGCCCTGCGTCCCCTGCCGGCAGGCCCCGGCGGGGAGGGGGCCCGGGCGCTGCCCCTGGCGCTCACTCCGCTGGTGGAGCCCCATGCCCACCTGGACAAGTGCTTCACCGCCGGTGCGTTTCCCAATCCGGAGGGCACCATCGACGGCGCCCTGGCGGCCAACCGCCGCGAGGACGAGCAGCGCACCTACGCGCAGGTGCTGGCGCGTGGCGAGCTGGCCCTGGAACGGGCCTGGCGTCACGGTCTGCGGGCCATCCGCAGCCACATCGACAGCGGCGGGGCGGCGGCCCGGCCCAGCTGGGAGGCGCTGGTGGAGCTGCGCGAGCGCTGGAGCGGGCGGGTGCATCTGCAGCTGGTGGCGCTGGTGCCCCTGGTCCACTGGAGCAGCGCCGAGGGGGAGGAGCTGGCGCGCTGGGTGGCGGATCAGGGCGGCTGGCTCGGGGGCGTGCTGGGCCCGCCCTATGGGCACCTGCGCTCCGATCACGATGCCCTGGCCACGCTTCTGGGCCTCGCTGAGCGGCTGGGCACCGGGGTGGATCTGCACGTGGACGAGGCTGAGGAGCAGCCCGGCCGGGGGGTGGATCTGGTGAGCGCGGTGGCCACCGACCTGCGCAGCGGCGTGCCGATCACCTGCAGCCATGCCGCCAGCCTCGCCCTGCTGGGGCCGCGGCGGCTCGAGCGGCTGGCGGAGCGCGTGGCGGCGGCCGGCATCGCGGTGGTGGCGCTGCCGCTCACCAACCTCTGGCTGCTGGGCCGGCGGCCGGAGCGCACGCCATGGCTGCGGGTGCAGGCGCCGATCCGCAGCCTGCAGCGGGCCGGGGTGCTGGTGGCGGTGGGGGGCGACAACGTGCAGGATCCCTGGTATCCGGGCGGCGACTTCGACCCGATCGAGCTGCTGCGGCTGGCGCCGCTCACCAGCCATCTCTGGCCGGCGCGGCGCCAGGGGCTGGCTCCGTTCACCACCGCTCCGGCGCGGCTGCTGGGGCTGGAGTGGGACGGGCTGGTGCGCGAGGGCGGACCCGCCGATCTGGTGCTGCTGGACGCGGGCAGCTGGCCGGAGCTGCTGGCGCGCACCCCCCAGCGCCTGGTGCTCCGCGACGGCCGCTGTCTGCCACCCCCGGCCCTGCAGCAGGCCGCGGTGCTGCTGCCGGCCGCCAGCATGGGCTGAACCTTCCCGCCGCCATGGAACCCGTTGCCAGCGATGCCCGGATCGATGCGCTGGCCGAAGACCTGCGGCGGCTGGATCCAGGCCTGAGGCTGGTGACGGCTGCCGAGGCCGCTGAGCTGGAGCGCCTCTCGCGCGACTTCCACGACTACTCGCCGGTGCTGCTGCAGCGCTTCGCCGGCATGCGGGGCCAGCTGGCGGCGCGGGCCGTCAGCGTGGAGCAGGTGCGTCGGGTGGCCGGGGCCTGCGCCCGGCACGGCGTTCCCCTCACGGTGCGCGGGGCCGGCACGGGCAACTACGGCCAGTGCGTGCCCCTGGCCGGCGGACTGGTGCTGGAGCTCACCGGACTGAAGCGGCTGCGCCACCTGGAGCCCGCCAGCGGCGTGATCGAGGTGGAGGCCGGCGCCGTGATGGCCGCCATCGACCAGGAGCTGGCCCCCCATGGCCGTGCTCTGCGGCTGCTGCCCAGCACCTGGCGCAGCGCCACCATCGGCGGCTTCATCGCCGGTGGATCGGGCGGTATCGGCTCGCTGCGCTGGGGCTTCCTGCGCGATCCCGGCAACCTGCTGGGGCTGGAGGTGGTGACGGTGGAGCCCGAACCGCGGCTGCTGCGCCTGGATGCGGCCGCCAGTGCCCCGCTCAACCATGCGTACGGCACCAACGGCATCCTCACCGCCCTGCGGCTGCCCACCACCGAGGCGGTGGCGTGGGAGCAACTGGTGGTGGGCTTCGCGCGCTGGGAGCTGGCTCTGGAGACGGCACGCACCCTGCCGGCCACGGCCTTCCTGCTCAATGGCCTCACCCTGCTGGAGGCCCCGATCGCCGAGCGCTCCCCCTGGCCGGCCGGCTGCCCGGCAGCGGCGGCGGGCGAGCACCGCCTGCTGCTGCTGGCCGGTCCCGATGCTCTCGAGGCCCTGCCCGCCTGGCTCGCGGAGCGTGGCGGCACCCTGGTGTGGCAGGCCCCCCAGGGCACCGGCCGCGGGCTCCCCCTGCGGGAGCTGTGCTGGAACCACACCACCCTGCACTGGCGTGCCCAGGTGAGCGGCTGGACCTACCTGCAACTGCTGCTGCCCGATCCACCGGCCCCCTGCCTGGAGGCCCTGCGCCAGCGCTGGGGCGACGACCTGCTCTGGCATCTGGAGGCCGTGCGCCAGCAAGGGGCGGCGCGGCTGGCCGCCCTGCCGCTGCTGCGCTGGCAGGGACCTCAGACCTTGGCGGACCTGCTGCAGCACTGCTGCCAGCTGGGGGCCTTGATCTTCAATCCCCATGTCTTCACCGTCGAAGACGGCGGCCTTGGGGTGGTCGATGCCGATCAGGTGGCGGCCAAGGCGGATCATGACCCCGCTGGATTGCTGAATCCTGGCAAGTTGCGAGGATGGCTGGATCGCTCAATGAATCAGCCAGGTCTCTAGGATTCACTGCCCGTCAGAGTTGAGAAGATCTGAAGCATCTTCTGCACCAATTCATTCACCTGGGCTTCTTTCTTCTCACGGCTCAAGTCGCTGAGATGGGCGCGCCTGTCGTTCATCAATTTAGCCAGGCGTTCAACAAGGTTTGGATTCTCTTCAAGAAGTGCTCGGAGATCGCCGCGTTCCACCTCCAGCAGTACGCATTCCTCCAGTGCCCGCACGGTGGCACTGCGTGGTTCTCCAGTGAAGGCGCTGCCTTCTCCGAAGATTGCACCTGGATCCAGTTCGGCCACCTTTTTCTCAACCCCTTCATCGATCAACTTGAGCACCTCCACCCTGCCCTCGACCAACTGATAGAGGGCATCACCCTGCTCTCCTTCGAGGACCACGGCCTCGCCAGTCGCAAATCGAACACAGCGGGTCAGAGGGGCGATCTGCTGGAGTTGGGCAGCACTGAGGTGGCCGAACAGCACATTCTGTGCCAATAGATTCATGCGGGCCTGGGCGTCGTAACCGGCGGCGTCCCTGGTGGAGGAAGCAGGCAGCCGCTTCGGCCTCAGTTCGCGGATGGGGTAGGGCAGCCTTCCGCCTTGCCGTTCGAGTGCGTACCAGATCTGGGAGAGAAGCTGGCCCCGCAGAACATCAAAACCATTGTCAGTGGGGTCCTCCTGCCACACCTCCAACTCGTAGGTGATGGCGTGATCGGCGTAGGCATAGACGAATGCCGTGGGTTCAGGATCGCGCAGTACAAGCGGATGCCTTCGGGCCACCTGAATCAAGAGCTCCGTCGCGCGCTCAGGAGGAAGCGTCAGGTCGAGATTGAGATGGATCTCCCGGGCAATCGGTCCGCGCGGACCGAAACGATGAATCTCTGTATCGGCATTCCACAGTCTGCTGTTGGGAAGTGTGATCAAGCCACCATGAACATGCTGGAGGCGTGTGCTCATCAAGGTAAGCGAAACGACCCAGCCTTCGATCTCGCCGCCTGAGGTGATGAAGTCGCCTTCCTGGAAAGGTGAATCAATCTGCAGCACAATGCCCGCAAAGAAGTCTTTGAGGGATTCCTGTGCAGCCAGGCCGATCACGGCAGTGAGGATGGCTGATGTGGTCACCAGGCCGACAACATTGATGCGAGCCTGTTCCTGAATGACCACCACGGTGATGATGGTGGCGAGCGTCAACATGCCGAGATCCTTGAGGATCTTGGCTGGGCGGGGCCACCAGGACCAGACGCTCGGGAGCTCCAGCGTGAGCCAGACCACCAGTTGCAGGATGGCATAGAAGCAGCTGAGGATCACTGCCATCTCCAGCCAGGGACGCAGCTCCGCTGTGACCAGCTGCGTGGGGATGCTTCTGATGACCAGCCAGATCAGAATTGCCGCACTGGGTAGACGCACAGGGATCGGTGGCAGTCTGCGCTTGCGGCAGATGAACAGCGCGGCAAGCAGCGACAGCCCCAGGCTGAATGCGATCAGGATGTCATGCAGGTTGAGCATGCCCCGGGTGGGCCATTGGTTGGCAGAAGGAATTCAGGCTTTACACCGTTGACTGGAAATCGCGTTTAGCCGGCAGGAAAAGGGCAACATTGGCGCAGTCTACGTCCTTGTCAGTGTCACCGCCATCTCTCCGGCTCATCCATGCTCTGCATTGACGCTGTCTGGGTGCAACAGCATCGGCATTCTCAACATGTGAATGCCCTTCAACATGTGATGCGGCATGTGATGCGGCGGCATCCTCTTGTCCATCCTCGATGGAGGAGATGATCGGCAATCGGTCTTCATGGAGCCAAGCCTGGGTGGCGGCCTGCGGCATCAGAATCCACTCGGCCTCCAGGTCTCAGCAGCCCAGGCTGAGCCTGGTGTCGGCGCCGGTGCGGGGATTGGTGCCCTCGGCCTCACGGCAGAGCTGCAGCTGGTCGGCCCGATCGATGAGGGCCTCGCTGAAGTCGGCGCCGGTCACCGTGGCGCCGCTGAAGTTGCTGCCCGAGGCGATCACACCGGTGAGCACCGCGCCGGTGAAGTCGGCACCGGAGAAGTCCACCTTGTCCATCAGCACGTCGCTGAGATCGGCGCCGCTGAAGTCGGCCTCGGGGAAGGCCGCCTGGGTGAGGATGGCCCCGTGGAGGTTGGCGCCGGCGAAGTTGGCGTGGCGG
>JALOOQ010000136.1 GCA_025454305.1 Cyanobium sp. Prado107
GTAAATCAGACTGAGACCCTTTTGCCAGCCTGCTTCTCCAAGCTGCCGCACCTCTTCGAAAGAAGCGTCAAAAAGCCCGCCGCTCCAGGGAGTGAAGCTGAAAGACAGGGTATTGACAAGTACTCCTAGAAAACACATTGTCTTGTATCCTTTAGGCCGCCGGGTTCCAGGCATGGCTGGTTTTACGTATAAACTAACAAAAACTTTACTTCCAGAAAAGTTGAGTCAAGGCCCGCTCACAAGGCTTCTAGCCATGTGGCAGGATGGTTTAGTTTTCTTAGGCACCGCCGCCAAGATGACTGCCGCCCAGGCCCCCAGCTCCCTCCAGCTCACCGGCACAGGCCAGCCCCTTCCTCCCGACTGGGCCAGCAACCCCCGTTACGACACCCTGATCCGGCGCCGCAAGACCCGCAGTGTGCGGGTGGGCGACATCTGGATCGGCAGCGACCACCCGGTGGTGGTGCAGTCGATGATCAACGAGGACACCCTCGACATCGAGGGGGCCACTGCCGGCATCCGCCGCCTGCACGAGGCCGGCTGCGAGATCGTGCGGGTCACGGTGCCGTCGCTGGCCCATGCCAAGGCCATGGGCGAGATCCGCCAGCGCCTGGAGAGCACCTACCGGCCTGTGCCCCTGGTGGCCGACGTGCACCACAACGGCATGAAGATCGCCCTGGAGGTGGTGAAGCACGTCGACAAGGTGCGCATCAACCCGGGCCTGTTCGTGTTCGACAAGCCCGATCCCAACCGCACCGAATTCAGCGACGCGGAGATCGCCGCCATCGGCGAGCGCATCACCGAGACCTTCGAGCCGCTGGTGAAAGTGCTCAAGGAGCAGGACAAGGCCCTGCGCATCGGCGTGAACCACGGTTCGCTGGCGGAGCGGATGCTGTTCCGCTACGGCGACACGCCCCTGGGGATGGTGGAGAGCGCCATGGAGTTCATCCACATCTGCGATCGCCTCGACTTCCACAACATCGTGGTGTCGATGAAGGCCTCGCGGGCGCCGGTGATGATGGCCGCCTACCGGATGATGGCCGACCGCATGGACGCGGAGGGGTTCCACTACCCCCTGCACCTGGGCGTCACCGAGGCCGGCGACGGCGACTACGGCCGCATCAAGAGCACCGCCGGCATCGCCCCCCTGCTGGCCGAGGGCATCGGCGACACGATCCGCGTCTCGCTTACCGAGGCGCCGGAGAAGGAGATCCCGGTGTGCTACTCGATCCTGCAGGCCCTGGGGCTGCGCAAGACGATGGTGGAGTACGTGGCCTGCCCCAGCTGCGGCCGCACCCTGTTCAACCTCGAGGAGGTGCTGCACCGGGTGCGCGGCGCCACCGCCCACCTGACGGGGCTGGACATCGCCGTGATGGGCTGCATCGTCAACGGGCCCGGCGAGATGGCCGACGCCGATTACGGCTACGTGGGCAAGACCCCCGGCACCATCTCCCTCTACCGGGGCCGCGAGGAGATCCGGCGGGTGCCGGAGGCCGAAGGTGTGGAGGCCCTGATCGCCCTGATCAAGGAGGACGGCCGCTGGGTGGACCCCTGAGGCACCCGAACGAGGCACGGAATCGCCCACAGCCCCCGGGGTCTCCCGCCCGGGAGCGCTACCTTGAAGTCACTCTCACGGGCCACCGGGGTCCTCAGCAATGGCCAGGATGCGCAGCGGTCTGGTGGTGTTCGTCGGACTGGGCGCCTGTGCCGCCACCGCGGTGATGGCCCGGGAGGTGGTGGCCCCGTCCACGGGCAGCCCCCGCATCCTGGACAGTCCCAAGGAGGTGATCGACCAGACCTGGCAGATCGTCTTCCGCGACTACCTGGACATCAACGGCAAGTACACGGCCGAGCAGTGGCGTGACCTGCGCCGTGACGTGCTGGCCCGCAGCTATGCCTCGCCCAAGGACGCCCACGAGGCGATCCGCGGCATGCTCGCCACCCTGGACGACCCCTACACCCGCTTCCTCGACCCGCGGGAGTTCAGGGAGATGCAGATCGACACCTCCGGGGAACTCTCCGGGGTGGGGATCCAGCTGAGCCTCGACAAGGACACCAAGGAGCTGGTGGTGGTGGCCCCGATCAAGGGCTCACCCGCCTCCCGGGCCGGCGTGCAGCCCAAGGACGTGATCACCGCCATCGACGGCAAGAGCACCAAGGGCATGAGCACCGAGGACGCGGTGCGGCTGATCCGCGGCAAGGTGGGCACCACGGTGAACCTCTCGCTGCGCCGCGACAACCAGAGCCTGGAGGTGGCCCTCACCCGCGAGCTGATCGAACTGCACGCGGTGGATCACCAGATCAACGTGGCCCCCGACGGCACCAGGATCGGCTACGTCCGTCTCAAGCAGTTCAACGCCAACGCCACCAAGGACATGCGTGCGGCCCTGCGCGAGCTGGAGAAGGAGGACGTGGCCGGCTATGTGCTCGACCTGCGCAGCAATCCCGGTGGTCTGCTCATGGCCAGCGTGGAGATCGCCCGCCAGCTGCTGAACGAGGGCACGATCGTGTCCACCCAGACCCGCCGGGGCATCACCGACGTGCAGCGGGCCAACGGCCGCGCCCTCACTGAGCGGCCCATCGTGGTGCTGGTGAACGAGGGATCCGCCAGCGCCAGCGAGATCCTCTCCGGGGCCCTGCAGGACAACGACCGCGCCGTTCTGGTGGGCCAGAAGACCTTCGGCAAGGGTCTGGTGCAGTCGGTGCGCAGCCTCTCCGACGGCAGCGGCATGACCGTGACGATCGCCCGCTACCTCACCCCGAGCGGGCGTGACATCAACAAGCACGGCATCGAGCCCGACGTGCAGGTGAAGATGAGCGAGCAGGAGGCCCAGCGCCTCAAGCTCGAGGACATCGGCACCCGCCGCGACAGCCAGTACCGGGTGGCCGAGACCACCCTGGTGAAGAAGCTGCAGAGCGCCAGCACCCCCGGCCGCGGCTACAGGCCCGGCAGCGCAAACCTGCCCTCGGCCCTGCCCCGGGCGGACGCCACCATGCCCCGCTGAGCTTGAACCAGCCGGATCGTCCCGAGCCGGACCTCGACCCAGCACCGGAGCCGGCACCGACAGCCCCGAGCCCAGGACCCACCCCAAGCGATTCGCTCTGGGACCTCAAGCCCTGGTGGTGTCAGCCCTGGACCATCCTGCTCACGGGCGTGCTGGGGATCGGCTCCAGCTGGTTGATCTGGCACCGCTGGTGGCTCACAGGTCCCGCCGCAGCGGCGGTGCTGCTGTGGTGGTGGCTGTTTCTGGTGCTGGCTCCCAGGGCCTACAGCCAGTACCAGTCCATGGGCAATGTGGGCAAGACCTGAGCCCTCCACCCATGGGCTGCGGGATCAGGCCACCGGCTGCATCAGGCCGCCACCGGGTCCGGAATCGTCGTCGTCGTTGCGGCCGTCGCCCTGCAGCAGGGCGTAGATGCCGAGGGCCAGCACACTGACCAGGGTGGACACCAGGGGCAGCGCCCCGCCGGACGAGCGGCCCACCTCGATCAGCTCACCCATGCCTGCCGCTCCGCTGGTGCTTTACGAATGTTCTCACAAGTGTAACGAACTTTTGCCGTTCCGGGTGCCTACACCGCCAGAACGGCCGCGTTCCGTGCCTCCTCCTGCTCCGTTCGCCGCGCTTCGCTGAGCCCGTCGGCACCGGGGATCTGGGCCGCCATCTGCTCCAGCCAGCCCTTGAGCTCCTCCACCTGCTTCTCCACCGGCAGCACCCCCAGGCCGCGGGCCAGCACCTTGGCGGTGGTGCCCGATCCGGCCTGGTACACCAGCCGCCCGTGCAGGTGCTGGGGCAGGCCCTGGCGGAGGAGGCGGAAGGCGGGCTCCTCCATCGGCGTTTCCAGGGCGATGTTGGGTTTCTCCGGCCTGATGCGCGAGAAGCCGCAGCGTCTGGCCAGCAGTTTGAGCTCCATCAGCTGCAGCAGGGCGATCACCGGCGCCGGCAGGGCGCCGTAGCGGTCCACCCAGTCGGCCGCCAGCTGCAGCAGGGCCTCGGGGCTGCCGCACTCGGCGGCGGCGCGGTAGGCGGCCATCTTCTCGTCGTTGTCGGCAATCCAGTCGCCGGGGATGAAGGCGGTGATCGGCAGATCGATCTGGGTGTCCTCAACCGCCGGGATGTCCTGGCCCTGGATCTCCGCCAGGCACTCCTGCAGCATCTCCATGTAGAGGTCGAAGCCGATGGCCTCCATCTGGCCGCTCTGCTCCACCCCGAGCAGGTTGCCCACACCGCGGATCTCCATGTCGCGCATGGCCAGCTGGTAGCCGGACCCCAGCTGGGCGAATTCCTGGATCGCCCGCAGCCGCTGCCGCGCCGCCTCGCTCAGGGAGGCATCGCCGGGATAGAAGAGCCAGGCATGGGCCTGGACGCCGCTGCGGCCCACCCGGCCGCGCAGCTGATACAGCTGGGCCAGGCCGAACCTGTGGGCGTCCTCGATCAGGATCGTGTTCACCCGCGGGATGTCCAGGCCGCTCTCCACGATCGTGGTGCAGAGCATCAGGTCGGCCTCGCCGGCGTTGAAGGCCACCATGGCGCTCTCCAGCTCCCCCTCCGCCATCTGGCCGTGGGCCACCAGCAGCTTCAGGCCCGGAATCATCAGCCGCAGCCGCTCGGCCACCTCCTCGATCCCCTCCACCCGCGGCACCACGTAGAACACCTGGCCGCCGCGGTCGAGCTCCTGGCGGATGGCGCTGCGCACCGCCTCCTCGTCGAGCCCGGCCAGGTGGGTCTTGATCGGCCGGCGCAGCGGGGGGGGCGTGGTGATCAGGCTCATCTCGCGCACGCCCGAGAGGCTCATGTAGAGCGTGCGCGGAATCGGCGTGGCGGAGAGCGTCAGCACGTCCACGTCCTTGCGCAGCGCCTTGATCTTCTCCTTCTGGTTCACGCCGAAGCGCTGCTCCTCATCCACCACCAGCAGGCCCAGCTGCCTGAAGGCGGTGCCCTTGGAGAGCAGCTGGTGGGTGCCCACCACCACATCGACGGCGCCGGAGGCGAGGCCCTCGAGGATCGTCTTGCGCTCGCCGGCGGTGCGGAAGCGGTTGAGCAGGCTCACCTTCACCGGATACGGCGCGAAGCGCTCGGAGAGCGAGCGCCAGTGCTGCTGGGCCAGCACCGTGGTGGGCGCCAGCATCGCCACCTGCCTGCCGGCGGTCACGGCCTTGAAAATGGCCCGGATCGCCACCTCGGTCTTGCCGAAGCCCACGTCGCCGCACACCAGCCGGTCCATCGGTGAGGGCTGCTCCATGTCGCGCTTCACATCGGCGATCGCCTTCACCTGATCCGGTGTGGGCTCGTAGGGGAAGGAGTCCTCGAGTTCGCTCTGCCAGGGGCCGTCGGGGGGATAGGCGAAGCCCGGTGCCTTGTGGCGCTCGGCGTAGAGCTTCACCAGATCCACCGCCACCTTGCGGATCGCCTTCCTGGCCCGCTCCTTGGCCCGGGTCCAGGCGGTGCCGCCCATGCGGTTGAGCTCGGGCGGGGTGTCGCCGGTGGCGCGGTAGCGGCCCAGGCTGCCCAGCTGGTCGGCGGCCACCCGGAGCAGGCCGTCGGCGTACTGCACCACCAGGTAGTCCCTGGATTCGCCGCCGATCGCCAGCTTTTCGAGCTTGATGAATTTGCCGATGCCGTGGTTGCGGTGCACCACGAAATCGCCCGGCCGCATCTTGTTGGGGTCCACCGTGCGGCTGGCGGCCTTGCGGCGGCGGCGCACGTAGCCGGTGGCGGCCAGGGCGTGCTGGCCGAAGAACTCCCAGGTGCAGGCCCTCGAGCTCGGCGGTGCCCCGGCTCTTGAGGGCCACCGGCGTGGCCTGCTCCAGCAGCCGTTCGATCGCCGGGGTGTCGCCGGGGTTGGGGACGAAGCGGCTGACGCAGTCGTGCTCCTCCAGCAGCGCCACCGCCCGGCTGGGCTGGGCGGACAGCAGCCACACCGCCGCCCTGTCCTTCTGGAAACCCTTGATCAGTTCGGCCAGCCTGCCGAAGGCGTTGGGGTAGGCCGGCACCGGCCGGCTGGCCAGATCGAAGCTGTTGGCGTGCCCGTCGCTCTCGTGCAGCTCGGCCAGGTCGAAGCCGGCGAAGGCCTCGCTGGCTTCCGCCAGCGTGTCGGCCGGCGGGCGGTGCTGTACCGGCGGCAGGGTGATGCCTGGTTCGAGACCCAGTTCAGCTTCCGTTTCGGCGTGGTGCTCCACCACGTGGTCGAACCACTGCTGGCCGTGGGCCAGACAGGCGCGCCGCTCATCGATCGCCACCAGGGTGGCGGCGGGCAGATAGTCGAGCAGGGAGGCGGGCCGGTTCCAGGCCAGGCCCATCAGCCGCCGCAGCCCCTCGGGCGTGCCGCCCTCCAGCAGCTGCTCGAGGGCCTCAGGGCTGAGCAGCTGTTCCAGGCCCTCGGGCATGGCCTGGCGCAGGGCACTGGCGATCAGGGGCCCATAGCCGCTGGGGGTGAGCCGCACCACCTCGATCGAATCGAGCGAGCGCTGGGTGGCGGGGTCGAACTCCCGCAGCTTCTCCAGCTCCTCGCCGAAGAACTCCAGCCTCACGGGGAGCTCGCTGCTCACCGGAAACACGTCGACGATGTCGCCGCGGCGGCTCCAGCTGCCCTCCTGCTCGATCGTGCTCACCCGCTCGTAGCCCAGGCGCGTCAGCGTCTCGCCCAGCTGCTCGAGATCCAGGCTGTCGCCCCTGCGCAGGCTCAGGCATTGCTCCTGCAGTGCGTTGGGCGGCGGCAGGTGGGGCTGCAGGGCCCGTTCGGTGGCCACGATCGCCAGGGCCTGGCCAGCGGCCTCACCCGGCAGATCCAGCAGTTCGCTGAGCACCTGCAGCTGGCCCCAGGTGATCTCGCTGGTGGGATCGAAGGGCTCGTAGGGGCTGCCCTCGCTGGTGGGGTAGAGCTGACAGCTGCGCCAGCCCATCAGCTCCAGCAGCGCCGCCCAGCGGCCCGCCTCCTCCAGGGTGGGCACCACCACCAGCAGGGGCGCGGGACCCTCGGCGGCGGCGCGGGCCTGGGCCGCCACGGCGCTGCGCACCACGGCCCCCGCCCCCCCGCCCCCGCCCCTCAGCCGCCGCCCCGCGCTGCGCCCGATCCGCGCC
>JALOOQ010000137.1 GCA_025454305.1 Cyanobium sp. Prado107
CCTGCGGCCCGGACCGATCCGGGTGGAGGCCGACGAGCTGAGCTACTGCCTGCACATCGTGCTGCGCTTCGAGCTGGAGCTGGCGCTGCTGGAGCAGGACATGCCGGTGGCCGAGCTCCCACAGGTCTGGAACCGCCGCCTGCGGGAGCTGCTCGGCATCCAGCCGGCCAGCGACGCCGAGGGCTGCCTGCAGGACATCCACTGGGCCGAGGGGCTGTTCGGCTACTTCCCCTCCTATGCCCTCGGGCACCTGATCAGCGCCCAGCTGACCGAGGCGCTGGAAACCGAGATCGGCGCCATCGACACGCATGTGGCCGCCGGCGAGGAGGCGGTGCTGCAGGAGTGGCTGGCGCGGCACGTCTGGCCCCTGGGCCGCAGCGTCAACGGCGAGGAGGTGGTGGAGCGGGTGAGCGGCAGCCCCCTCAGCGCCGAGCCGTTTCTGGGTTACCTGGAGAGGAAGGTGAACCGGCTGCTCGAGGCCGCCTGAGCGCCGCGGGCCCACGGCGGCAGGCTCCTTAGGATGCGCCGCGCCCCACCCCCCGCTTCATGGCGAACATCGACCACGCCCCGAGCCGCACGATGCTCAACCTGCTGCACGTGCTGCCGGCCTTCGCCGATGAAGCGGAACTGCGGCTGAACGCGATCGTCGAACTCAACTCGATGACGATCAACAAGTACGAGCTGATCACCGAAACGGGCCACCTCAAGCTCGACCGCGTCGGCTACTCGTCCCTGGCCTACCCCTTCGCCTACGGCTGCATCCCCCGCACCTGGGACGAGGACGGCGACCCCCTCGACATCGAGATCGTGGGCGTGACCGAACCGCTGATCCCCGGCTCGCTGGTGGAGGCCCGCATCATCGGCATCATGAAGTTCGACGACGGCGGCGAGGTGGACGACAAGGTGATCGCCGTGCTGGCCGACGACAAGCGCATGGATCACATCACCAGCTACACCCAGCTCGGTGAGCAGTGGGTCAGGGAAACCCAGTACTACTGGGAGCACTACAAGGACCTCAAGAAGCCCGGCACCTGCCGCGTGAACGGCTTCTTCGAAACGGACGAGGCCGTGCGGGTGATCAAGACCTGCGAGGCCCGCTACAACAGCGAGATCGACCCGAAACTGGTGGACGGATTCGCCGCCTGACGTCCGCTCCCAACACCGCTGCAGCCATGACCCTCCGGTATCCCCGCCTCCTGCCCCAGCGACCTCTCCAGCGGCCGCGAACGGCGCTGATGGCAGCACTCCTGGGCGCTGCGCTGACGGCTGCCGGCTCCGGGGTTCAGGCCGCAAACGACCCCCCGGCAGCGGCGGAACCACCGCCGGCCGAGGAAACCGCCGCCGCCCCCGTCCCGCCCGCGGTGCTCACCCGGGAGATCGTTCTGGAACTCGGCCGGCGCCAGATCTCCCTGGTGGAGCAGGGCAAGGTGCTGGGCAGCTGGCCGGTGGCCATCGGCGACCCGCGCACCCCCACGCCCACGGGCCGCTTCGCGGTGGAGAACAAGGTGGTGAACCCCATCTACCAGAGCACCTCCAGCGGCAAGGTGACCAACAAGGTCGGTCCCCAGGCGCCGCTGGGCGATCGCTGGATCGGCTTCAAGCAGAGCGGCCTCAACCAGTTCGGCATCCACGGCACCCCCGACGCCTGGTCCTGGACCGTCACCTCCCGGGCAGCGGTGTCCAACGGCTGCGTGCGCATGCTCACCCCGCACGTACGCCAACTGTTCGATCAGGTGGAGGTGGGCACCCCGGTGATCGTCAAACCCTGAGCCGGAGGAGGGGATCCGGCCCCTGAATCCATCCTGTTTGTTTCACAACCCGGAAGACTTTCTGCACTCCGCGGCTCGGGTGGTGCTGAAGAGCCCATCAGCCCTTAGCTTTGCCGCTTCAACGCCCAGCACCGCTTCGGCATGGTCAGCGACCGACCCCAGCAGCACGAGGGAACCGCCACTCCCAGCACGGTCGCCACCCCCAGCACGGTGCTGAAGTGGTCCAGCGATGGCGAGCTCTCCGCCATCGACCTGCAGCGGCTGGTGGATCGCCTGCAGCAGACCGATCCGGTGGCCGAAGCGCTGCTGCACCCCTCCCACTTCGCCGCTCTCAATCCGGGCTCCTGCTGATCCGGCGGGCCAGGGCCCGCGCCAGGCCATCGCGGCTGGCCAGTCCGCACAGGGCACTCACCGGCAGACCACCCCCCGGAACGCCATGGGGCAGCACCGGCACCCCCGTGGCGGGCAGATCGAACACCGGCAGCTGGCGAAGACCGCTGGGGCGCAGTTGATCCTCGAGCTGCACCAGATGGGCGGCCAGGGGCAACCAGATCAGCTCCGACCGACGGCAGTCACCCACCTGGATGCAGGACGTGGGCCCGTCGTCCCGGGCCGAGAGCAGGCGCTGAAGGTCGGGAAGGGTCACCAGGGCGACCACGCTGGACCCCTCGCTCACCAGCAGACAGTGGCCGCGGGACTCCATCAGGCGATCGAGGGCCTCCAGCGCGGGGCAGTCGCCGGGCAGAACCAGCGGCCGCTCGGGCTCCAGGGCCTCCGCCAGGGGCACCGCAGCCAGCTGGCGCCGCCGCCGCTCCTCAACCTCATCAGGGCCCAGCAGGCCTGGGTCGCTGAGCCCCTGCCAGCGTTCCACCAGAGCCGCGCTGAGCCCAGCTGCGGCCATCAGGGGCAGCACGATGCGGATGTCGCGGGTGAGCTCGAACAGCAGCAGCAGCGCCGTGAGCGGTGCCCTGGCGCTGCCGGCGAGCACCGCCGCCATGCCCACCATGGCGTAGGCGGGAGGTTCCGCCACCGACAGCCCCAGGCCGCCCTCTCCGAGCAGCTGGCCGTAGCAGTTGCCCAGAACCGCCCCCAGCACCAGGGCCGGAGCGAAGCCGCCGCCCACGAAGCCGGTGGCGGAACTGATGGCGGTGGCCAGCAACTTGGCGCCCAGCAGCAGCAGCAGGGCCAGCAGAGGCACGCCGCCATCCCGCCCCAGCAGGGCCTCAATGGTGTCGTATCCCACCCCCAGCACCTGGGGAAACGCCAGAGCCAGCACCCCCACCAGGGCGCCACCCAGGGCGGTGCCGACGCCGGGGGGCAGCGCCGCCAGCCGGCGCTGCAGGGGGGCACTGCGGCCCAGCGCCAGCGCCTGCAGCAACAGCAGTGACAGACCGCTGGCCAGCAGACCCAGCCCCAGGTAGAGGGGCAGCTCCAGGAGAGAGCGCACCTCATAGGCGGGCAAGCGCAGGATCGGCGCCTCGCCCAGCAGCAGCTGGGTTACCAGGGTGGCGCTCACGGCCGCCACCAGCACCGCCCGCAGGCTGGGTCGTCCCTGAATCGTGCTGAAGCTGCCTTCGAAGGCGAAGAACACCCCGGCGATCGGCGCCTTGAAGCCGGCCGCCAGACCGGCCGCCACCCCGGCGGCCACCAGCGCCTTCTGGCTCTGGGGGGCAAGGCGGGCCCGCAGGGCCAGCCAGAGGCCCACATTGCCGCCGCTCTCCACACTGGGGCCCTCCGGGCCGAGGGAGGCGCCGCTGCCCAGGCTCACCGAAGCCGCCAGCAGCCGCTGGAACGGCAGCCGGGGCGCGGCAGGCGCTGCCCCGTCCGCCATCGCCATCAGGCTGGGCAGCCCGGGGCCCGGATCGGGGCTCCAGCGGCGCAGCACGCCGACCACCAGTCCCCCCAGACACGGCACCACCAGCACCGGCCAGAGCTGGAGCCAGTCAGGAAGCGCGGAGGCCGGCAACGGCAGGTCCGGCAGGGCAGGCGGCGGCGGCAGATAACCCAGGCCGCCCAGTCCGATCTGGAGCAGAACGGTGAGCGGTGTGCTCTGTTCCGGCGGCGGCAGCGGGGGTGGTGCGGGGGACGGCTGCGTCCGCCCCAGCGTGAGCAGGGCTTCCACGAACGGACCGAACAGGGCGCCGTTGATCAGCCCCACCAGCTCGTGGAAGGCCACCACCGCCAGGCCGGTGAGCAGGCCCAGCAGCGCCGCCCAGGCCAGCAGGCTCCACTGGAACGGCAGGCTGCCCGGATCGGCGGCCGGTGCTTCAGGCCCGGTGGCCGGATCAGGCCTCGGGCCGAACGCTGGCAAAGATCTCCTCCAGGATCTCGCCGGCCCCCTGCTCCCGCAGCCGATGGGCGAGGGCGATGCCGATCGCCTCGGGATCGCCCTGGGGGCCGCGGGCCTCGTCGCGGATCAGGCGGAGGCCATCGAGGCTGGCCACCATGCCGGTGAGCACCAGTTCGGCCTCCTCACCCTCGCCCTCGAAGCGGGTGTTCACGCCGATCGGCACCTGACAGCCGCCCTCCAGCTCCCGGAGAAAAGCGCGCTCGGCCAGGCAGCGGCGGGCGGTGGGGGTGTGCTCCAGCACCTTGATCTGCTCGAGCACGGCGGCATCGCCGTGGCGGCACTCGATGCCCAGGGCCCCCTGGCCCACGGCGTGCAGGGAGATCGAGGGGTCGATCAGCTCGTGGATGCGCTCGCCCAGGCCGAGGCGGCCGAGGCCTGCAGCGGCCAGGATCAGGCAGTCGAAGTCGCCGGCATCCAGCTTCTCGAGGCGGGTGATGACGTTGCCGCGCACATCCTTGAAGGTGAGGTGCGGGAAGTGGTGGCGCAGCTGGGCCAGCCGCCGCAGGGAGCTGGTGCCCACCACCGAGCCTTCCGGCAGCGTGGCCAAACTCTTGTCGTTGTGCTTCTCATGGACCACCAGGGCGTCGGCCGGGTCTTCCCGCTCGGTGATGCAGCCGAGCATCAGCCCCTCGGGCAGGTTGGTGGGCAGGTCCTTGAGGCTGTGGACGGCGATGTCGGCCCGGTCCACCAGCATCTGGGCCTCCAGCTCCTTGGTAAACAGGCCCTTGTCGCCGATCTTGGCCAGGGCCACATCGAGGATCTTGTCGCCCTGGGTGGCCATCGCCTCGATGCTGATCTCCAGCCCGGGGTGGGCCCTGGCCAGCTCATCGCGAACCCAGTGGGTCTGCACCATGGCCAGCTGGCTGCGGCGGGAGGCGATTCGCAGGGTCGGTGCCATGGCGGGCGGCTCACAGCCGGCCAGCCTAAGGAGCCGCTCGCTCGCCCCCAGCAGGCACTGTCACAAAGCTGGAGCGGAGTGGAGGCCGGCCCCGGCGAACAGGTCCAGCGGCAGCGGGCCCCAGGTGTCCTCGGCAGCGGGATCGGCGGGGCTGTGGCCGGTGATCAGCAGGCCCACGCCCAGACCGGCTTCGCGCCGCACCAGAAAGCGGCGGCTGGTCTGGTTGCCCTTGAGGAATACCGGCCCCTCGATCGCCTCCAGGGCCTCGCAGGCCGGATCCAGTTCCAGAGGGCTCCAGCCGTGGGCCGCCTCCAGCTGCCGCAGGCAGCGCACGGCAGCCTCTGCCGAGGGGGCCATCACCCCCACCGTGAACCAGTCGCAGCAGGCCAGCAGGGGCGCCAGCTCAGCCCGGAGCACCTCCTTGGCCGGGCCATCGAGATCCTCCGGGGCGCTGCGCAGACCCCGCAGGGCCGTCAGGCCGCCGCTCATTTGATGAACGCCTTCACTTGATGTACTCCTTGAGCACGCCGTTGCGGTTGGGGTGGCGCAGCTTGCGCAGGGCCTTGGCCTCGATCTGGCGGATGCGCTCGCGGGTCACATC
>JALOOQ010000026.1 GCA_025454305.1 Cyanobium sp. Prado107
GGAGCTCGGCTTCAGCGACACGTCCGGTGGCATCGCCGTTCTCGATGAGCTGCTGGAGGAGGTGCCGCCCCTGGGAGCGCCCGTGGGGCCCAGCCTGGGACTCGACGACCAGGTGCTGGAACTGGCGATCACCGCCAACCGGCCGGACGGTCTGTCGATGCAGGGCATCGCCCGGGAGGTGGCGGCCCTCAGCGGCGGCCGCACCCGCTTCGAGCCAGTGGAGACAACCTGCAGCCCGGAGCCCCTCGGCGCCGCCGCCGATGCCCTGGCGGCGATGGAGGAGGGGGGGCTGTTCAGCCTCACCGCGCTCACCGGAATCCAGGTCGAGGCCTCGCCGAGGTGGCTGCAGCGGCGCCTGGAGAAGGCCGGCATCCGTCCCATCAACAATGTGGTGGACATCACCAACCTGGTGATGCCCACCAGGGTCGGTCTGAGGCAGGGACGCTCCGGCGAGAGCTTCACCGGACTCGACGGCGAGGAACGCCAGCTGGATGAAGCCGCCCTCGTGGTCACCTACGCCGACCGGCCCATCGCCCTGGCCGGGGTGATGGGCGGCAGCGAGGAGGGCGTGCACGCGGGCACCACGGCGATCTGGCTGGAAGCCGCTGTTTTCCCCGCCCAGCGGGTGCGCCAGTCGGCCCGCAGCGTGGGGCTGCGCACCGAGGCCAGCATCCGCTTCGAGAAGGGCCTGCCCGTGGAGGCCACCCTGGGCGCCGCCGACCGTGCCTGCGCGCTGCTGCGGGACCTGGCCGGCGCCACGGTGCAGACCCGCTGGCTGCACCGCCGGGCGCCCGAGGCGGCGCAGCCCGTTCCGCTGCGGCGCGATGCCCTGCACAACCTGCTGGGCCCTGTGCTGGTGGACGGTGAACCGTGCGACCTGGAGGACGGGCGCATCACTGGCACGCTGAAGGCCATCGGCTGCCACGTGGAGGCCAGTGAGGACGGCTGGCAGGTGCAGGTGCCACCGTCCCGGGGCACGGATCTGCGCCGCGAGGTGGATCTGATCGAGGAGGTGGCACGGCTTGTGGGCTACGACCAGTTCGCCAGCCATCTCCCCGATCCCATCGAGCCCGGTGGTCTGATGCCAGCGCAGGAGGCCGAGCGGCGGCTGCGCCGGGCCCTCTGCGACGCCGGCCTGCAGGAGGCCTGCAGCTTCTCGCTGGTGCCTGCGGGAGAGGGACGCATCCCACTGGCCAACCCGCTCCTGGCCGATTACGGCCATCTGCGCGACAACCTGCACGAGGAGCTGCTGGCGGCGGCGCGCCGCAACCTGCAGAGCGGCCAGCCGGGCTTCTGGGCCTTCGAGATCGGCCAGGTGTTCCGGGAGGGAGCCAGTGACGCCCGCACCCTGTTGGTGGGGGTGATCTGCGCCGAGCGGCGCTCCGAGCGCTGGAGCAGCAGCGGCAAGTCGGTTCCACCGGACTACTACCGCGCCCGCGGCGTGCTGCAGCAGGCCCTCGGCTCCCTGAGGCTGCCTGTGGACGACCGGCAGCTGGACCCTTCCGGCCTGGTTGCTCCTGGGCTGCTCCACCCCGGACGGGCAGCCGAACTGGTGGTGGAGGGCCGCCCCGCCGGCTGGTTCGGGCAGCTCCATCCCGCCGAAGCGGCATCCAGCGATCTCAGCGACGCCACCTACCTCTTCCAGCTGGAGCTGGCCTCGCTGCTGACTGCCGCCACCCGCCGCACCCGCTGGCAACCCGCGTTCGCGCCCTTCGCCACGGTGCCTGCGGCTGAACGGGATCTGGCCCTGGTGGTGCCCAGCAGCACCAGCTCGGCGGAGCTGCTGGGGGTGATCCGCAAGGCGGGCCGACCCCTGCTCGAGAAGGCCGAGCTGATTGACCGCTATGAGGGCGAGCAGGTGGCACGCGGCCAGTGCAGCCAGGCCTTCCGCCTGCGCTACCGCGATGCCGCCCGCACCCTCACCGAAGAGGAGGTGGAGAAGGCCCACGGCCTCATCCGCCAGGCCCTGGAACAGAAGCTGGGCGCCCAGCTCCGCTGAGCCGCAACACGGACAGACACTCCACGTGACTGGTCTGGGGGAAGAAGTCGATCGGCTGCACGCGCTCCAGCCGGTACGGAGCCTCCGCACCGGCGAGCTGGGCAAGATCGCGGGCCAGGGTGGCGGGATCACAGCTCAGATAGAGCAGGGTGGCCGGCGGCTGCGCCCGGATCGAGGCCAGGACCTCGGGCTCGAGGCCCTTGCGCGGTGGGTCCACGAACAGGGCCTGGCAGCTGCCGATGGCTTCGGCCAGCAGGTGGGCCACAGGCCCCTCCTGGAACCGGCAGGCATCGGCCAGGTTGTTGCGGTCGGCGTTGCGCCGGGCCAGGGCGACCGCAGCCGTACCGCGCTCGATGCCCAGCACCTGCCAGCCGGCTGCGGCGAGGGGCAGGCCGTAGGTGCCGATGCCGCAGTAGGCGTCGATCAGCAGCCCGTCGGCATGGCCTGCCAAGGCGGTCTGGAGCAGGGGCACCACCAGCTCGGCCTGGGTGGTGTTCACCTGAAAGAAGGTGTCCGCCCCCACCTCGAACTCAAGCCCGGCGAAACGCTCCAGCACCCAGCCCCGGCCGGCCACCGCCACCGTGGTGCTGCCGAGCAGAGTGTTGGTGGCCTGGGGCTGCAGATTCAGGCACACGCCCACCAGTTCCGGCCAGCGCTGCAGCCAGCGGCCTGCCAGCTCCTCCAGGCCGGGGAGCTGGGCATGGCTGCTGATCAGGGTCACCAGCCGTTCGCCGCTGCGCACACCCAGCCGCAGGGCAAGGTGGCGCAGACCGCCGCCGGCCTCCAGGTGACGGTCCACCGGCCAGCCACTGCGCTCCAGGTCGTGTTTGAGCGGTGCGATCAGTGCCTCGAGGCGCTGATCGAGCACCGGGCAATGGTCGAGATCGACGATCCGGTGGCTGCCTGGCTCGTAGTAGCCGGCCCTCAGCGAGCCGTCGGCGGCCCGCTCCAGGGGCAGCACGGCCCGGTTGCGGTAGCCGAGGCCATCGCCTGCCGCGAGAGTCGGTGCCACCAGCTGCTCACAGTCCTCACCCAGCCGGCCGATGCGCCGCAGCGCGTCAATCACCTTCTGGCGCTTCCAGCGCTGCTGAGCGGCTCGCTCCAGGTGCTGGATGCTGCAGCCACCGCAGCGCTCGGCGAGGGTGCAGGGGGGGCTGCGCCGCTCGGGTGACGCCTCGAGCAGGGCTGTGCAGCTCGCCGTCCAGTGGCTGCGGGAGCGGTGCTCCAGCCTGAGCTTCACCCGCTCGCCCGGCAGGACGCCCGGAACGAAGACCACTTCACCGCCGTGGCGCACCACCCCCTTGCCGTCGTGAGAGAGACCGCAGACCAGCGCTTCGAGTCGCCCTCCAGGCTCCAGGGCGTGCGCGGCTTGCCGATCCGCTGCACCTGCGCTGCCCATCGGCCACCGACCGCCTCTGCAGGGACCCTACGGCGTGCAAAGGGCCGTTACACCTTTCTCAGCGCAGCTGAGGGGACTGGCCGGGGTCGATAGAGTGCGCGGGCGTGTGGTCGCTGTGATGAGCGTCGTTCGGGACCTGATCCTCCAGGCGGATGATCAACTGCGCTATCCCAGCAGCGGTGAACTCCGCAGCATGGTCGACTTCCTCAGCGGCGGCTCCCGTCGGCTGGCTGTGGTCCGGGTGCTCACCGAGAACGAGAAGAAGATCGTCGATGAGGCGGCCAAGCAACTCTTCGCCCGCAAGCCCGATTACGTCGCCCCCGGCGGCAACGCCTACGGCCAGAAGCAGCGCGCCCAGTGCCTGCGCGATTACAGCTGGTATCTGCGGCTCGTGACCTATGGCGTGCTCGCAGGCAGCACCGAGCTGATCCAGAAGATCGGGCTGGAAGGAGCGCGGGAGATGTACAACAGCCTCGGCGTGCCGATGCCCGGCATGGTGGAGGCGATGCGAACCATGCGGGAGGCCGCTCTCGCCCTGCTCGGAACCGACGATGCCGCGCTGGCCTCTCCCTACTTCGATTACCTCATCCAGGGCATGCAGACGCCAACCTGACGTCTCAGGTCCATCCGTCTCCAGCAACTCCGTCTCCAGCATCACCGATGCTCATCAGACCCGGTCGACCTCGCGTCGGCCGGGTTTTTGACTGGCTGCTCGCCACCGTTGCGGATTAACGCCGGTTCTGATTGACGCACCTTGCCCAGGCGTCCGGTCTGCCTCGTATGAGACGCGCCTCGGGGCCAGTGCTGAGACTCAGCCGGGTGCCGTGATACGGCATGCCGCCATGCGCTGGAGGGTGCATGGAACGTGATGCCGCTGGCGAGCGCATCGTGAACGGGCATCACCGGTCTCACCCTGGTTGCCTGTCTGGACTCCCTGCGCGTCGTGACCGAGACGCCCGAGCAAGTGATGTGTTGTGGTGTCCGCCGTTCCGTGAGCAAAACGGCATATCCGTGCGATTTCATCTGTGCGCGAGGACTCTGTGTCTCAGTGCCTGCACCGTCTGCCCGTCCGAAACCGATCATCCGCGTATCTGTGTCTACCACAGGTACGCAGGGCGATGAAACCCCATTGCGAAAGCACTTCTGACAGCAGAGTTGCTGGACTGGACAGATCATTGGCGTCTTCCTGGACAGCGGCCCAGGGGTCTGCGGCCCGGGGGTCAGCGTTTCAGGGCGCGAAGAACAGGTCCTGACTCCCAGCCTTGAGCGCGGATCAGCGGCGCCTCCGGAGGCGGTTCAGATGTCCCACTCAGACCGGATGAGACACGCCACGGGTCTAGCCGCCAGACTGAGCCGGGACCCTTGGATTTACCGGTTGTCCTGTCTGCCCGGCAGTTCGGAATCCCGCGAGCAAGCACCCCTGACCCGTGTGCGCCCCAGGCTCACCTCCTCGTGCCGCGACACGCTGGAGTCACGTCCTGCTGTCGCATTCTGGATTCGAGGCTGGTCCAGAGAGTGGTCCCATTCCAGTCGTGCGAGACAGCCTCAGGGCGTGCGGTAGAGCTCCTTGAGCAGCTGGTAGGCCTCGTTCAGCCGCCGCATCGTCTCCTCGGAGCCGCCCGAATCGGGATGGTGAGCCAGTGCCAGCTGGCGGTAGGCCTCTCGAATCTCCGGCAAGGTCAGCCGGTGGCCGGGCGCGGTGGGCAGCTGCAGCAGCTTGAGCGCGCCATGCAGCGTCATGGTGTGCTCGAGGGTCTGGAATGACGTTCCCGGCCGCCGCCGCCGGAAGCGATGCACGAACCGCCGGATCAGGGTCGGCAGTCTCATCTCCAGGGTGGAGCCGCTGAACGGGTCCTCGAGGATGCCGGCCGCCACGATCACCCGCTCGAAGCTGGGTGGGCCGGGCGGCCAGGCCGGAGCGAGGCTGGTCATCACCTCGCCGATGAGGGTCCAGCTGAAGGGCCGCCCTTCGCTCTGGTCGCAGTGCGGCCAGATGTCCTGGGCCAGCCACACCATCGAAGCCTCCAGCACGGCCGCACTGGCCGCCGTGCCGTACACCTCCAGCCAATGGCTGCCCGCCCGTTGCAGGGCGCTCTCGATCAGCTCCGCTCCCATCTGCGGAAGTGGCTCAACGGATGTTGTCGCTGAGGGTTGAGGGGGCCGCAGGCTGTCGCGCACCTGCTCGGAGCGTCGTCGCACGAATCCCGGCAGATCGATTCCCTTGCCCCGCGCGGCAGCTCCACGGTTGGTGGTCTGCTGAGCTCCGCGGGCGTTGATGGTCAGCGATGGCGTGCCGTCCGGATCCGTCCCCGGGTGAACGTCCAGCACCAGTTCGCCGCTGCCTTCCCTCGCCACCAGCACCAGGCTGCCGCGTTCATCGAAGAGGCTCCGCTGCTCGACCTCGGCCTGCCCTGCGTGGGATCCATCCTCGGCGAGCTCCGCATCCGGGGACTCGTCATCCGGCACCAGGATGTTGCGGAGCAGGCGCTCGACGATCGCTCCGCGGCTGCGCAAGCCGTATTCGTTCTTGAGGCTGTCCAGCCGTGCGACCAGTTCAGCGCTGAGCTTGAGCTGAATGCTGCGCTGCTGGGCCTGATTGCGCTGGTCGTCCTCGCTCACGGATGCTGTTGGCGGGGCGGCTCAGTTGCCCATGAGCGTGCGCATCCTCTCCTGCTGAGCCTCCAGCGAATCCTGGTAGCGCTGCAACAGATCGGCGTTCACCCCCGGCATCCGCGCCGGAGCGGCCTGTGGGAGCGTCAGCGGCGGTCGGTAGACCGGCTGAGGAGCAACTGCCGCCGGAGGGATTCCAGACGGGACGATCGGGATGCCTGCGGCTGGTGGCCTGCCCGGAGCTGTTCTGGGGGGTGCGGGGGCCTGCCGCACCCGGGGCTGCACCTGCGGCTGGGCTGGTGCCGCAGCCGTCTGGGCCCGCGGCGACGGCTGCAAGGCCTGCTGCTGCTGCTGTTGACGCTCGAGGACCATCGCCAGCTGGCTGGACGGCACCACGCTGAGCAGATGGCCCGGGGTGGCATCGGCGGGATACACCATGCTCACGCGCACGGGGTTGGCCACTCCTGGTTCCAGGTTGAGGGTTGTGAGACCAACGCTCTGACCGGACCGCATCCCCACATGCATCTCCTCCAGTCCCTCCCGGGTGCGCACCTGCAGAGAGCCGCGGAAGGCCGTGAAGGGGGCGCTGCCGCCGGCGGCGGCCGGGTGACTGAGCACCAGTTCGTAGGGCCCCTGGCCGTAGAGGTCGAGATCGACGTCGAAGCGCACCCCGTAGGTGCCAACGTTGTCGAGGGCCGAATCGGCCATGCGCGCAGCAAGAGGGTTCACCTGCACCTCGCGGGTGCCGAAGTGATGACGGCTGGTGCTGGTGAAGGGCACATGCAACGGGCCCTGGGCGCGCAGATCGTGCCGCAGGCGCGCCTGGTAGGCGTCCCCGATCGCCACGCCGCCGACGCGGGAGAACACCCGGCGGCTCTGGATGTCACCCAGCATTCCGAGGTACACCCTCCCGGGGGCCAGACGGCGCTGATCAAGCACGGCAACGATGTCGGCGTCCCCTAGGGGATTGGAGGCGGCCACCACGGCCATCTGGAAGGGACCGTCGCTGCGACCGCGCAGCAGGGCATTGGCGATCCCCAGGGCCGGCAGCTGGGTGCGCAGGAGAACGATGCGGCTCCTGGGGGGAATCACGACCGCCTGGGCGAGGTCCCGGTCCAGACGCTCGCGCAGCATCTGCACCGCCGTGGCGTCGCCTGGCCCGGTGTTCCAGGGCCGTGCCCCGAGCGGCCTGACGCCCATCTTGTGTTCGCCCAGATAGGGGGCCTGGAAGCTGTTGCGGACAGCGCCGCGCTCGAACTGCACCTGCACCGGACGCAGGCCGGGGTTGATCAGGATCAGTCCCAGGGTGAGTTCGGTGCGCCGGTCCTGCGGGCGGATCTGAGCTCGGTAGTCCGGGAAGTACTTGTGGTGCATGTGCACGCCGAAGTCACCCTTGAAGGTGTACGTGGCGTTGGGAAGTGCCTGACCGGTCTCCGCTGCGTAGGCCACCCCCGGTTCGGTGCTGATGAGGATGCCCGGACCGACCACCTCCTCCGGCTGGTTGGAGTGCAGCACGGGCACCGAATTGAAGGAGCCCTGCAGCGGCCGGGCTCGCTGACCGGCCATCAGGTCGACATAGGCGTGTGCCCGGCTGGCCGGAGCCAGCACTGCGATCGCCAGCAGACCGGCAGTCAAGGTGTGCAGATGGGAGCGCGGCACGATGGACGTCAACTGGTGCAGGGACCGAAGGACAGAAGGATGGGGAACATCCTGGGTGGGGATGGATGCCGTAGAACGGGCAGTGACGGAGGACGGAGGTGATGCCGTTGCAGGTGCGGAAGGAGCATGGCTGCGTCGTGGCCACGCCTCCGTCCCCATGCCCCAGTTCCCGCGTCCTTGACCGTTGAAGGAGTCCGTGAGCGGACACGGTGAAGGGAGACCGCGAAAGCTCCCGCTCAGTCCATTGGGCTGGCTAGAACCAGCAGAGCCTGCACAGTTTGACATGTTTCCTCCTCTCGGTTGCTGCGGCGATGACGGCCCCTCTGGCAGCGGCATGCGCCGACACCAGGAGCGCAAGCTGAGGATGCTGCGCTTCTGGCGGGACGGCGCCGAGCGTCAGCTGGCCGCCCTGGACGCGGCGATCAGCACGCTGGAGCGGCAGATGCAGCGCGACCAGGTGCAGCGGCCGGACAGCTGAGCAGACCCCGGAGTTTCTCCAGCCCCCGGCGCAGCCTGCGCTGCACCGTCATGGGACTCACCTGCAGCACTTCGGCGGTGCGCCTGTAGCTCCAGCCCGTCAGCACCACGCGCTCCACCACGGTGCGCAGGGGTTCCTCCAGCTGGCTGAGCAGGCCCAGCACCTCCCCGCCGCGCTCATCGGTTTCGCCCTCCCCGTCCGCCGGACTGGCGAGATCGCAGAGGCCCTCCTCCGTGAGCACCTCCTGCAGGCTGAGGGGCCGTTGCAGGACCACGGTTGCCTCCAGCTCCTGCCACTGCCGGGGGCTCAGCCCCAGGGCGGTGCGCAGCTGCTGAGCCGAGGGCTGGGAGCCGTGCCTGGCCAGCCAGTCCCGCCTCAGGCGGCTCAGCTGGTGGCGCCGTTCCTCCACACGGCGGGACAACCGCACCGGGGCAGCCAGATCGCGGAGGTAGTGGAGGATGGCGCCACGGACGTGGGGACGGGCGAAGGCGGGGAAGGGAGTGCCGCTGCCGGGGCGGTAGAGCTCCGCGGCCCGCAGCAGCCCCAGCAGGCCCACCTGGGTGAGGTCGTCGAGGGGTTCGGCACAGCGCTGGTGGTAGTGCAGCGCGATCGGCCGCACCAGCTGGCGGTAGTGCTCGATGCGCTCGTTGCGCCGGGCGATGCGGCGTGGCCGGGCAGCACGGCAGGAGCGGGCCGGAGGGGCGAAGCCGGTGGAGAGAGCGGTGGACATAACAGAGGTTGGAAAGAGATTGTGACGACGGCCGGTGCGGTCGTCTCCCTTTCCACGAAGCGTCAGCTCCCGGCCACGGCGCAACCGTGAAATCACGGAATCTGCCGAAGCGGCCGGAACTCAGCTCCGCCGGGGCGTGCTCACCTGACGCAGCAGTTCCCAGGGTCCGTGCTCCAGCAGCCAGGCCAGGTCGGATCGCTCGGTGACTAGCAGATAACCGGCAAAACCGAGGGCATTGAGGCTGAAGCCGGCGCAATGCTCCCGTTCCCGTCGCACGGTGAGGAACCAGCCGTCATCGAACAGCAGGTTGTAAGGGTGCCTGGGCTGAGGGTCGCGCTGGGGATCCCCCAGCTCCAGCGCAGCGGCATGGGTGTGGTCGAGACGCAGCAGCTCCTCGGCCCTGGCCTCCTCGCTGGCAGCGGCATGGCCGTGCTCGCGCCTGCTGAGGGCATAGCGCCAGGGCCAGGTGCTGGCGGCCTCGCCGGCCAGCTGGGCCTGCAGCAGGGGGGCCAGTGGACAGCTGGGCTCGTGGCCGTGGCGGGGCAGCAGCTGCAGGTGCCGGTGGGGCTGGCTGGCGCCCGCGGCGGCACAGCTGTTGAAGAACCAGAGCCCGCCGGTGTCGGCCGCCACCTGGGCCACCGCCCGCCAGTCCAGCGGTCTCAGCCAGCCTGACTGGGGCTGCCACTGCTGCGTGATCAGCAGAATGTGTCCGGGCTGCACGGGGTATTTGTTGAGCAGCACCACGTGGTGCTCTCCCAGCAGCCGCACCTGCAGCTCCGGCTCCCAGGGCAGGAAGGGGTTAGGCCTGGGCCCGCCGCTGCGCAGATGGCTGGGGGTGCGGCTGAGCAGACGCCGCAACGCGAAGGGGGCCAGGGCGGGGTGGTCAAGCGGTTCGGTGCTCAGGGGCACGAGGGCACCGCAGGCCAGGGCCGTGCGGGAGCGCTCCAGGGCTTCGTGCCAGAGCTGTTCAGCCCGCCGCACCGGCCTTGAGGCGTGCCAGGGACGCGCCCTGGTAGTAATGGCCGAGAATCTGGTTGTAGGCGTATCCCCGTTGGGCCAGGTCCTGGGCCCCGTGCTGGCTCATGCTCGCCCCCAGATGGCCATGAGCCTCCACCGTGATCTGGTGGGTTGCCGCGTAGAGGCTCTCCACGATGGCTCCCTGGTAACTGAGGATCAGCCCTGCGGTGCTGGCGGTGGCCTGGCGGGTGCGGTCGCTGACGCTGCTGATGCCGCGGTAGGCCTGCCAGCGGGTGGTGTCGCCCAGGTGCCAGTGGGGATCGGCCGGACGGGCCATGTGCGCCAGGGCATAGGAGCGCGCGGCCACGGCCTGGGCCCGCAGGGCCTCCATCGACCAGCTGCTGGGCATCTCGGCACCCACCACCGAGCTGATGTAGGTCTCCAGTCCGACATGGTTCACCAGCCTCAGACGGCCTTCCTGCAGCAGCACCCGCAGCTGGCCGGCGTAGGGCTGGCCGTTCACCAGCAGGGCGGAGCCGCTGGTGCGCAGCCATGCCTCCGGTCCGGCCGCCCAGATGCCGCCGAGCTGCACCGCCTCGCCGGGTCCACCCTGCTGGAGCACGGCGCCGTCGCGGCTCATCAGCTGCCAGGGGCCCCGGGCCGAGAGCGTGGGGGAGGAACCGGCGCCCAGCAGCGCCACCCGGATCTCCAGATCCACAGGGTCGGCGGCTGCGGGTTCGACGAGTGTCGGAACACCGGCGGCGCCGTTCTGGATGGGAGCCCCGCTGCCGTCAGCTTCGGCCCGCTGGGCCTGGAAGCCGCGCAGCTGCTCGGCGGCGGTGAAGGTGTCGGGCTGGCTGGCGGGCACGGGCATGTCCAGGAGCGTGTCGAGCAGATCCCCCTGCGCCACGGCATGGGGCCTGGGGGCCAGGCTCTGGGCCAGATACCCCACACTCACGGCCACCACGGCCATGGGCATCGCCACCAGCAGCTGGGGAGAGACGGGGGAGCGCAGCCTCAGTCCGCCAGGGAATCCCAGACGTCGGAGACGACACCAGGACAGAGCACCGGCCGTTCGCTGCCGGAGCCTGACGGCGGAGCGGAGGGCATCGAGGCGCTCGCGGGCCGTCCGCAGGCTTCCAGTCGCAAGGTTCCGTCCCACAGGAGATGACCCGATCCGCACAGGCGGATCATGCCTGAAGACGCCGGTTCGCACACCATCCCCCCGGGTCGCGGGGAACACTGCCAGCCCACCACGTCGCTGCGATCCAGCTGGTGCAGCCACCAGGGGGCCACGAGCGCGTGGGCCGAACCGGTGACGGGATCCTCGGGAATGCCCAGGCCGGGCGCGAGGAAACGCAGCTGGTAGTGGCAGGTCCGCCCCAGCACGGTGGGGGCGTCAGTCGGCTTGAGCGCCTGCATCAGCACCAGTCCCGGACGCGCCTCCGCCGGCAGGCTCTCCACCGGGATGGCCATGCCCGCCAGGCGCGCCTTCTCCGGCAGCAGCACCACCCGGTAGTCGAGGTCGGGTGAGTGCCAGCAGGCCAGGGGGTTGCCCAGGCGCAGCTGCCGCAGCCAGTCCAGCAGGTGCCGGCTCAGGACGAGCGGCTCGAGGCAGCCGCAGGGCAGCACGATCCGCGCCGCGCAGGGATGGGCACCGTCGAGCTCCACGGCCAGCGGGCCGCTGCGGGTGTGCAGGTTGACACTGACGCCGGGGGACAGCAGCTGCCAGTGCCCCAGGGCCAGGGTGGCCGCCAGGGTGGCGTGGCCGCAGAGATTCACCTCGCAGGCTGGCGTGAACCAGCGCAGCAGCCAGCGCCCGCCCTGGTGGAGCAGGAATGCCGTTTCCGACTGGTTGAGGCTCCGGGCCAGCGCCTGCAGCGTGTCGTCGGCGAGGGGCTCTCGCAGGAGCACCACAGCGGCGCCATTGCCGCTGCAGGGGCCTTCGGCGAAGGCTTCCACCAGCAGAGCCGGCAGGCCTGGGGGGCTGCCGGCGAGGGAGCTGCTCACGACCGTTCCTGCAGGGCCTCGGGCCGCAGCTGCCGCTCCATCAGTGCGCGTGCCGCACTCGCCACGGGGTTGCGCCCCTCGATCACCGCCACCACCTGTTCGCAGATCGGCAGGCTCCAGCCGTGGCGCTCCGCCAGGGCCAGGGCCGCACGGGCGGTGCGCGGACCCTCCACCGTGGCGTCGATGCGGGCCAGGGCGGCGTCGATCCCCAGGCCCTCGGCGAGCAGCAGACCGCAGCGGTAGTTGCGGCTGAGGGGACTGGTGGCGGTGGCCAGCAGATCGCCCAGACCGGCGAGGCCGTAGAGCGTGGCTGCCGTTCCACCCAGTCCCTCCAGCACCACCCCCATCTCGGCCAGCCCGCGGGTGAGCAGGGAGGCGCGCGCGTTGGCCCCCAGCTGCAGGCCGTCGCAGAGTCCTGCAGCCACCGCCATCACGTTCTTGAGGGCACCGGCCACCTCGGTTCCCACGGGGTCGTGGTTGGTGTAGAGCCGCAGATTGCCGCCGCTCAGGCGCACCTGCAGCTCGGCGGCCAGGGCCTGGTCCTCGCAGGCCAGCACACTGGCGGCCGGCAGCCCCCGGGCCAGTTCGGCGGCCAGGTTGGGACCACTGAGCACCAGCGCGGCGCCGGACAGACCGTGCTGGCACCAGATGCGGCTGGCGGTGGTCAGACGCTCCAGGTCGAGGCCCTTGGTGCAGCTCAGCAGCGGCAGACGGGCGGGCCAGTGAGGGACGAGGGCCTGGGCGAGGGGCTCCACGCCGGCCATGGACACGGCCACGGCGGCCAGATCGACGTCCTGCAGGAGGGAAGCCGGGTCGGTGCCGTCGCGCCGTGACCAGCAGCTGAGCTGGTGACCCTGGCTCCGCCAGAGCTGGGCCAGGGTGCTGCCCCAGGCACCGCGGCCCAGCACGGCGATGCGCAGGGGGACGCGCTCGGGCATGGAGGTGAGCGGCTCGTCGCGTGGTGCTGCCATCATGCGCCATGTGCCCGGCAGCTCCAGCGATGCGAGGTGTGCCCGTGACCGGCACGGCGACAGCGCAGAGCCCGGCGGAGGACTGGAGCCTGAGGGACTGGCGGGGCCGGGCCCTGGTGGTGGGCTGCGGTGGCATCGGCCGGGCCCTGCTGGCGCAGCTGGCCGAACGCTGCCCGCTGCTGGAACTCGTGGGCGCCAGCCGGCAGCCTGCCGCCATGGCGGGAGTGACGATGCTGCCGGTGGATCTGGAGCGGGATGCCAGCCTTCAGAAGCTGGCCGAGGGGCTGGCCGGAGGGCCGCCGCTGCGGCTGGTGATCCACACCGCCGGCCTGCTGCACGATGGCCCCCTGACGCCGGAGAAGCGCCTGGCCCAGGTGCGGCGCGCCCACCTGGAGCGAAGCTTCGCGGTGAATGCCTTCGCGCCGCTGCTGCTGGCTCAGGCGGTCGAACCCCTGCTGGCCAGGCATGAGCCCTTCCACTTCGCCAGCCTCTCGGCGCGGGTGGGCAGCATCGCCGACAACCGTCTCGGCGGCTGGTACGCCTACAGGGCCGCCAAGGCGGCCCAGAACCAGCTGCTGCGCACCCTGGCGCTGGAATGGCGGCGGCGGCGGCCGCTGGGCTGCGTGAGCCTGCTGCACCCGGGCACCACCGCCACTGCCCTGTCGGCCCCGTTCCAGGCCAACGTGCCGGCGGCGCGCCTGTTCAGCCCCGAGCGGGCGGCGGCACAGCTGCTGGATGTGCTGGAGGGGCGCAGGCCGGAGCACAGCGGGGGCTTCTGGGCCTGGGACGGCCGGCCGATCCCCTGGTGACCCCCTGGCTCAGGTGGCGTGCTGGCGCAGCACCTCAAGGGGGATCACCTCCAGGGTGCTCGCTTCGGTGGCCGCCAGCCGCACCGGCGGGGCCATGCCGTCCTCATAGGCCTCCAGCCAGCGGGGAGCGCAGACGCACCAGTGGTCACCAGGCCTGAGACCGGGAAAGCCATACTGCGGCGCCGGTGTGGAGAGATCGTTGCCCTGGGCCTGGCTGTAGCTGAGGAAGGCCTCGTTCACCACGCAGCACACGGTGTGGCGGCCGAGGTCTGCCCCGTTGGTGCGGCAGCTGCCATCGCGGAACCAGCCCGTCATCGGTTCGCAGCTGCAGAGCTCCAGTGGCTCACCGAGCACGTTGAGCGTCGGGTTGGTGAGGGACTCGGCCATGGGTCGCATCGACGGCAGGCACCAGTCTGCTGAGACCGGCCGGGGATCGGGACCGGGAACAAACCGGTCCAGGGAGGTTGACGGATTCCGGGGGTGAGGCGTTAAAGATCGGATGTCGCGTCCCAACACGTCGTTCTGCGCGCCACCCCTTCATGAGCTGGGAATTCACCGAAGATGCGGCCTTTCTGGCCCTCTGTGACGCGTACAAGGAAAGCGGTGAACCCTCCGCCATGGAGTTTCTGGCCCATGGCGAAGGGGCCTTCCATTTTCAGGAACTCACCCAGAACGCCGCCGGTGAGGGCATCGACCTGAGCGATTCCGACGATCTCGAGGAGTTCCAGCAGGAGGTGATCGACGCGATGGAGGAGATGTGCAGCTGAGTGCCGCTCAGCATCAGCCGTAGAAGAAGGCGATTTCCTTCTCCTTCAGCCCCTCCCAGCCCGCAGCCCTGAGGCGGGCGTCGAGGGTGGCCTGATCCAGGTGCTTGGAGCCCGTCTTGACGATCCGGTTGCGCATCGATTTCTTCACACCGCTGCGGGCACGCTTGCGTTCGAGCTCCATCACCTCGTTGTAGAGGGCCAGCATCTCGGCGGGGATCGGCGTGCCATCGAGGTCGAGGCCTGCCTGGATCGCCGCGTCGACGCCGTCGGGCCCTGCGATTGCCATGGGGTGCTGAATCGGGACGCGGCCAGGCTAGGGCCGTCCCGACAGGGTGATGGACTGACCTGATCAGGCACTGAAATAGCGGGCCTGGCTGTGGAGGGCCACCAGGGCCGTGGTGCTCTGCTCCGGATGGAGCTGGTCGCTCTCGTCCATGCTCAGACCGATGCGCTCGGCACCCAGCCAGGCCAGCTGCTGGCGGGAGTCGCCCACGTTGGGGCAGGCGGGATAGCCGAAGGAGTAGCGGCTGCCGCGGTAGCGCTGGGCCAGCACGTCGCGCAGGGGCATGCCGGCGGGATCGGGGTGGCCGAGTTCGCGACGGATGCGGGCGTGGGTCCACTCGGCCAGGGCCTCGGCCATCTGCACGGCGAGGCCATGGAAGTAGAGGTAGTCGCTGTACTGATCGGCGGCGAACAGCTGCTGGGCGAACTCGCTGGCCCGCTCACCCATGGTCACGGCCTGCATGGGGATCACATCGGTGGGCCGCAGGTGGCCATCGGGGGCCAGCTCCAGGTCGCGGTAGAAGTCGGCGATGCAATAGCGGTTGCCGGAGCGCTGGCGTGGCAGCTCGAAGCGGCCCAGCTCTGCGCCGGCGGCGGCTGGCAGGGCGTCACTGGCCATGCCATGTGGGTCGAACAGCACCACGGCATTGCCGGCACGGCCGCAGGGGAAGTAGCCGTAGGCCAGCCGAGGCCTGAGCAGCCCCTCCTCCAGGCAGCGGCCGAGCCAGTGCTGCAGCACCGGCTCGGCCTTCTCGTCCAGCATCGCCTCGTAGTCGGCGCGCGACTGCTGCTGGCTCTTGCGCAGCTGCCATTGGCCGGCGAACAGGGCGTTGCGATCCAGATAGGCGAACACCTCCTGCAGGTCGATGTCGGCCTCGGTGAGCACCTGGCCGCCCCAGAAGGGGGGCATGAGCGCCGGTTGCTCGGGCACGGCCGCGGAGCGTTCGTCGTTGGGGCTGGCAGCCGCCGTTGCGACCGCCCCGGCCCCGGCGGTGGCTTCAGCAGACGCCTCGCCGCTGTCAGCAGGAGCGGGAGCGGCCTCCCCCGCGTCAACGTCGCCGGGGCCGGCCAGACCCAGGCCCTCGGGCGCCCCACTGAGGAAGCCCCGGTGGTCGTTCCAGCTGCCGGCCGCCTTGGCCTCCATCAGGGCGTCCATGAAGCGCAGGTCGGCGAAGGCATCGCGGCCGTACACCACTTGCCCCCGGTAGGCGGCACGGCAGTCGCCGTTCACGAAGCGGGGGGTGAGGGCGGCACCGCCGAGGATCACCGGCACGCTGATGCCCGCCTCGTTGAAGGCCTCCAGGTTGTCCTTCATGAAGGCGGTGGACTTCACCAGCAGACCGCTCATGGCGATGCAGTCGGCGTTGTGCTCGCGCTGGGCCTCGATGATCGCCTCACAGCTCTGCTTGATGCCGAGGTTGATCACCTCGTAGCCGTTGTTGGTGAGGATGATGTCGACAAGGTTCTTGCCGATGTCGTGCACATCGCCCTTCACGGTGGCGATCAGAAACTTGCCCTTGCTGCTGCTCTCCCCCTCGATCTTCTCCATGTGGGGTTCGAGGTAGGCCACGGCCGATTTCATCGTCTCGGCGCTCTGCAGAACGAAGGGCAGCTGCATCTGGCCGCTGCCGAACAATTCGCCCACCACCTTCATGCCATCGAGCAGGAAGGTGTTGATGATCTGCAGGGGCGGATAGCTCTGCAATGCCTCATCGAGGGCGGGCTCCAGTCCGATGCGCTCGCCGTCGATGATGTGCTGCCTGAGGCGCTCCTCGATCGGCAGATCGGCCAGGGAGGGTCCGGAGGCGCGGGCCTCCCTGGCGCTCACCCCCTCGAACAGGGTGGTGAGGGCGGTGAGGGGGTCGTAGGTGCAGATCGCGCCCGGCTCGTCGCTCTCGAAGCGGCGCCGGTCGTGGATCAGATCCAGGCACACCTGCCGGTGTTCGTCGCTGATCTTGGCCAGGGGCAGGATTTTGGCCGGGCTCACGATCGCCGCGTCCATGCCGGCCTGGCAGCACTCGTGCAGGAACACCGAATTGAGCACGATGCGGGCGGCCGGTGAGAGACCGAAGCTCACGTTGCTCACCCCCAGCACCACGTGCACGCCGGGCAGGCGTTCGCGGATCATGCGGATCGCCTCGACGGTGGCGGCGCCGTTCCTGCGGTCGTCCTCGATGCCGGTGGAGATCGGCAGGGCCAGGGGGTCGTAGAACAGCTCGCGGGCGGGAATGCCGAATTCCAGGGCGTCGCGGTAGGCGCGCTGGGCGATCGCGAATTTCTTCTCGGCCGTGCGGGCCATGCCCTCCTCATCGATCGTGCCGATCACCACGTAGTTGGTGGAGTTCAACAGGCATTTGCCGCCCGCCACCTTCAGGCCGGCCTCCATCTTCTGCCACTCGGTGGAGTCGAGCATCAGCGGCAGGTTCACGTTCGTGACCAGGCGGCTCACCAGTTCGCGCATGTCGCGCACGCCATCCCGGCCCACGTAGTCGACGTTGACGTCGAGCACATGGGCATTCTCCTTCACCTGGCCGCGTGCCACGGCCACCAGGCCATCCCAGTCTTCTTCCGCCAGCAGTTCGCGCACCTTCTTGGAGCCGCTGGCGTTGAGCCGCTCGCCGATGATCAGGAAGGAATTGTCCTGGTGGTAGGGCGTGGTGCCGTAGAGGGATGCAGCCGAGGGTTCCATGTTCAGGCTCGGCCGCGGATCGGGCACCTGGGCCGCATCGCTCCCATCCGCGACTCCCGCCTCGCCATGGCGCCGGTCCGAACGCCGCACCGGGCGGGGCGCCGGCTTCAGTTCCGAGGCCAGCTCCGCCAGCGCCGCGATGTGGGCGGGAGTGGTGCCGCAGCAGCCACCGATCACCTGCACGCCCAGGTCTTCGACGAAGTGCAGCAGCTGCATCTTCATCTCGATGGGCGTGAGCCGGTAGTGGGCCACGCCGCCGATGTTCTCCGGCAGGCCGGCGTTGGGGATGCAGCTCACCACGAACGGACTGTGCTCGCTCAGGTAGCGGATGTGCTCCTTCATCTGCTCCGGCCCGGTGGCGCAGTTGAGGCCGAGCACGTCGATCGGGAACGGCTCCAGGATCGCCAGTGCAGCGGCGATGTCGGAGCCCACCAGCATCGTGCCGGTGGTCTCCATGGTGATGCTCACCATCAGCGGCCGGCGCTGGCCGGTCCTGCTGAAGGCGGCCTCGATGCCCTGCAGCGCCGCCTTGATCTGCAGCACGTCCTGGCACGTCTCGACGATGAACAGGTCCACATCACCGGCCAGCAGACCCTCGGCCTGCTCGGCGAAGGAGGCCTTCATCGTGTCGAAATCGACGTGGCCCAGGGTGGGCAGCTTGGTGGTGGGCCCCATCGAGCCGGCCACGAAGCGCGGCTTCTCCGGTGTGGACCAGGCGTCGGCCATCTCGCGGGCCAGCTCTGCGGCCCGCTTGTTGATGGCGAAGGCCTGATCGGCGATGTCGTATTCGGCCAGCACCAGGGAGGTGGCGCCGAAGGTGTCGGTCTCGATCACATCGGCGCCCACCTCCAGGAACTGGCGGTGCACCGCCTGCACCGCCTCGGGCTTGCTGAACACCAGGACTTCGTTGCAGCCCTCCAGAGCCGCACCGCCGAAGTCCTCCGCCGTGAGGTCCATCTGCTGCAGCGAGGTGCCGGTGGCGCCGTCGAAGACGAGCACGGGCCGCTCCGGGGCATGCAGACGCTCCAGGAACGTCACCCGGGTGGAGGCTGACGGACCGGTGGTGGAAGCCGGAGCGGTGCTGGTGGCCATCAGCCGTCGAGACGGACGCGCGTCACCCAGTGGTCATAGGCGGGATCGCGGCCCTCCGTGATCGCCGTGAGGCGCTCGCGGATCGCTTCCATCACCGGCCGCTCCATGGCCAGGTCGGTGGCTTCCACCCGGCGCACCGGCGTGACCTTGGCGGCCGTGCCGCTGAGGAACACCTCGTCGGCGATGAACAGCTCGCTCTTGTCCACGGGACGCTCCACCACCTCGATGCCCATGGCCCGGGCCAGCTCGATCACGCTGGCGCGGGTGATGCCCTCGAGGATGTCCTGATCCACCCCCGGGGTGATCAGCACGCCGTCGCGGACGATGAACAGGTTCATGCCGCTGGCCTCGCTCACCTTGCCGCGACTGTTCATCAGGATCGCCTCGTCGAAGCCGCTCTTGACGGCCTCGGTCTTGGCCAGGGAACTGGTGATGTAGGCACCGGTGATCTTGCCGCGCAGGGGCAGGGAACGGTCTTCCTGGCGGATCCAGGAGCTGATCCGGCAGCTCACGCCCTCGGGCGAGAGATAGTCGCCCAGCTCGATGCCGTAGATCAGGAAATCG
>JALOOQ010000138.1 GCA_025454305.1 Cyanobium sp. Prado107
CCCGATCGCCTGCGAACTGGCCCAGGCCCTGGCCCAGCTGGGGCTGCCGATCACCCAGATCCAGCGCAGCGAGCGCCTGCTCAAGAAGGAGGACGCCGACGTGGCCGCCGAGGTGCAGAAGGCGCTGGTGGACGACGGCGTGACCCTGCTGATGGGCGCCACGGTGCTCGGCTTCGAACGGGAGTCTGGCCCCCAGGGGGCGGTGACGGTGCGGGTGCGGCAGGGCGAGCAGGAGCGGGCCATTGCCTGCGATGCCGTGCTCTGCGCCCTGGGCCGCCGCGCCCGGCTCACGGGCTACGGCCTCGAGGAGCTGGGCATCCCCACCGGCGCCACGGTCACCACCAACGCCTTCCTGCAGACCCTCTACCCCAACATCTACGCCGACGGCGATGTGGCCGGGCCCTTCCAGTTCACCCACACCGCCGCCCACCAGGCCTGGTATGCGGCGGTGAATGCCCTGTTCGGCAACCTGCGCTCCTTCAAGGCCGACTACCGCGTGATCCCCCGCACCACCTTCACTGAACCGGAGGTGGCCACGGTGGGACTCACCGAAGCCGAGGCCCGCGCGCAGGGGGTGGCGGTGGACGTGACCCGGTTCCCCCTGCACGACCTCGATCGCGCCATCGTGGAAAGCGCCGAGCAGGGTTTCGTGAAGGTGCTCACCCAGCCCGGCGGCGACCGCATCCTGGGCGCCACGATCGTGGGCGAGCAAGCCGGCGAACTGCTGGCCGAGATCGTGCTGGCGATGAGGTGGGGCCTGGGGCTGGGCAGGATCTTCGCCACGATTCATGCGTACCCCACCTTCGCGGAGGCCAACAAATACGCCGCCGGCGTCTGGAAGAAGCAGCGCGTGCCCCACCACCTGATGCCCTGGCTGCGCCGCTACCACGCCTGGCGGCGACGCGGCTGACGCCCCCGCGCCAGCATCGACGCCAGCAGGCCGTTCGCCCACCACGTTCCTCCAACACCCATGACCAGCAGCACCGAGATCACCACCTCCACCGACACCAGCTGCTGCAGCCCCGGCGCCACCTCCACCGACCTCTCCCGCGGCGTGCAGGAGTACTACGGCGCCACCCTGAGCAGCAGCGCCGACCTGCGCACCGACGCCTGCTGCGACGCCAGCAGCGTGCCCGAAGCCCTGCGCCCCCTGCTGGCCCGCATCCACCCCGAGGTGCTGTCGCGCTACTACGGCTGCGGGCTGGTTGTGCCTCCACTGCTGGAGGGCCTGCGGGTGCTGGATCTGGGCTGCGGCAGCGGCCGGGATGTGTACCTGCTGGCCCAGCTGGTGGGCGCCGCCGGCGCGGTGGTGGGGGTGGACATGACGCCCGAGCAGCTGGCGGTGGCCCGCCGGCACCAGCAGCACCACGCCGACCAGTTCGGCTTCGCCAACGTGGAGTTTCTGGAGGGCCGCATCGAGCAGCTCGCGCAGTTGCCCCTGGAGCCCGGCAGCTTCGACCTGGTGATCTCCAACTGCGTCGTGAATCTCTCGGCCGACAAGCTGGCCGTGCTCCAGGGTGTGCGACGCCTGCTCAGGCCCGGCGGCGAGTTCTTCTTCGCCGACGTCTATGCCGACCGGCGGGTGCCCGAGGCGCTGCGCCACGATCCGGTGCTCTACGGCGAATGCCTCAGCGGCGCCCTCTACTGGAACGACTTCCTGCGCTTGGCCCGCCGGGCCGGCTTCGCCGATCCCCGCCTGGTGAGCGACCGACCCCTGGAGATCACCGATCCCGAGCTGGCGGAACGCACCGGCGCGATCCGCTTCTTCTCCGCCACCTACCGGCTGTTTCACATCCCCGAGCTGGAGGATGCCTGCGAAGACCACGGCCAGGCGGTGACTTACCACGGCACGATCGCCGAGCACCCCCACGCCCTGCCCTTCGACAAGCACCACTGGATCGAGACCGGCAGGGTGTTCCCCGTGTGCGGCAACACCTTCCGCATGCTCGCCGGCAGCCGTCTGGCGCCCCACTTCAGCTTCATCGGCGATTTCAGCCGCCACTACGGGCTGTTCGAGGGCTGCGGCACGGTCATCCCCTTCGATGGGGCCCCGGCGGCGATCGCTGCCGCACCGGCTGCCGGAGCAGCCACCTCCGCGACGAGCGGCTCCTGCTGCTGAAGCTCAGCGGACGCCGCGGCCCTGGCCACTGAATTGTCTGACGGACGTCATTGCCTGACGGACGTCGGCATCAGTCCACCAACACCGGAAGTTCGGCCCTGCAGGGCCGGCACTCCAGCCGGATGGGCAGAGCGCTGCGGGACAACCATCCCTCGGGTCTGCGTGGCCACACCAGGCGCTTGAGAAGGGCCGGGATGGCGAGCAGGTCCAGCGGCGCCTGACGCACCGGCCAGGCACCGGGCTGCTGGTAGAGCCGGGCCTGGAGCTGGATGCGCTCAGCCTGGTCTCGCCAGAGCCAGACCCCACCGAGCTTCACCCGTCCCCGTGAACGACTCACCTGCTCGGGCCGCAGTGTCAGGGTCCGGGATCCCAGGCAGTCGGAGCGGATCTGCAGCGGCAGGGCCAGATCCAGCCCATCGCTGGCCAGCGCGGCGGCATGCCAGCTCATCTCCACCCCCCGCTCGCTGATGGCCGTGAGCCTGGCGGACCAGCGCAGGGTGTCTTGCTCCAGCACCACCTCCACAGCCTCAGGGCGGAACCACACCACAGCATCGGCGGGACAACGATCCCAGCAGGCCCGCAGGGCGGCCATCAGGCTCGCCACGGCCAGTGCGCTCCACACCAGCGGCAGCAGTGGGTTCGGGCCGCGCAACAGCAGGGCCAGATTGACCAGTTGCAGGCCCAGCAGCATCACCAGGGGGAGCACGAGACAGAGGGCAGGTCGCGGGCGGCCCGTCGGTGAGGCCTTCGGCGTGACCTGGAACTGCCTCGGACGCCCCCGCACGGTGCTCAGCACGGCCAGCAGCAGCGGCACCAGAAACACCCAGCGGTACAGCTCGGGCATCAGCGCCGAGCGGGAACCATGGCTGAACCAGCGCACCAGCAGCAGCTGGGCCAACAGCAGCGGCAGGGCCACGGTGAGTGCCCCCTGATCACGCAGCAGCAGGGGAGACACCCCCAGCAGGCCGTAGCTCAGCGGCATGAGCAGCAGCACCAGCTGCGGAATCACGTTCAGCCAGTGCAGGATGCCCTCCAGAAAGGCCAGCCTCTGCAGGGGGCTGAGTCCAGCGATGCGCAGCGGGCTGGCCGTGGTGCGCAGGGTCTGCAGGGTGCCGCTCGCCCAGCGGCTGCGCTGGCGGGCCATCGCCACCAGGCTCGGCGGAGCGAGACCGGCGCTGAGTTTCTCGTTGAGGTAGAGCGTGCGGTAGCCGGCGGCCGTGAGACGGATGCCGGTGGCCAGGTCCTCCGAAGATGTGGCGGTCTCGAAGCCGCCAACCTGCTCCAGCGCCGCGCGTCGCATCAGAAAGGATGTGCCGGCGCACACCACCGCGCCCACCCCCTGGCGGGTGGGTTCGATCCACCGGTAGAACAGTTCCTCATCCGGCATCAGCCAGCGCTCCAGGCCCAGATTGCGGATCACCGGATCGGCGTTCATGTAGCTCTGGGGTGTCTGCACCAGGGCCAGCCGCGGATCGTCGAACAGACCCACCGTGCGCCTCAGGAAATGGCGCTGGGGCACCACATCGGCATCGAGCACCAGCAACAGATCGCCCTGCAGATGGGGCAGGGCGTGATTGAGATTGCCGGCCTTGGCGTGGCTCCGCTCCGACCGGGAGAGATAGGCGCAACCAAGACGCCGGCACAGCTCAGCCAGCTCCGGCCGAGCGGAATCGTCGAGCAGCCACACCGCCAGACGCGGGTAATCCAGGGCCAGGCAGCCCCGCAACGAACGCTCCACCAGCTCCATTGGCTCGCCACGGGTGGGCACCAGCACATCCACCGCCAGCAGGCGCCGGGAATCCCAGGCGATCCGCCGCTCGAGCTGCTCAGCGGCCTGGTCGGTCTCCGCCGCGACGGGGGGCTCCCGGAACCAGGCCAGCCAGAGCTGCAGCAGTCCATGGCCCAGCAGGCTGAACTCGGCAGCCAGCAGCAGCAGGCTGAGGGCGGCGGCGCTGGAACTGGTGAGGTTGAGTGTGGCGGCGACGCGCCACACCAGATAGCGCCCGCTGAGCAGGGTAACCACGGCGATCGCGCTCCGGCGTGCCCCGACCGTCCGGGCGGCGTCCGGCCGGCGGCGCAGCAGCCAGGCCCAGACGCCAACCAGCAGGGCGGGCGACCCCACCAGCACCCCGTCGTCAGGGGAGAGGGCAAGGCCCATGACGACAGCCGCCAGGGGAAGCACGGCAAGGGCCACGGGCCTGAACCGGAGCAGCGGGGCCATGCCCGCGCTGGGGTGAGGCCCAGGGGCTGCCTGGAGCGCGGGGCTCAGCATGACGATCTCCTGAGCGTTCAGGGCTGAGCGGGGGTGGCGGCCGGGCACTGCTGGGCCGCGAAATCACAGGCGTAGATCGCCGGTTTCTGCCAGTGCAGGGGAATCTCCAGCAGATCCCGCGGCCCGCTGATCCCCTGGGCCAGGAACACCACCGCGGCCAGGACGTTGGCGGAGAGGTGCAGCCGCCGCCAGCGCAGGCTGCGCTGGGTTTCCGGCTTGGCCGCCAGCGAGAACAGCATCAGGCCGCAGAGGCCGATGCCACCCCAGAAATGGGACTGCCAGAAGGCCGGCTGGAAGGGATTGTCGCCCAGCCGCCACACCTCCGGCTGCAGGCCCAGACCGATCAGACCGATCCAGCAGAGCAGGGCGAAGCTGCCGCGGTACACGGCGCGCTTCACCAGCCAGAGGCACACGAAGCTCACGGTCGTGCCGGCCGTGACCAGCGCCAGGAGTCCCATGCGCGGCAGGTCGATCGGGTCGTCGCCCAGCAGCACCTTGCTGGCGATCACCACCACCAGGGCCACCAGCACGGCAGCCACCACGGCCGCGGTGAGCCAGCGGCCCAGGTCGGCATGATCCCGGCCGGCCGTCACCGGCAGCTTCGTCTGCCCCAGCCGCCGGGCGCGGGCCTGCAGGCCGAGGCGCAGCACCATGCCGAGCAGCGGATAGACGATCACCACGGCCGCCACCGGATGAATCAGCCAGAACCAGTCGACCGTCTGGAGCGCCACCACTCCCGCTGGAGGAATCCAGACGGCCGGCAGCGACGCGATGCTGAAAGCGGGCGAATACGGCATGGCTGAAGGTTGGCGAACGCTTCCGGGGGTGCCCGGCCACCCTGAGTACCGGCCGCTGGCAACATTGGATTTCAGAGTAGGCAGCTGTTTTCAGCAGCGCGAGCATCAGGCGGCCAGGTCTGCGGCACGCCACAGCTCAGGGACGACACCGGGACGACACCGGGACGACAGAATGGGGCAGCATCCTCCGCCGAGAACCTGAGGCCAACACCCCGGACAGCAGCCGGAGAAGAGATCCTTCAGCAGGTTCTGATTGCCAGGTGCTGGCTATGCGGTAGGTTGAGCGCTGATGCACAACTCCTCATGCTCACCGGCTCCGAACTGCTCGCCAAGGTCAAGGAACTCGGCGATGCCAGCAAGTCCGAACTGGTGCGCGAGTGCGGCTACGT
>JALOOQ010000027.1 GCA_025454305.1 Cyanobium sp. Prado107
ACAGGTCGCGGTAGTTGGGACTGTTCTCGTCGAGGTTGAACACCGTGGCCTGGCCCTCGAAGCGGAAGATCGAGCCGTACACGTTGGGCTTGCCCAGCAACACGCAGGCGTCGTTCACCAGGTAGCGGGTGGGGAAATTGTCGGTGCCGTCGCAGACGATGTCGTAGGGCTCGATGATCGACAGGGCGTTCTCACTGGTGAGCGCCGTTTCGTAGAGATCCACCTGGCAGTGGGGGTTGATCTCCAGAATCCGCGCCTTGGCCGATTCGATCTTGGGCTTGCCCACCCAGCTGGTGCCGTGGATCACCTGGCGCTGCAGGTTGGAGTGATCCACCACATCGAAATCCACGATGCCGATCCGGCCCACACCGGCCGCGGCCAGATACAGCAGCAGGGGTGAGCCCAGACCGCCGGTACCCACGCATAGCACGGAGGCGGCCTTGAGCCGCTTCTGCCCGTCCATGCCCACCTCCGGCAGGATCAGGTGGCGCGAGAAGCGGGCCACCTCATCGGGGCTGAGCTGAACGCCGCTGATGTCGGGAGGAAGCATGGCTGTGGTGTCGGGAAGCAGCGGCCATCGGCGCTGCTGGCCGGTTCAATCCTCCATTCTCCATGGCAGCGGCTGGGGCTCATCCACCTCCTCGGCGAGCCACCAGAGCCGTTGCTCGCCGTCCTGGCCCTGGATCAGCATCAGCGCAGGCCGCACGCACAGCCGCCGGTCCGTGACGGAGGGAACCGGCGTCCCCGTGGGATGGCTGTGGGCATGGCCAAGCACCTCCTGCCCCCGGGCCCTGGCCCAGCGCTGGGCCAGCAGCTGCTCGCGCGGATCGATGGCGAAGCGTCCGTTCCGTTCGGGCAGGGCGGGCCACACATTCAGACAGGGCCAGAGCCGTCGCAGGCACCAAAGCCCGCCGGGATCGTGCCGAACACCGATCAACAGGACACAGCCCTCCTCCGGGGCCGGAGAGCGCAGCAGGGAGGCCAGCTGGATGCGCAGCCGCTGATCTGCCCCCAGGGCGGTTGGCGCGGAGCTGGGCACCCCGATACCTTATGAACGTCCGCCACCCGTGTGCAACGCAGGTCCATGAGCGACATCCTCTCCACCACGGCCGATCCAGCCGCCGATGCCAGCTCCGGCAGCGAGGCCACGGGCACCGGCGATGCGGCCGCCGGCGTGGAGGACACTGCGCCCACCGGCTCGATCGAAGACGCCGCTGCCGGCTTCAGCCAGCGCTACAGCGAGATCCTCGGCCAGGCCAATGCTCTGCTGGAGCAGGTGGACTGGAGCCAGATGGGCCGGATCGGCAAGGCCGCCGGGATTCTGCTGGTGGTGATCGTGGCCCAGATCCTGATCAAGGGTGTGCTCGACACCATCAACCTGCTGCCGATCGTGCCGGGACTTCTGGAGCTGCTGGGACTGGTGGTGGTGGGCCAGTGGAGCTGGCAGAACCTCACCACCGGCGAGAAACGCAGCGCCGTGGTTGCGCGCATCCAGACCCTGAAGCGCGACTACCTGGGCTGACTCCGGGGGCTGAAACCGGCCTCCCCTGCGGCCAGCAGTCGGTCGATGCTGGCCTGGGCCTGGCCCCAGTAGCCGCCTCCGAAGAGGTTGGCGTGGTTGAGCAGGTGGTACAGGTTGTAGAGCGTGGCCCGTGGGCCGGCCCCCGACGGCAGGGGCCAGGTGTGCTGGTAGCCCTCGAAGAAGGCAGGCGGAAATCCTCCGAACAGTCCGGCCATGGCCAGATCCACTTCCCGGTCGGCCCAGTGGCAGGACGGATCGAACAGGGCGGCTCCGGCTCCCGGTGCCAGCAGGCCGGCGTTGCCGCTCCAGAGATCCCCGTGCACCAGCACCGGCTCGCAGCGATGTGCATCCAGCCACGCCGGCAGAGCGGCCAGCAGCTGCTCACCGCCCCGCAGATGCCTGCCCGCGGCCGCCGCACGCCGCAGCTGGGGGGCGATGCGGCAGTTGGCAAAGAAGAGCCCCCAGTCGCTGTGCCGGGTGTTGGGCTGGGGGGTGGAGCCGATGAAGTTGTCGGCCTCGAAGCCATAGCCCCGGGGTGAACCCCCACGGCTGCGGCGGTGCAGTTCGGCCAGTCCACGTCCCAGCTCCCACCAGTCCTGGGCCCGTGCGCCGCCGCCGCTGTGGAGGTCAAGCCATGGGAGCACGAGAACCGCCAGCGCGCCGGCCATCCCCACCACCTGAGGCTCGGGCACCTGAAGGGGTGAGCGGGCCCAGACGCCCAGGGCCCGCAGACCGGCGGCCTCCGCCTCCAACAGAGGCAGGGCCTCCGCCCGGTTGGTCTTGGCGAACAGACACCGGCCATCGGCCAGCTCCAGGCGCCACGCCTGATGGATGCAGCCACCCCCCACCGGCGCGAGCCTGCTGAGACGCACGTCAAGCCGCTCAGCGAGCCAGGGGGCCAGCAGCGTCTGAGGGGGGGTGGCCACGACGCGCCGTCAGGGGAACCTTGCCAGCATGGCTTGATGCGACCGCCCGCTAGGTCTTCCCCGCAGCCCCCTTCCCCGCAGCGCCCTTCCCCTCAGGTGCCCCCGGCCGAAGGTCCCCTCGATGTGGTGGTGGTCGGAGCAGGCATCGCCGGCCTCACGGCCGCAGCGCTGCTGGCCAGAGAGGGGCTGGCGGTGGAGCTGCTGGAAGCCCACCGCCAGAGCGGAGGCTGCGCCGGCACCTTCCGCCGCGGCCCCTACACCTTCGATGTGGGCGCCACCCAGGTGGCGGGGCTGGAGCCGGGGGGCAGCCATGCCCGCCTGTTCCGCCATCTGGGGGTGGCGCCGCCGCCGGCGACGCCCCTGGATCCGGCCTGCGTGGTGCACCTCGACGACGGCGGCGGGCCGGTGCACCTGTGGCGGGATCCGCAGCGCTGGCGTGAGGAACGGCAGGCGCACTTTCCAGGCAGCGAACCCTTCTGGCGCCTCTGCGCCGCCCTGCACCACGCCAACTGGCAGTTCGCCGGACGCGATCCGGTGCTGCCCCCCCGCAACCTCTGGGACCTGAGCCAGACGCTGCGGGCCCTGGGCGCCGGCAACCTGATCTCGGGACTGCTGATCGCCTCCAGCGTGGCCGACCTGCTGCGCCTGAGCGGCTGCGGCAGTGACGGCCGGCTGCGCCGCTTTCTCGATCTGCAGCTGCGCCTCTACTCCCAGGAACCGGCGGAGCGCACCGCCGCTCTCTACGGCGCCACCGTGCTGGCCATGGGTCAGGAGCCCCTGGGGCTGTGGCATCTGCACAGCTCGATGCAGGCGCTCAGCAGCCAGCTGGAAACGGCGCTGGCGGCGGCCGGTGGCCGGCTGCGGCTGCGGCACCGACTCACCCGGCTGAGACGGGGCGGAAACGGTCTCTGGACGGTGGAGTCGACAGTCGGCAGTCAGAAGCGCAGCTACCACCGGTTGGCGCGGGATGTGGTGCTGGCGATTCCGCCCCAGGCTCTGCCCGATCTGCTGGGCGAGCAACTGCAGGAGGGCTACCGCCGCCGCCTGAAGACACTTCCCGACCCCAGCGGTGCTCTGGTGCTGTACGCGGCGGTGCCGCGGCAGGCGCTGCCGGCGGCCACCCCCGCGCACCTGCAGTTCGATGGAACCAGTCCGGGACCGCTGTTCGTGTCGGTGAGTCAGCCCGGTGACGGCCGCGCGCCGGATGATCAGGCCACGGTGATCGCCAGCGTGTTCACGCCGGCCCGGCCCTGGTTCAGGCTTGAGCCCGGTGCCTACGCGGCGGCCAAGTCCGAGGCCCAGTCCTCCATCCAGGCTGGCCTGGAGCGGGGCCTCGGCCTGCGGCCGGATGACTGGCTCCATGCCGAACTGGCCACGCCACAGAGCTTTGCGCGCTGGACCGGGCGGCCCTATGGCTTCGTGGGAGGGCTGGGACAGCGGCCCGGCTGCTTCGGCCCCTTCGGCCTGGCCAGCCGCACTCCGCTGCCTGGCCTCTGGCTCTGCGGCGATTCCATCCACCCCGGGGAAGGCACGGCGGGGGTGAGTCTCTCGGCCCTCACGGCCTCCCGCCAGCTGCTGGCCAGCCGCGGTCTGTCGCTGCAGGTGGCTGCCTGATGCCGCCCCGCACTCAGAGGAACTCCGGACGCAACCTGTGGCAACGGCCGAGCTCGGCTTCCAGCCCGTCCCAGTCGGCGGCCAGCAGCAGCTGCTCAAGATCCTCGAGGCAGGCGCGGTAACCGCTCAATGCCTTGGCCACAGCCTGCCGGTTGCAGCGGGCCATGAGCGTGCCCAGCTCCGGATTGCCCCCGCCCACCCGGGTGGTGTCGGCAAAGCCGCTGGAGGCCAGGACGCGCACCAGCTGCGGCAGGTCACTCCCCGGCGCCTCGGCGGCGGCGCCCCGCTCCGCCGCCAGCAGCAGGGCAGCGCTCACCAGCACCGGCAGGTGGGAGATCAGCGCCACGGCCCGGTCGTGGGCCTCGGCATCACAGGTGAGCCAGCATGCCCCCACGGTCTCGGCCAGGGCACGCACCTCGGCCAGGGCCGCGGGTTCGGTGTCCACCGCCGGAGTGGCCACCCAGGGACGACCGCGGAACAGGTCCGGGCGGCCGGCCTCCACGCCGGCATCGGCGGTGCCGGCCATGGGGTGGCTGGCCACGAAGCGCGGATGCAGGCGGCGCCAGCGCTCCAGCACCGGTGCCTTCACCGAGCCCACGTCGGTGACCACCGCCCGGGCGGGCAGCGCCGCCACCAGCTCGGCCGGAGGCTCCAGCAGGCGATCCAGCGGCAGCGCCAGCACCACCAGCCGGCAGCCGGCCAGCACCGAGGCATCGGTGTCCACCGTCTGAGCCAGCCTGCGCTGGCGGGCCCGCTCGGCCGTGCCGGGGCGATGCACCAGGGCATGCACCTGATGGCCCTGCCGCTGCAGATCCAGAGCCAGTGAGCCTCCGATCAGCCCCAGCCCGACGAGGCCGACCGGCCCGGCGAATCCTCCGGTCCTCGCCACATCGACACCGGCTGGGGAACCTGGAGTTGTCATCACTGCTGCAGTGCCCTCGGGCCAGCTTCCTACGATTCGGCTGCACCGGCTGACAGCGGATGCTCGAAGCCCGCACCCACCATCAGCTCAAGGCGCTGCTGCAGCGCGAGGGTGGCGGGCGCTGGCCCCATCACCTCAGCCTCAGCCGGCTGGTGGCCCGCAGCCTGCGGCGCGGGGACCGCACCCTGGTGCGTCTGGCCCCGGGCACCGACCCCAGTTGGCTGATCAGCCTGCTGGTACCCCTGGCGCTCAGCGACACCCCCCTGGCTGTGGTGGTGAGCGAGCCCCTGCGCCAGCGGCTGCTGCACATGGAGCTGCCACGCCTGATGGCGGCCGATGCCAGCCTTGCCCTGCCCTGCATGGAGGGGGATGACCCCGGCGGGGCAAGGGTATGGCTGCTGAGTCACCGCCAGCTGGTGGAGGCCTGGCAACGCCGGGGGCTGGGGGATCGCCAGTTGGTGATTCCCGAGGCCGAACAGCTCGATGCCGGCCTGCGGCAAGCCCTGGCCATCCGGCTCGAGCCCGCCCACTGGGATCAGCTGCGGCGTGCCCAGCCGGGTGCTTCCAAGGTGCTGCTGGAGCTGCACGGCCGGCTCAGCCACCGGGTGCTGCGCCACCCCCGCACGGCTGCAGGACTGGTGCCCCTGGCCCCGGAGGATGAGGCTCCTCTGCGGCAACTGCTCGCCCTGCTGGGATCGCTGCCTCAGCCCTGGCACCGGTGGCTGGACAGCGGTGACGAGCGCTGGACCAGCTGGGCCCAGCGGGATGCCCGGCTGATGGAGTGGACCCTGCATCGCCAGCCGCTGGAACCCCTGCAGGTGCTCGAGGGCCTGCTCGAGGGGCGCGGCGCGGTGGTGCTCGGGCAGCTGGGCCCCACGGTCGAGCTGAGCGGAGCCCCGGGACTGAGGCCCGATGTGTGCGTCGAGCTCGGCGATCCACCGCTGGCCGACCCCCTCCCCCTGTTCGCCCCCCTCAGGCAACCGCTGCCGAACAGTCCCCATTTCGGCGAGCACCTGCTGGACCAGAGCCGACGGCTTGTGCTGGGCCAGTCCGGGGTGAGCGTGATCCTGCTGGATGACGCGGAGCTGCGGCTGGATCTGGTCAGCGCCCTGGCCGGCGAGTTTGGCAGCCGGGTGGTGCATGAGCACACGGCACCGGAAACCAATGGGGTGGTGTGCTGCCGCTGGAGCTGGTGGCTGGAGCATCAGCAACGGCTGCCCCTGCCCTGCCAGCTGATCGTCGCCCTGCTGCCGATCGCCAGCCTTGAGGACCCCCTCACCGCCGCCCAGGTGCAGTCCCTGCGCCGCCAGGGTCGCGACTGGTTCCGCGAGCGGCTCCTCCCCGACGGCCTGATGCGGCTTCAGCTGGCCGTCGGAGGACTGCGCCGCAGTGGTGGACGCCTGGCCATCCTCGATGGTCGGCTGCGGGGTCGCAGCTGGGGGCGGCAGGTGCTGATGGCGCTGGAACCCTGGCTGGCCCTGAGCCGCCTGCTGCCCCGCTGAGCGGCGGGGAGGCCGCGACGGTCAGGTCCCTGAATCAGCCCTGATTAGCCTTGGCCAAGGCCGTGAGCAATTCGATGGGAGAAGCCAGGCGTCGCAGCATCCAGGGTCTGCCGCCGCGGCAAACCAAGCCGCAGACCAAGCCCGGGTCCAGCACCGGGGCCGATGATTCGCCCCGGCTCGCACCCTGGCTGCCCCTCACCCGCAACCAGGCCGACCGCTTCGTGAACATCACCACCCGGGGCGCCTGGATCGGCATCGCGGCCCTGGTGATCTTCTGGGTCACCGTGCGTTTCATCGGCCCCGCCGCCGGCTGGTGGACCCTGGCCGACGGCTGAGGCGGGAGTGCAACGCCGGAGAGGCAGCGACAGGAGTGCCGGAACCCTCACGCGGGCTCTCCACACTCGCGAAAAGCTGAAGAAAACCTTATGGTTACCCCATCGTCCGTGCTGGCTCATGTTCCCGCGTCTGGCGGAGCAATACCGCTGCCTTGTTCACGATCTGGTGCTCAGCCTCCATGCCCTGGCCCGGAGTCTTCAGGACCGCGGCATGGCCGCCACCTGCTACAGCTGCGGGGACGGCTCTGATGGCCACGGCGCCTCCTTCGTGGCCAACCTGGGCACCAATCACATGGTGCGCTTCCTGGTGTCCGACTTCGGCATCAGCTGGGTGGAATCCCGTGACGGGCACGAACTGGTGAAGTTCGAGGGTGCCGAAGCGATCCAGGAACTCCACCGCGTCGCCCAGCTGCTGCAGGAGCCAATCACACCCGGTGCGGGGTCAAGAAACAGCGCCGGTGGCGTGGCACTGCCGGGCAGGCGGGCCTCCTAGAGGCTCCTGACCTTGCCCCGCCGAGGGCACTCGGGCTCAACCGGCCACGGGAACTCCTGCTGCCCGGGCCGCCGCAGCCAGGGGCTTCATCGAATTCGCTGTGACTTCCGAGCCCTCGGTGAGCTTCTGTCGGGTGAGTTGCTCCACCTGGGCACACTGCTCAGGATTCTGCTCAAGCCAGGTGATCGTGTTGTCCCTGCCCTGGCCGATGTTGTCGCCCTCATAGCTGTACCAGGCGCCCTTGCGCACCACGACGCCCGTCTCCTCGGCCAGGTCCAGCAGACAGCCCAGGGTGCTGATGCCGCGTCCGAACAGAATGTCGAACTCGGCGATCCGGAAGGGCGGGGCCACCTTGTTCTTCGCCACCTTCACCTTGGCGCGGATGCCGTATTCCTCCGTACCGCGCTTGAGCGTCTGGATGCGGCGAATATCCAGACGCACGGAGGCGTAGAACTTCAGGGCATTGCCACCGGTGGTTGTTTCGGGATTGCCATAGGTGACACCGATTTTCTGCCGCAGCTGATTGAGGAAGATCACGGTGCACCCCGACTTGCCGATGTTGCCGGTGATCTTGCGCATCGCCTGGCTCATCAGGCGGGCCTGGCTGCCCACCGCCAGATCACCCATCTCTCCCTCGATCTCCGCCCGGGGAGTGAGCGCGGCCACCGAGTCGACGACCACGATGTCGACGGCGGCGGAACGCACCAGCTGATCCACGATCTCCAGCGCCATCTCACCGGTATCAGGCTGGGAGACCAGCAGATTCTCGATGTCGACTCCGAGAGCCGCGGCATACACCGGATCAAGGGCGTGCTCGGCGTCCACGAAGGCGGCGACACCGCCTCGACGCTGCACCTCGGCGATGGCATGCAGGGTGAGGGTGGTCTTGCCGGAGCTCTCGGGTCCGTAGACCTCCACCACACGGCCCTTGGGATAGCCGCCGCCCAGCGCCAGATCAAGGGTGAGCGCCCCGGTGGAGATCGTCTCCACCCGCATGCGGGAGGCATCGCCCAGGCGCATGATCGAGCCTTTGCCGAAATTGCGCTCGATCTGGTTGAGCACCAGACCGAGGGCCTTGTCACGCTCGGCGGCGGCCTTGGCATCGGCGGCGCTCAGAGCCGCCGCGGTCGCGGATGCCGCAGGGGAAGCGGCCGCATTGCCGGCTGAAGCCATGGCGCCGGCTGAAACCATGGCACCGGCGGCAGGCATGGCACCGGTTGCGGGCACGGCGGAACTGGACATGGTGCTGGGGGCCTTCGGGTCGGCAGGCATGGGACCGGGCATGGAACGGATGGTGCGATGGAGCGGGCCGCGGAGCGATCCTGCCGGAAGGATTCCGCCAGGCGGACACCCTGCGGTCCCAGCAAGCAAGTGCCACCGATGAGGGCCGGCGTCTCAGAGGCGCCTAGTACACACGTACCTTATCGGATCCCGGCCACTGCGCCAGGGGCATCTCGAACTGGTGGGGCTCCAGCCAATGGATGGCCGCGGGCAGAGCCTGGGCATCGCCGGGCGCCAGATAGCCCCAGCTGGCCAGGAAACAGCGCACGCCGCCCAGATCCGGCCGTGCGCGCACCTGCTCGAGGGTGGGGCGCCGGTCCTCGACGAACCACAACGGGCGGGCCTCAGCCAGCAGGCGCGCGAGCACGTCGGGCTTGCTGCCCTGCTCATGGCCGAAGACCACCCGGGGCTCCAGCCCCGCATCCTCCAGGATGCGGCGGGCGAAGGCACCCCCCTTGGTGGTGAGCACCAGCCAGTCGCTGCCCTCGCCGGGAAGGCGCCGCAGCCGCTCCACCACTCCTGGATAGAAGCGGTGCAGGGCCAGCCAGGCCGGCAGGTCATCGCCGAGGGCCTGGCTGCGCACCTCCTCCAGGGCGCTCTGAAGCTGATCAGGATGCCAGCCCCAGCGGCCAAGGGCATCGGGCAGAGCCCTCTCGTAGGCCCCCAGCAGGGCTTCCAGATCGAGATCGGCCCGCGACAGTTCAGCCGCCATCAGCACCATCTCCCAGCCCTTGTGGATCAGCGGGCGCAGTCGGGCGAAGCCCGCGGGAGCCTCCTGCGGCAGATCGAGACCGGGCTGCAGTGTCAGGGCGGTCTGGCGGGCCGACCACCAGTACTCCGGCATGCCGTCCACGAGCACGCCGTCGAAATCACACACCAGCAGCGGCGTTCCCGGCACGGTGCGCAGAGGAAATGCTGAAAACTGGGCCGCTAGGATTCGAACCTAGGAATGGCGGGACCAAAACCCGCTGCCTTACCACTTGGCGACGGCCCAACAGGAGCGCGCGCAGCCTGAGCTCACGCGGCACATCCGGCCTGGTCGCCGGTGTGCTTAGACAGTTACCCACAGCGCCCCGCCCTTCGTCAACGGCTCCCCGGCAGGCACCGCCCCTCAGGCGGGGAACACCCGCAGACGCTGCTGATCCCCCCTGCCGAACACGGCCGTGCGCAGGCGGTAACGGGCGGCAAGCTCCGCCTGCATGCCGCGGATCTCCTCACTGCGGGGCAGCAGCTCCACGGGCTGGCCGGTGGCCAGCACCACCTGTTCCACGGCCAGCCGGCACTCCTCCATCGCGCCATGGGCGTCATCACCGGCAGCAACGGCCGCAGCCGACTGCGGCTGGTGCCCGCCATGGCGCTCCAGCAGCCGCTCCAGGGCCCGCTGCAGCTGGGGTGCCGCCGTGCTCTTGATCACCAGAATCGGCAGTCCCAGCTCGCGGGCCTGGCGGCGCAGCTGGGGGTCGCGCCCCAGCTGCTGGCGCACGCTGAGCAGCACATCGGCCGCGTCCACGCTGCCCACGACCTGCACGGGCAGCGACCGGGAACGCACCACCTGGTCAAGCAGCACCCGGGGAATGCCGGCGCCGTACACACGCAGCAGCTGCGGCGGCGCGGGGGCGGGTTGAGGCAAGGGTTCCAGGAGCGGGGAGCGGGCTTGGGGCGCACTCTCCTCCGAGCGGGGCGGCAGGGACCGGGGCGCCTGCCGGGGCCGCAGCAGGACAGGGGTGCCAGACGGTCTGGGATGGGGGTCGGCACAGCTGACGCGGCCGTCCTCCGCCAGCTCCCGCACCTGGGGCCGGGCAGCCTGGCCGCGCAGGAGGGCATCCACCGTGGCGGCCACGTCAGGGTGCACCAGCCAGCGCCGGCGGCTGTGCATTTCCACGGCCAGCGGGAACGTGGGCTCTGCGGCCCGCTCCAGCACGGTCTTCTGGGTGCGGCGGCGGCGGGCCTCTTCGTCTCCGAGGGTCACCGACTGGATCCCACCCACCAGGTCGCTGAGGGTGGGGTTCTTGATCAGGTTCGCCAGCTCGTTGCCGTGAGCCGTAGCCACCAGCATCACCCCCCGCTCGGCGATGGTGCGGGCCGCCTGGGCCTCCAGCTCCGTGCCGATCTCATCGATCACGATGACCTCGGGCATGTGGTTCTCCACCGCCTCGATCATCACCTGGTGCTGCAGCTCCGGCCGGGCCACCTGCATACGCCTGGCCCTGCCGATCGCCGGATGGGGGATGTCGCCGTCGCCGGCGATCTCGTTGCTGGTGTCGATCACCACGACCCGCTTGCCGAGCTCATCGGCGAGCACGCGGGCGATCTCCCGCAGGGCCGTGGTCTTGCCCACCCCGGGGCGGCCCATCAGCAGCAGCGACTGCCCGGAATCGAGCAGATCGCGCACCATCGCCACCGTGCCGAACACGGCCCGGCCCACCCGGCAGGTAAGGCCAACGATCTCGCCGCTGCGGTTGCGGATGGCGCTGATGCGGTGCAGCGTGCGCTCGATGCCGGCCCGGTTGTCGCCGCCGAAGGCACCCAGCCGCTCCACCACCGCCGCCAGGTCGGCTCGCTGGACCGGCTCTGTGCCCAGCTCCACCACCCGGTCCGGGTAGCGGGCCTCCGGCAGGCGGCCCAGATCGAGCACCACCTCCAGCAGCTGATCGCGCTCCTGGCCGGCCGGCAGGGCCGCCGCGACCGGGGCCGGCAGCACCGCCAGCAGCCGGTCCAGATCGTCCGTGATGCGCTGGGGTGACTGCGGACTGGACACCGGGGAACCACAGGGGTGGATCAGGACCGTTCTAGCCAGGGCCGCAGCAGCGACCGTGCCAGCTCGAGCGCCCGGGGCCAGAGTTCGGGGTCATGGCGCAGCGCCCGGCCGCGCCCCCGGGCCGCCAGCAGCAGCGGCTGCAGGAGACGGCGTGCCACCCCCCCGAAGGCCACCCCGGCGCAGGCGGTGGCGACATCCGGCCGGGCCTGCAGCAACGGCAGGCTGCGTCCGTTGGTGCCACCGGCCAGCTGCAGGGGGCCTGGCGGCATCGTGGCGCTGCGGGCGGCCAGCAGGGCCACGGCTGCCCGGGCGGTGCCGTCACCGACGTCGCCGCTCATGGGCCGGCCGTCCAGCTGCCAGAGGGGTCGGTATCCGCAGGCGCGCAGGGCAGCGAACCGCTGCCAGAGCTCCGCCCCGGCCACCTCCGCACCGGCACTCACGGCCAGGCGGCGCAGCGCCAGCCCGCTGGCGCGCAGCTGCCGCAGCCGCTGCTCGAAGGCCTGTTGCCGCCCGGGGCTGGTGTGCAGCTCCACGGCATCGGGCTGCAGCCTGGCCAGCAGGGGAGCGACCGTGCCCGCCTCCAGCACCCGGGATCGCTCCTCGATCAGTCCCTGCGGGCAGGCGGGCAGACAGCGGCCGCAGCCGTAGCAGCGTTCCTCCAGAACCCCCGGGGCGCCCGTCGCCCGCTCACCGATGGCCAGGGCCGGACAGACCCGTTCGCAGGGGCGCGGGCAGTCGGGCGGACAACGCCGGGGGTCGAACCAGGCCTTGCGGAAGTGGGGGTCCTCCCCGTCGCTGAGACTCACCATCACCCAGGGCCGCTCGCCGCCGCGGGCCTCCGCCCAGGCCAGGCCGCGCCGTGCAGCGGCCACCACCGCCGCATCCGCCGCCAGATCCACGCAGTGAACGCCGGCCAGGGCGTAGATCGCGGCGAGGTCCTCGATGGACTCCAGATCCTGATTGCTGGCGCCGGCGATCCACTTCACCCAGCGACCGCTGGCCAGGGCCTGATCCGCAGGGGTCAAATCAGCTCGACCAGGGGCTGCCAGCGCAGGCCCCGGGCGCCGCCCATCTCCACCACCACGCGCAGGCGGGGTTCACGGCGGGTGAGGGAGACGAGCGCCGCGAGCTCGGTGGAGGACAGCACCTGCCCCTCCAGGAGCCAGAGCAGCATCGGCTGGCTGCCCTCGAGCAGAGGCCCGAGCTGGGGCATCACGCGCTGCACCTCACCCACGGCGGCGCCGCGCCCGACGCTCTGGTGGCCCAGATGGGGCGGACGGACGCCGTGCAGGCCGAACAGGAAGGACTCCGGATCGCCAAGCCCCCGCGCCGAGGTGAGCTGAGCCCGATAGCCGGCAGCCCGCAGACGTCGCAGCAGCCGGGTTTCCGCACCGCCCTCGAGGGGAGCGAACAGCGCCAGCGCGCCGGCCCGCTCCAGCTCCTGACGGAAACCTCGGCCGGTCAGCAGCAACGGCATCGTGGGCTGGAATGCTCAGGTGAGTCTGACAGCCCGGCCGGGAACTGGAGGCCTTGGACGCCGCCTGCAGGTGGGTGGAGCGCCGTGCGGTACAGTCGTGGGCTGTGCCAGAAGTCTGCGCCCGTCCGCTAGCCGGGCCTCCGGACCCTGACACCAGATCACCAGTGGTGGTGATCTTCTCTGGCTTTCCGGAACGGGCCTCGGCCCGTTCCCCAGGGAAACTGCCTGAACGCACCGCTCCGCCGGTCCGGTCCAGGCAAGTCCCAGCCGCTGCTGAACGGGTCCTGATCCGTCTTGCTAGCCCCCTGGACTTCGCATCGGGACTGCCCGTCAGTCCCATGCGGCCGCCAAGGCCCAGCCCGACCGTCACGACTGCTGCAGCTCCACCGGTTTCACCCGGGTCCCGGCCCTGTCAGGCCCAGGCACTCACCGGATGTCCAGCTGGCGTCTACCTCTCTCCCATGTCCATCGGAATTCTCGGGAAGAAACTGGGCATGTCCCAGTTCTTCGACGACGAGGGCAGGGCCGTCCCGGTCACTCTGATCGAGGCGGGTCCCTGCCGCATCACCCAGCTCAAATCCAACGCCACCGACGGCTACAACGCCGTCCAGCTCGGATTCGGCGACGTTCGCGAGAAGCTCGTCAACAAGCCGTCCCGCGGTCACCTGGCCAAGTCGGGTGACCAGCTGCTGCGCCACTTCAAGGAGTACCGCGTCGCGAGCGTCGATGGCCTGGAGCTTGGCTCCGCCGTCACCGTCGGCGACTTCGAGGCTGGACAGAAGGTGGACGTGAGCGGCGACACGATGGGCCGGGGCTTCACCGGTTACCAGAAGCGCCATGGCTTCAGCCGCGGCCCGATGAGCCACGGCTCCAAGAACCACCGCCTGCCCGGCTCCACCGGCGCCGGCACCACGCCGGGGCGCATCTACCCCGGCAAGCGCATGGCGGGCCGCTACGGCGGCAAGCAGACCACCACCCGCGGGCTCACCATCCTGAAGGTGGATGCGGAGCGCAACCTGCTGGTGGTGAAGGGCTCGGTGCCCGGCAAGCCCGGCACCCTGCTCAACATCCGCCCGGCCAACCGGGTCGGCGCCAAGAGCGGCAACTGAGGAGCGAAACGATGGCTGATTGTGTTGTTCGCGACTGGCAGGGCAAGGAGGCCGGCAGGGCCAGCCTTGATCTGAAGGTCGCCAAGGAAAGCTCCGCCGCCGACCTCGTGCACCGCGCCGTGGTTCGGCAGCTGGCCCACGCCCGGCAGGGCACGGCGAGCACCCTCACCCGCGCCGAGGTGGCGGGTGGTGGCCGCAAGCCCTACAAGCAGAAGGGCACTGGACGGGCCCGCCAGGGTTCGATCCGCACCCCCCTGCGGCCCGGTGGCGGCGTGATCTTCGGACCCAAGCCCCGCAGCTACAGCCTGGCGATGAACCGCAAGGAACGCCGCCTGGCCCTGCGCACCGCCCTGATGAGCCGCATCGACGCCATCACGGTGGTGAAGGATTTCGGAGCCTCCCTGGAGTCCCCGAAGACCCGGGAGATCACCGCGGCCCTGGCCCGGCTCGGCATCGCCGCCGGCTCCAAGGTGCTGGTGGTGCTCGCCAACCCCAGTGAGGTGGTGCGCCGCTCGGTGCGCAACCTCGCGAAGGTGAAGCTGATCGCCGCCGATCAGCTCAACGTGTTCGATCTGCTCCACGCCGACCACCTGCTGGTGGGCGAGGCGGCACTCGCGAAGATTCAGGAGGTCTACGGCGATGGCTGAGCGTTTTGCAGGGCGGCTCGCGGATGTGATCCGCCGGCCGCTGATCACCGAGAAGGCCACACGCGCCCTCGAGCTGAACCAGTACACCTTCGAGGTGGACCACCGCGCCGCCAAGCCCGACATCAAGGCGGCCGTCGAAGAACTTTTCGACGTCAAGGTGGTGGGCGTCAGCACCATGAACCCGCCGCGCCGCACCCGACGGGTGGGCCGCTTCGCGGGCAAGCGCGCCCAGGTGAAGAAGGCCGTGGTGCGACTGGCGGAGGGCAACGCCATCCAGCTGTTCCCTGAGTCCTGAGGGGTCTGAAATTCCATGGCAATCCGCAACTACCGCCCCACAACCCCCGGCACCCGCACCCGCGTGGCCAGCAACTTCGCTGAGGTCACCGGACGGGATCGCATCAAGGGACTGGTGGTGGCCAAACACCGCCGCAAGGGCCGCAACAACCGCGGCGTGATCACCTGCCGCCACCGTGGCGGCGGTCACAAGCGGCTTTACCGCGTCGTCGATTTCCGCCGCGACAAGCACGGCGTAGTGGCCAAGGTGGCGGCCATCCACTACGACCCGCACCGCAACGCACGCCTGGCCCTGCTCTTCTACGCCGATGGTGAGAAGCGCTACATCCTGGCTCCGGCAGGAGTGCAGATCGGCCAGGAGGTCGTCTCGGGGCCCGAGGCCCCGATCGAGAGCGGCAATGCCCTGCCCCTCTCGGCCATTCCCCTCGGCTCCAGCGTCCACAACGTGGAGCTCTACGCCGGCCGGGGCGGCCAGATGGTGCGCACCGCCGGCGCCAGCGCTCAGGTGATGGCCAAGGAGGGCGACTACGTGGCCCTCAAGCTGCCCTCCACCGAGGTGCGCCTCGTGCGCCGCGAGTGCTACGCCACCCTCGGCGAGGTGGGCAATGCCGAGGTGCGCAACACCAGCCTGGGCAAGGCCGGCCGCAAGCGCTGGCTGGGCCGACGGCCCGAAGTGCGCGGTTCGGTGATGAACCCCTGCGACCACCCCCACGGTGGTGGTGAGGGCCGTGCCCCGATCGGCCGGTCCGGTCCGGTCACCCCCTGGGGCAAGCCGGCGCTCGGCCTCAAGACCCGCAAGCGGAACAAGCCCAGCAACCGGTTTGTGCTCCGGAAACGTCGCCGCACCTCCAAGCGGAGCCGTGGCGGACGCGACTCCTGATGACCAACGCCGCTCTGCTCACCTCCTGATCCGCCATGGGACGCTCACTCAAGAAAGGTCCGTTCGTTGCCGACAGCCTGCTGCGCAAGGTTGAAAAGCAAAACGCCGCCGACGACAAGTCCGTGATCAAGACCTGGTCACGGGCCTCCACCATCCTGCCGATGATGATCGGTCACACGATCGCCGTGCACAACGGCAAGTCGCATGTGCCGGTGTACGTCACCGAGCAGATGGTGGGCCACAAGCTCGGGGAATTCGCCCCGACCCGCACCTTCAAGGGCCACATCAAGGACAAGAAAGGAGGCCGCTGATTCATGGCTAACACCACCCCTGCCCAGGCCCTCGCCCATGGCCGCTACATCCGCGGCTCGGCCTCCAAGGTGCGCCGGGTACTCGATCAGATCCGGGGACGCACCTACCGCGATGCCCTGATCATGCTCGAGTTCATGCCCTACAGATCCACCGGGCCGATCACCAAGGTGCTGCGCAGCGCCGTGGCCAACGCCGAGCACAACCTCGGCCTCGATCCGGCCACCCTGGTGATCAGCCAGGCCACCGCCGACATGGGCCCGTCCATGAAGCGCTTCCGGCCCCGTGCCCAGGGTCGCGCCTACGCGATCAAGAAACAGACCTGCCACATCAGCATCGCTGTGGCTCCCTCCACCTGACCCCCGAGGACACCGACCGATGGGACACAAGATCCATCCAACCGGCCTGCGCCTGGGGATCACCCAGGATCACCGCTCCCGCTGGTACGCCCCCAGCAAGACCTACCCCACCCTCCTCCAGGAGGACGATCGGATCCGCCGGTTCATTCACAAGAAGTACGGCTCGGCCGGCATCTCCGACGTGCTGATCGCCCGCAAGGCCGAGTCAGGGCAGCGGCATCGAGGAGCTTCGCGCCGGCATCCAGAGCACCGTGGGCGACGCCCAGCGGCAGGTGCGCATCAACGTCGTGGAGGTGGAGCGCGTCGATGCGGACGCCTACCTCCTGGCCGAGTACATCGCCCAGCAGCTGGAGAAGCGCGTCGCCTTCCGGCGGGTGATCCGCATGGCCGTGCAACGGGCCCAGCGCGCCGGTGTGCTCGGCCTGAAGATCCAGGTGAGCGGGCGTCTCAATGGCGCCGAGATCGCCCGCACCGAATGGACCCGCGAGGGGCGCGTTCCCCTCCACACTCTGCGGGCGGACATCGACTACGCGACCCGCGTGGCCAGCACCACCTACGGGGTTCTCGGCATCAAGGTGTGGGTCTTCAAGGGCGAGGTGCTGCCAGGTCAGCAGGAGCAGGTGCCCATGGGCGGCGCTCCCCGTCGCCGGACCAGCCGGCAGCCGCAACAGTTCGAAGACCGCTCCAACCAGGAGTGATCAGGAGGCCTAAACCATGCTGAGTCCACGACGCGTCAAATTCCGCAAACAGCAGCGA
>JALOOQ010000242.1 GCA_025454305.1 Cyanobium sp. Prado107
GGCCAGCTGCGCAACCACGCCCTCGACTTCCTCTTCCGCCGCTACGCCCACGACGTGGACTGATCAGGCCGGCGCCAGCGCCACCGCCGCGCCCTTGAGCTCCGGCTGCTTCGAGATCGGGCAGCCCAGCTCGTGCATCAGCCGGTTGGCCTCGCAGGCCAGCTTGCCCTGGGCGGCGCCCCAGTGCATCGGCAGGAACACGGTGCCGGGGCGGATGCGCTCGCTGATCCGCACCCTGGCGGTGATGGCGCCGCGGCGCGAGCGCACCCGGGCCATGGCCCCATCGCCCAGGCCGGCAAGGGCCGCATCCTCCGGGTGCACCTCCAGCAGCGGCTCGGGATGCGCCTTGCTCACCCGCGCCACATGGGCCGTGCGGGTCATGGTGTGCCAGTGGCCCAGCAGCCGGCCCACGGTGAGCACCAGCGGGAAGGCGGCATCGGGCGGCTCCGCCAGGCCCAGGGGCGGATCGGCCCAGAGGCGGGCCCGTCCGGACGGGGTGGGGAAGCGGTGGCCCTCGGGCGCGCCCGGAAAGGGATCGTCCACGGTGTAGAGCCGCGCCTGGCCGCCGCCCGGGGCGGTGCCGGCGGGGAAGGGCCACTGCTGGGGGCCGTGCCCGGCCAGGAGCTCGTGGCTGAGGCCGCTGCTGTCGCAGAGCCGGCCCGCCGTGAGGGCCACGAACTCGGCATACACCTCGGCGGCGGAGCCGTACCTGAACGGCTCGGTGAAGCCCAGGCGCCGGCCCAGCTCCGCGAAGATCGCCCAGTCGGGCCGGGCCTCGCCGGGGGGCTGGCGGAAGGCGCGGCAGAGGGTGACCCGGCGCTCGGAGTTCACCATCACCCCGTCCTTCTCGCTCCACTGGGCCGCCGGCAGCACCAGGTGGGCCACCGCCTCGGTCTCGGTGCCGGCGTAGGCCTCGCTGAGCACCACCAGCGGGCACAGGGTCACCGCCGCCCGCACCCGGTCCAGCGACGGCAGGCTCACCAGCGGATTGGTGGCCGTCACCCACCAGAGGTCGAGCTCACCGCGCTCCATCGCCTCGATCTGCTGCCAGGCCGAGAGGCCGGGCTGCGGGGCGATCGAACCGGGTGCCAGGCCCCAGTGGCGCTCCACCTCGGCCCGTTGCTCCGGATCGGTCACACTGCGGTAGCCGGGCAGCAGCTGGGCCAGGCCGCCCACCTCGCGGCCGCCCATGGCGTTGGGCTGACCGGTGAGGGAGAAGGGCCCGGCGCCCGGCCTGCCGATCTGGCCGCTCGCCAGGTGCAGGTTGCAGATGCCGGCCACGGTGGCGGTGCCCTCGCGGCTCTGGTTCACCCCCATCGACCAGAGGCTGAGCACGGACGTGGCCTCACACCACCAGTCGGCGAGCTGATGGAGCTGGGCCGCCGCGATGCCGCACACGGCCGCGGCCCGCTCCGGGTCCCAGGCCCGCCAGAGGGTCTCCAGGTCGGCGAAGCCCTCGGTGTGTGCCGCCACGAAGGCCCGATCCACCCCGCCGCGCTGCAGCAGCAGGTGACCCAGGCCGCAGAGCAGGGCCAGATCGGTGCCAGGGGCGATGGCCAGGTGCAGGTCGGCGGCGTCGCTGGTGGCGGTGGCGCGCGGATCCACCACCGCGAGGCGCGGGCCGGCCCCCTTGCGCCTGCGCTTGAGCAGCCGCTGGAACAGCACCGGGTGGCACTCGGCCGTGTTGGTGGGTCGGCCAGGTCGAGGTCGTCGTAGCAGCAGGGCGGGCCGTCGGAGCCGAGGCTGCGCTGGTAGCCCGCCACCGCCGAGCTCATGCACAGGCGCGAATTGCTGTCGAAGTTGTTGCTGCCCAGGAACCCCTTCAGCAGCTTGTTGGCCACGTAGTAGTCCTCGCAGAACATCTGGCCGGAGCCGTAGATGGCCAGCGCCCGGGGGCCCTGGGTGGCGAGGGTGGCCCGGATGCGCTCCACCAGCAGGGTGAAGGCCCGCTCCCAGCCGATCGGCTCGAAGGGCTGGTCAGTGCGGGCACGCCACAGGGGCGTGGTGAGCCGGTTGCGGTGCAGGGTCTCGCCCACGGTGGCGCCCTTCACGCACACCTGCCCCAGGGACGAGGGGTGGTGGCGGTCGCCGCGGGCGGTCCACTGGCCCTCGGGCTCGGGGCCGCCCGGAGCCGCTGCGGCAGCGGCGGGCGGCTTGAGCTCCAGGCCGCAGCCCACGCCGCAGTAGGGGCACTGGGCCCTGGCGACGACCGGAACCGCGGCGGTGGTGGCTGTGGCTGTAGCTGTAGCTGTGGCGGCCGGAGTGGCGGCTGCCGAAGAGCGCGGGACTGGGGAGGTCTGTGCTGCCATCGCGAGGCAACCGCCCCCTGCCGTGTGGGGAGCATTCGACCAAGCCGATCCGGCCGGCAACAGTGGCGGTTGCTACCGATCACCGGGCTCCCCGGCGCCGTCCGGCGGGCCGCCAGACTTGAACTCCCCTCGCAGCGCCGTTCCCCTGTCCGGTCCACTCACCAGCACCTGCTTCGGCTTCGAGGCCGACTTCACCGCCGACCTGCGCTGCATCCCGATGGCGGTGCGGCGCAAGCTCGATCTGGCCGGCGTGAAGCTGAAGCTGCAGCACTGGAGCGAGCTCGGTGAGGACGAGCGCTCCGAGCTGCTGGCCTGGCCCGACGATGCCGCCGCCATCGAGGCCCTGCGGGAGCACCTGCTGCAGCGCACCACCGCCCTCAGCGCCGGCCAGGCCAGGGAACTGCCACGGCCGGCCGGCGAGCCCTGGCAGCAGGCCGACCAGCTGCCGGCAGTGCTGGCCGCCTCCTGCGCCCAGCTGGGCCTGAGCGTGCGCGCGAACGGCTGGAGCGCTCTGGACGAACTGCAGCGCTTCGCCCTGGTGAAGCTCAGCCACCCCGGCCACGAACACCGCAACCTGCCGCGGGCCCTGGCGGAGTTCGGGCTGCTGCAGCCGGGCGGCTGACCGCCCGCAGGCCGGGGACATCACCGCTCAGGGCTTCACCACTTGCGGTAGGGCAGGAACTTGCCGTTCATCGTCACCACCACGCGGTCGCCTTTGGGATCCTCCTGGCGGTCCACGGTGAGGCTGACGGTCCACGGTGAGGCTGAAGTCGATCGCCGACATGATGCCGTCACCGAACCGCTCCTGGATCACATCCTTGAGCGGCAGGCCGTACACCTGCAGGATCTCGTGGAAGCGGTAGAGCAGCGGATCGGTGGGGATCACCGGATCGAGGGCGCCCTTCAGGGGATAGGTGGTGAGGGCCTCTGCCAAGGGCGCCCACTCGTGCTTCGGCACCGCCAGGGCCGCTCGAAGGACTTCGGCCTGCTCGGCCGAGGCCGTGGCCTGGCCGTACAGCAGGCTCGCCACCCACACCTCGTCCTGGCCCAGGCGCTCACCCAGCTGGGCGAAGCTGAGGCCGGCCCGGCGCTTGGCCGCGAGCAAGGCAGCCGTGTGGGGTGAGGGAGCCATGGAGCCATCCAGGGAGCGGCGGGACCCTACGGAACCGCGGCAGCCGGCCCGGCAGCCGTTGCTACCGCCGCCGGCCAGGGCGCTGCCGCTGCGCTGCTGCCTGCTCAGCGGTGGCGAGAGCCGGCGGATGGGCCGCGACAAGGCGCTGCTGCCCCACCCCGAAGGCGGCACCTGGCTGGAACGCACGCTGGGCCTGCTGGCCCGGCTGGAGACGCCGGTCACCCTGCTGAGCAGGCACCCGGCCCACCTGGAGCTGGTGCGAGGGCTGGCTGAGGCGCAGGCGGGCGCTGCCGCGGCGCGGATCACCACCATCGCTGAACCGCCGCCCTGGGAAGGACCACTGCTGGCCCTGCACCGGCTGATGGAACGCCACCCGCAGAGCCGCCTGCTGCTCTGCCCGGTGGACATGCCCTGGCTTAGCGAGGAGGCGCTTCGCGCCCTGGTGGGCGCGGCGGACGCGGATGGGAGAGAGGTGGATGGGTCGGGGGCGGATGGGGCGGCACGCATCCATCTGGCCCACGACGGCCAGCGCCTGCAGCCGCTGCT
>JALOOQ010000028.1 GCA_025454305.1 Cyanobium sp. Prado107
CGTGTGGACGGGGAGTGCCTGAAGGGGGACCTGCGGGCGCTGCTGGAGCAGCTGCCGGAGCTGCAGGGGCGGGTGCTGAAGATGCGCTACGGCATCCCCACCGATGGCGAGGGCCTGGCGGAGCCCATGAGCCTGAGCTCCATCGCCAAGACCCTGGGCATGAGCCGCGACAAGACCCGCAACCTGGAGCGCAAGGCGCTGGAGGGCATCCGCTCCCAGTCGCGCCGACTCGAGGGCTATCTGGCGGCCTGATCCAGCCGGGTGCCGGCTGCGGCGGCGCCGATCCATTCTCCGGCCAGCGGCCATTCCGCCAGGCTGCGGCGGTCCCTGAGATTGCTCCGGCCCACATAGCGCCGGGCGCCGGGGTTCCGCTGCCACCAGACGGCGGCACGCTGGTCGTACTCCTCCTGGCGCAGGGCGCCAGGAGGGTGGGTGTCGAGGCCGTCGAGGATCAGGTCGGCCCGGGGGCGGCTGCCCCCATGGGCGGCGTTCAGAGCCGCGAAGGCCTGGGACTGAGCGGCCGGGTCGTAGTCGCTTGCCTGCAGCAGTGTCTGGGCATAGTCGTCGGCCTCGTGCTCCGCGGCCTTGCTGTAGGGGCGTTGCAGCAGCAGTGCCACCGCCCCGTCCGCCAGCTGGGCCAGGGTGCGGGAGCCTCCCAGGCGCCGGCTGAGCAGCTCGAAGCGCACCCGCGCGAAGCAGTGCCCCAGCTCCACATGGCCCAGTTCATGGGCCAGCACCGACACCAGGGCGGCTTCGGAATCGAGCAGCTCCAGCAGCTCGGCACACACCAGGATCACGCCCCCCGGCAGGGCCCAGGCATTGGCCGTGCCGCAAGCTCCCACGGCGTAGGCGCGGTAGCGGAACGGGCGCTGGATGTGTGGAGTGAGGCTTGTCATCAGCGCGTCGAGGTAGCGCTGGTCGGGGTCGCCCGGGCGCACCTGGGCCTCGAAGCGCTCGCGCAGCACCTCCCCGAGAGCCTCCTCGTCGACATCGCCGACGGGGAGTGCCTGGCTGGCCAGCCGGTCCACCAGATGCAGCGGGGTGCCCAGCAGCTGGAAGGGTGTGGCCAGGGAGCTGCGCAGCGGCGGCGCCGGCCGGTCGCGCCAGAGCAGGGTGATGAGCCCGCCGCCGAAGGCCAGGAGCACCGCCAGCGCCGCCAGACGCCGCTTCCGTTGCTGGGCCGCGGAGGACGTCATCTCAGTCCAGCCTCGCGCCGAAGCGGCTGGCCAGGGCATTCATGGCCAGCATCAGCACCCCCACCCCCACGAACACCAGGCCGCGCAGGCTGAGGTCGGCAGCGGACATGTCGATCCAGAGCAGCCGCACCAGACACGCCCCCAGGCCCACCAGGGCCAGGGTGCGGAACGGAGGTTCCCGCAGCAGCAGGCCCAGCGCGAAGACCACGAAGGCCTGGGCGGCCCAGAGCAGGGTGAGCAGCGAGCGGTCGTAGCGCAGGGCGAGGTAGTAGGCCACGGCCGCGAACAGCGGCAGATACAACCAGCGGAACGGATGCGGGGCCACCAGCCGGCCGATCCAGGCCAGCGGGGGCAGCCCGCCGGGATTGCGCAGCAGGGCCGGGTCGAGCCAGCGATGGGCGGCCACGATGAACAGCACCTGCAGGGCGATCGCCAGCAGTCCGAGCAGCTGGGGCCGGCTCGCCCAGTGCAGGGAAGGCGAGGGCAGAGTGGCGAGGATCGCCACAAGCGTGGCCATCGCCAGCCAGAACAGGATCACCGCATACACCTGCAGCCGGTTCGCGAACAGCCGCCTCAGGGGTGGGCTGAGCAGGGCCACGGCCAGTGCTGACCAGGCCAGCGGCCGCCAGAGCAACTCCACCTCGTTGAGCACCAGCACCGTCACGGCCAGCAGGGTGGCCTCCAACAGGCACGGTTGCAGACGCCGCCAGAGCGGCAGCCGCCGCAGGCCGGCGGCCGGTTGGAAGAACCAGCAATAGAGCAGCACCAGCACCGCCAGCAGCTCGATCAGCAGGCGGCCGCGCAGCAGCAGCGGGCCCAGGGTCACGGCCGCCGGGCTCTGGCTGATCACCAGCAGATAGGCGCCGCCGTAGGCCAGCAGGTTGATCAGCCCCAGCCCGAGCAGCTGCACGGCATCCCGTGGCGGCAGCCGGTCGGCTGCGTCCAGGGAGAGCAGGGCCAGCAGCAGCCAGGCGACCCCTGGCAGAAGCGGGGATCGGGGGGCCAGCAGCAGGAAGGCACCCAGGCTGAGGGAGAGGCCGAACAGCCCGAGGCCCAGCCCGCGCGCCGGGGGCCAGGCGGCGCCCTGCTGCCGGCCCCGCGGTCGCCCGCGGCCTGCCCAGTGCAGCACCAGGGCCAGTGCCATGACGGGCGCCAGATGCAGGAGCAGGGAACCGGGCTGCCAGGGCTGGCGGCTGATCAGCAGCTCCCAGCTGACACCATGCACCACCGCCACCGCCGCGGTGCTGCCCGCCAGCAGGCCCTGCGGCCGCCAGCGCCGGGCCAGCACCAGCAGCAGACCGAGCCCGGCCAGCGCCACCCAGTTCCGCTGCGGTGGCGGCAGACAGGCCAGGCTGCCCGTGAGCGCCAGGGCCGCGCCCATCCAGCCCCCCAGCCAGCCCCAGGGCACGGCCAGATGTCGCCGCTCCAGCAGCAGTTGCAGTCCTGCGAGCAGGGCCGCGCCGCCCAGCAGCGCGGTGGCGTGGGCGGCGGGCAGGGGAGCGGGGCTGCCGGCCAGGCGCAGCTGCAGGGTGGCCAGCACCAGGCTGACGCCGGTGCCCTGAAGGAGCACCCAGCCGGCGCGCCGGCTGGGCACGGCCCGGCGGTTCGCCAGCAGCACCAGGGCCACCACCGTGAGCGGCACCAGCCGCGCCGCGAGGGCTGCCGCCTGCCAGGGCTCCGGGCGCAGCAGCCACAGCCAGAGCTGACCGTGCAGCCCCACCACCACGCCGTTCAGGCCGGCTCTCACGCCACAGGCCGGCCAGCGTCGCGCCAGCACCAGCAGCCCACCCAGCAGCGCGGTGATCAGCGCCGGTCGCCAGGGCTCGGGGCTCGTGAGCGCCAGAGCGAGAAGCAGCGGCACGCCGGCCAGCCAGCCCAGCAGCGGCGTCAGGGGCAGGGGCACGTCCCGCCGCCGCAGTAGCAGCACCTGGGTGAGCACCAGCAGCAGGCCGGAGGCCAGCAGCACGGTGGTGGTCTGCTCCGCCGGCGCGATCGGACCCACCGGCAGCCGCTCGGTGGCGCCGGGGACACGCTGCAGCAGAGTCAGCAGCGCCATCGCCGCCACGCTCAGGGCGCTCAGGGCCCAGCCGGTGCGGCGGATCCAGGTCTGGCGCTGCACTGCTCCCAGCCACAGGAAGGCCAGGCACTCCGCCTGCACCACCAGCAGCAGGAGCAGGGGGTTGGCCACCAGCGGCTGCAGGCTGAACAGCGCCGCAACGGCGAAGCCCTGGCCGGCGAGGGCGTCGGTGAGCTCAAGCCAGAGCCAGCCCCTGCGGCGCGAGCGCTGGGCAAGCAGCAGGGCGGCCAGAGCCACCAGGCCCAGGCCCAAGGCCCGCGGCAGGGCCTGTCGCGGATAGAAGAGCAGCGTGGCGGCCAGGCCGGCCGCCTGGCTGAGCAGCAGCGCCAGGGGTAGGGCGCGCAGGTCGGGATGGCGCCAGCGGCGGTGGTGCTGCAGCAGGGCGCCGCCCCCGAACACCAGCACGGCGGCGAGGGCCGCCCCACCCCGCAGGTGGGGATCGGCCGCCAGCAGCGCCTGGCTGCGCACCACCCAGGCGAGGTGATAGAGCACATAGGCCCAGGTCACCACCAGCTGGTGTCCGCTCCAGCGGCGGCCGGGCGGCAGCCCCAGGCCGGTGAGCGCCACGGCGCTGGCGAGCGCCAGGATCAGGCCCGACTGGGGCACGATCGCCAGCGGTACCAGGTTCACGACCACGTGCAGCGAGGCCACGGTCTGGGTGCGTGCCAGGGCGGCCAGCAGCAGGTTCGCCAGCACTGCCAGGGCGATCAGGGCCAGGGCCGGCTCCGGGCGGTCGATCCACTGCAGCCCCAGCTGGGGGAGGCCGCCGGAGGCGGTGCAGGCGAGCAGGAACAGGGCGCCCGCGCCGCTGCGCATCCAGGCGCTGAGGTTGCGCCAGGGGTCCCGCCCGCCCACCAGCAGGGAGGGGGCCGCCAGGCCCAGGGCGACCAGGCTGGTGAACAGAAAGCGTTGCAGCGGTGAGAGCCGCAGGGCCGTGTGGATGGCGATGAAGCTCACCCCCGCCACCAGCACCACCACGCCGAGGATGCCCGTCCAGTTCTCGATCAGCAGGCGCTCCAGGCGTCGCCGCAGGCCGCTGCCGGGCGCTGGCCCGTCGGCAGCGGGAGAGGGTTGGCGCCGTGCCGGCGGGGTGGGAGCTGGTGGTCGCTCGCGAGGGGGCTGTGGAGGGGGGGGAGGGGGTTTGGGCGGTGAGATCGCCGGCGGCGGCCCGGCGGCGGCGGACCGCTCCGGTGCCTGCAACCAGCGCGGCAGGGGCTGGGCAGGCGCCCGGGGGGTGTCGTCGAGGGTCCGCAGCGGCTCGGGCTGCGTCGTCTCCAGCTTCTGCACGGCCTCCTCGAGCCGCGTCAGCCGCTCGCGCAGCAGCCGGCGCTCCCGCAGCAGCAGCAGGAGCCCCACCAGGCCGACCAGGACCCAGAAGCACACAGGGGAGCTGACCGGTTGCGCCCCTTGCCTAGCCGGGGAGGGGGCTGTCCGTCAGTGCCTTGTCATGCCCGTTGACCAGTGCCTGGACCGGATCAGAAGAACTGATCGAAGTTGTCGAAGTCCACGGCGCTGAAGGTGCCGTTCTCCACTTGGGCCATCAGTCGCTCCAGCTGCACCCACAGGGCTCCGGCGGTGCCCACCGAGAGGATGAACGACACCAGCAGGGCCACCCCGGAGGAAAACCCGAACACCTGCAGGCTGCCGCCGATGAACAGGGTGACGCCGATCACCACGCCGATGTAGGGCAGGGTGATGACGCCGCTGCCCAGGGGCAGCAGCGCCAGCCGGTCCTGCTTCCAGCCCTCCAGCTTGTCCCGCACCAGCCGGGCGAAGGTGAGGCCGCAGAGCACGCCGATGGCCAGCCCCAGTCCCGCCACCAGGTAGGGAGGCTGCATCAGCACGCCCACCTCCAGCAGGAAGGAGGCGGCGTCGAGGTCGCTGAACAGATCGACGCTGGCCGGTTCACCGGCGGACTGGATCGCGCCGAGCTGTCTGGCGGTGCTGAGCAGGGTGGTGGCCAGGATCGGGACGGGATGAATCGGGGCGGAAAGAATCACGACGGGCCGGGGGGTGGGCCTGACCCTAGAGGCGCTTCAGGCGGCCGGCGCCAGCGGGTTGAGCCGGGCCAGCACCCCCCCCGCCAGCTTGGCCGGCGTGAAGGTGCGCCGCAGCAGGCTCACCAGGGCCCTCAGATCCTCGGTGTGCAGACGATCCCCCTGCACCAGGGTGAGCAGCAGTCGCTGGCGCAGGCTGCTGCCTTCGGGCCCCAGCAACAGCTTCAGACCCGAACCCATCACCGGCAGCAGGTCGGGACCGGGGCCGGCGCCCTCCACCACCGACAGCAGGTTCTCCAGCCGCTGCACCCGCAGACGGCCCTCGCTGTCGAACAGCACCTCCAGCAGCTTGTCGCGCATCTCGGCGGTGTCGCCCGCCAGCAGCCGCCGGGCGACATAGGGGTAGGCCACCCGGATGATCTTGAAGTCGGGGTCGAGACGCATGGCCAGGCCTTCCTGGCTCACCACCGCCCGGATGATCAGGGCGAAGCGGGCCGGCACCCGGAAGGGGTAGTCGTACATCAACTCCGAGAACCGATCGGTGACGGACTTGAAGTTGAAGCTGCCCACGTTCTCACCCAGCGCGCCACCCAGCGCATCCTCGAGGGCGGGGATGATCGGTTCCAGGTCGTGCTCGGGGTTGAGGAAACCCAGCGCCACGAAGTCGTGGGCCAGGGCCCGGAAATCGCGGTTGATCAGATGCACCACCGCGCCGGTGAGGGTGAGCCGGTCCGCGTCGGTGATCGAGTCCATCATCCCGAAGTCCACGTAGGCCACATGGCCGAGGGCGCCGCTGCGGCCTGGCAGGGCGAAGAGGTTGCCGGGATGGGGATCGGCGTGGAAGTAGCCGAACTCGAGCAGCTGGCGCAGGCCGGCGATCACGCAGGTGCGGATCAGGGCGGAGGGGTCTAGGCCCTGGGCCTCCAGAGCCCGTCGCTCCTGCAGCTTGGTGCCGTGGATCCAGGTGGTGGTGAGCACGTGCCGCGAGCTCAGCTCGCGCTCCACCTGGGGCACCGTGACCTCCGGGTGGTGCTCGAACAGGACCGAGAAGCGGTCGGCGTTGTCGGCCTCGCGGTGGTAGTCGATCTCCTCGAACAGGGAGCGGCCGAACTCGTCGATGATCTCCCCAAGCCCCACCCCCAGGTTGAGCGGTAGCAGCGGCGCGCTGATGCTCCCCAGCAGGCGGATCAGCACCAGGTCTCGGCGCAGGATCCGCTCGAGGCCAGGACGCTGCACCTTCACCGCCACCCAGCGGCCATCCCTGAGCCTGGCCCGGTACACCTGCCCCAGGCTGGCCGCCGCCACGGGGTAGTCGGGGAACTCCTCGAACAGCTGGCTGGCGGGGGCGCCCAGCTCGGCCTCGATCGTGGCCAGGGCCACCGCCAGGGGGAAGGGGGGCAGGTTGTCCTGCAGCTGGGTGAGTTCCTCCAGCCAGTCGCGCCGCACCAGATCCGGGCGGGTGGAAAGGGCCTGCCCCACCTTGATGAAACAGGGGCCCAGGTTGGTGAGGGTGGCAAGGATGCGCTGACCCAGCCGGCGCTGCACGGCGGCGTCGCGGCTGCCGCCCCGCAGCGTCAGCACCAGCGTGAGGCTGCCCAGCTGCCAGAGCACGCTGCTCAGCCGGCTGATGAGGATCCAGGGCCGCCTCAGCAGCCAGCGCCGGTCGGCCCTCGGGTCGTAGACGGGGCTGGCGGGGGTGGCGGTCAACGGCGATGCCGGCCTGGGCTGGCGGCAGGGGGAAGTGGCCAGACTCTAGAAAGCGCGGACCCGCCCCTTGACCCGCTCGCTTCTGGCTCGGGCCCTGAGCTGCCCTTGGCCGCCGCCTCTGTGGGGCCGGCCCCTGGCCCTGCATCTGCCGGCCCATGGCCGCGGCCGTGGGCTGGTCCCTGAGCTGGCGGGACTGCTGCGCCAGCCGCCCGGCTGCTGGGACCTGCCGGAACTGCCGGCCATCGGCGGCCCGCTGGAGCCCACGGGGGCGGTGGCGGAAGCCCAGCGGGCCTGCGCCGAACTGCTCGGTGCCGAGCGCTGCTGGTTTGGGGTGAACGGCGCCAGCGGCCTGCTGCAGGCGGCCCTGCTGGCCCTGGCACCGCCGGGCAGCCGTGTGCTGCTGCCCCGCAACCTGCACCGCTCGCTGCTGCACGCCTGCGTGCTGGGGCGGTTGCGGCCGGTGCTGTTCAACCTGCCCTTCGATCCGGCCAGCGGGCTCTGGCGGCCCCCGGACGCCCCCTGGCTGGAGCGGGTGCTGGCGGAGGCCCTGGCCCAGGGCCCCCTGGCGGCGGCGGTGCTGGTGTCGCCCACCTACCAGGGCTTTGCAGCCGATCTGGCGGCCCTGGCGCCCCTGGTGCATGGCGCCGGACTGCCGCTGCTGGTGGATCAGGCCCACGGCCGCGGCGAAGCCCTGGCGGCCGGCGCCGATCTGGTGGTGCTCTCCTGCCAGAAGGCCGGCGGCGGTCTGGCCCAGAGCGCCGCCCTGCTGGCGCAGGGGCCATTGCATGAGCCGGCGGCGATCGCGCGCAGCCTGCTGTGGCTGCAGACCTCCAGCCCCAGTGCCCTGCTGCTGGCGTCGGCGGAGGCGGCCCTGCGCCACGGCTGCAGTGCGGCCGGCCGTGCCCGCCGCCGCCGGGCCGAGGCGGTGGCGGCTCGGGTGGACCGGCGCTGCGCCGGGCTGGGCCTGCCCCTGCTCAGCACGCAGGATCCCCTGCGGCTGGTGCTGCACACCGCCGCCCTGGGCATCAATGGTCTCGAGGCCGACCGCTGGCTGGTGGAGCAGGGGGTGATCGCCGAGCTGCCCGAGCCCGGAGCGCTCACCTTCTGCCTGGGGGAGGTGCCGCCAGCCGGTGTGGAGCGCCGTCTGCCGCGGGCCCTTGCCGCGCTGGCCCGGCAGCTCGGGGGCCAGGCCCTGCCGCCCTTCAGTCCGCCGCCGCTGCCGCTGGTGGCCGAGCCGGAGCTGGAGCTGGAGCGCGCCTGGCGCGCACCGGCCCGGGAGCTGGCGCTGCGGGAGGCCGCCGGGCACCTGGCTGCCGAGCCGCTCTGTCCCTACCCTCCCGGTATTCCCCTGCTGGTGCCCGGGGAGCGGATCGACGCCGCCCGGGCGGACTGGCTGGCCGGCGAGGCCCTCCGGTGGCCCGGCCAGATCGCTGATACGGTGAAGGTTGTGGCCAGCTGACGCCCCGTGGCCGGACCACCAACTCCCCACACGCCACCTCCCACCGCACCCGAACCCCCACCCAACAGCTCTCCAGGCGGAATCCCCTTCAGCTGGGACTTCGTGACCCCGGGGTTGCCGGACGGCGCCTTCGCCGACGCCCCCGGCTTCAGCCCCACGCCGATGGAGCTGCGCGTGATGCTGCTGGCCCACCTGCGACCTCGGGCCGATTCACTGGTCTGGGATGTGGGTGGCGGCACAGGCGCCCTGGCCCTCGAAATCGCCCGGCTGATGCCGGCCGGCGCCGTGCACACCCTGGAGCGTGACCCCGAGGCGATCGCCCTGCTGGAGCGGAACCGGCGCCACTTCGGGATCGCCAACCTGCACATCCACGCCGGCGCCGCACCACACGACCTGGAGCTGCTGCCGCCACACCCCGACCGGGTGCTGCTCGAGGTGGCGAGGCCCCTCGGTGCGGTGCTGGCGGCGGTGTGGCAGGCGCTGCAGCCCGGCGGTCGGCTGGTGATCAGCACCGCCAGCCTGGAGGGACTGGTGGATGCCACCGACACCCTCGGCCAGCTGGCCGCCCGTGACGTGCAGGTGGTGCAGGCCACCGTGCACCGCATGCAGCGCCGCGGCAGCCAGGCCAAGCTGGCGGCGGCGGAGCCGCTGTTCCTGATCGCGGCCGAACGCCCTTGAGTCCGCCGCCGCCCCTCGCCACGCCGACCCCGCCCCGATCCCGCAAGGCCACCTCCCTGGCCCGGCTGGCGAGCGGCTGCGCGGTGGGCGGGTTCGGTTACGTGGTGGTGACGCTGGGCGGCTGGTGGTTCACGGTGGCCGTGGGGGTGATCGTGCATCTCGGCCTGCTGGAGTTCTTCCGCATGGCCCAGTTCAAGGGGATCCGGCCCGCCACCAAAACCACCCTGGTGGCGGTGCAGCTGCTGCTGTTCACCACCCAGGCCATTCCCAGCGACGTGGCGGCGGCGGTGCTGCCCGCCGCCGGGGCGGTGATCTGCGGCTGGTTGCTGCTGCAGCCGGTGACGGGCACCATCGCCGACATCGCCGCCTCGATCTTCGGCCTCTTCTACCTGGGCTTTCTGCCCAGCCACTGGATCAAGCTGCGGGCCCTCCCCGACAGCGGTCTGGCGCTCACCTTGCTGGCCTGCTTCCTGATCGTGGCCACCGACATCGGCTCCTACGTGATCGGCCGGTGGCTGGGGAGGCGGCCGCTGTCGCCGATCTCGCCGGGCAAGACCGTGGAAGGTGTCCTCGGCGGGGTGGCCTGCGCCATGGCCGTGGGGGTGATGGGCGGGCTCTGGATCGGCTGGCAGTGGGGCTGGCTGATCGGGGCGGTGCTGGGGGCGGTGGTGGCCCTGTTCGCGGTGGTGGGCGATCTCACCGAATCGATGATGAAACGGGACGCGGGGCTGAAGGATTCCGGCGACGCCATCCCCGGCCACGGCGGCGTGCTGGACCGGATCGACAGCTACCTCTTCGTGCCGGCCGTGGTCTATTCCCTGGTGACCCTGGTGCTGCCGTTGCTGCAGCGCTAGGGGATGACCGTGGCCTCGCCCTCCAGCACCACCATGCCGGCCTCCACGGCCGCCCGCTGCAGTCGCAGGGACGGGTCGAGGGGCAGCAGGCTGCGCAGGCTGCCATCCACGGTCGCCAGCTCCAGGCCACCCTCGCAGGACCGGAGCGTGGCCTCCAGTTCCACGGGCCTGGCTTCGGCCAGGCCCTGCGCCACCAGCACCAGCCGCTCCCCCCGCACCTGCAGGCCCACCAGCGGCGTGATTCCCACCAGCTGTTCGGCCAGCTGGTCGGCGAGGGTGCGCCAGCGGGGCTGGGCGAAGGAGCGGCTGAGCCCCGCGGCGGTGAGGCTTACCAGTCCGCTCACCCGGAAGCTCTGCTGCAGCTGCACGCCCTGCCCCCGCCAGAGGTTGCCCACCTGCACCTGCAGGGGGCCGCTGACCAGTTCCACCAGCTCCAGGTCGAGGTTCTGATAGGTCACGCCGCGGGCCTTCACCTGCACCCCGGCCAGGCGACCGCGCAGCAGCGCCCCGGCGGAGCCCCTCAGCTGGATCTCCAGGCTCTCCACCCGCTCGCACTGCTGCCGCAGCCAAAGCTGCAGCGCGGCCGAGAGCAGATGCAGCAATGGGCCGCCCTGGCCGGAGCCTGAGCCGGCTGCGCCGGCAGGGGGCGGTGGCGGCGGGGGCGTGGTCACGATGGGGTCACCGGCTGCCGCAGCCAGGCGGCAGCCACGGTGTGGGGCTGGTCGATGTGGGGCAGGTGACCGCAGTTCTGCAGTTCGCGCACCCGCTCGCCCAGCAGGGCCAGGACGGCGCGCTTCTGGGGCGGGCGCAGGATGCGGTCCTGGGCTCCCCAGAGCACCTCCAGCGGCTGCGGCGGCAGGGGGGCGCCGCAGCCCGCGAAGCCCCCGGAGCGGGCGAAGGCGGCCAGGGCTTCGGCCCAGCGCGGGGCCTGCAGGTGCAGCGAGGCGATCTCCAGTTCCGGCGGTCCCACGTCGCTGTCGGGATCGGCGAAGGCGCTGCGGCAGAGACCGCGGCGCACCGTGGGGAGGGCCAGGAAGCGGACTCCCAGGGCATCGAGCAGCGGCGGCAGGGGCATGGGCCGGCCGGTGAGCCCCGCCGGCGCCAGCAGCAGCAGCCGGCTGATGCTGCCGGGCCGGCGCCGGGCCAGCTCCACCGCCACCGCGCCCCCCATCGACGCGCCGATCAGGCCGACGCCCCCTTCGCTGCCATCCCTGCTGCGGCCGACATCGCCGTGGCGTTCCTCGATGGCCGCCAGCAGCCGCTCCAGGTGGTCGAGCACCGGTGCCGGTCCGTAGGGGCCGGCGGCGGGGCGCGGCGTGAAACCGAAGCCGTGCAGATCGGGGATGAACAGCCTGTGGCTGGCGGCCAGCCGGGGCGCCAGCCGGCGGAACTCGAGAAAGGAACTGTCGAAGCCGTGCAGCAGCAGCAGCGGCGGTCCCTCCCCGAGCGTCGCCACGGGCCACTCCCCCGGCAGCCCGGCCAGGGGCCACCACTGCACGCGGACGGCCAGGTCGCGGCCCTGGGGATCGAGCAGGCCGGCGGCAGCCTCACTCACGAGCGCCCTGCAGCGCTCCTGCTGGTCGCGGGGGATCACGCCGGCTGCCGGTCTGCGCTGCAGAGGGCCTCGCTGGTGGTGCTCACCATTGCCGCCAGCAGATCGGCGTGGCCGACGGGAAAGGGCAGGTGGTGCAGATCGGAGCCGGGGGCGCAGGCATGGGCGCACACCGTCTCGAGCTCGCTCAGGCTGGCCTGGCCCAGGCCCAGCTCGCTCAGGGTGGAGGGAATCCCCAGCCGCCGGAACAGCGGCAGCAGCTGCCGGCGCGCCTGGGCCGCCAGCTGCTGACCGCCCACCAGCTCCTCCAGCCGCAGCTGCACCAGGATGCCGAACCCCACCTTCTCGCCGTGCAGGCTGTCGTGGCAGGCGGCCAGCTGGGTGAGGCCGTTGTGCACGGCATGGGCGGCCACCGTGCGGCAGCGGGCGCCGCCGAGGCCGCCGATCACGCCGGCGGTGAGCCCGCAGGCCTCGGCCACCCGCACCCAGGCTTCGCTGGGGGGCTGGTGGGGCTGGGCGGCGTCGGCCAGGGCGGCCTCGGCCTCGAGCAGCAGCTGGTCGCGCAGCACGCGTGCCATCTGCACCGCCTGCTGGATCAGGCCGTCGTGGCTGCTGCCGCTGCTCACCGCGGCCTCGTACCACTTGGCCATGGCGTCGGCGATGCCGCTCGCCAGTGTGCGGGGCGGGGCCTGGCGCACCAGCCGGTGGTCGAACACGAGCAGATCAGGGCAGCGTTCGAGAACCACATCCCCGAGGAAGGCGCCCTGCGGGGAATAGAGATTGGAGAGGGCGGTCCAGCCGGCGCAGGTGGCGGCGCTGGTGGGCACGGTGACGCAGGGCAGCGCCAGCCGCTGGGCCAGCAGCTTGCCGGCGTCGAGCACCTTGCCGCCGCCGGCGGCCAGCACCAGATCCACCCCCGCCCCCCGGGCCTGCGCCTCCACCCGCTCCAGATCCGCGGCGCAGCAGTCGTGCTCCAGCTCAGCCTGGCGCACCCCCAGGCCAGCGGCTTCCAGCTCGGCGGCGAGCCGTTCGCGCAGCCCCGCCGTGGACCGGCTGCGGCCCAGCAGCAGCACCTGGCTGCCGAGGCTGGCGATCGCTGGCAGGGCGTCGCCCCAGGCACCGGAACCGCGCAGCACCCGGGCCGGAGCGATGCTGTGGCTGCTCACGGAGCTGTGGCTGTTGACGGAGCTGTGGCCGCTCATGGAGGGCGCGCTGCCGCCGGCGGGTTCCAAGTGAGGGTGTGGGCTCTGGGCTGGCGTCATCGCACAATCGTATGCAGTGGCTGGAGCCAGCGGCCATGACGCGCGCCGCCATCGCCGTGGACGCGCCGCTCACCCGGGATGCCGCGGTGGCCATCGCCGAGGCCGGCGGCAACGCCGTGGACATCACGGTGGCGGCGGCCCTCACCGCAACCCTCAGCGAAACGCTGATGTGCTCCCTGGGCGGCTCCGGCTTCCTGATGGTGCAGCGGGGCGGCCAGCCGCCCGAGCTGATCGACGGGGCCGATGTGGTGCCCTCGGGTGACCCGAGCAAGGCCGAGGTGTGGGAGATCAGCCTGCCCTACGGCGATGGCATCACTCTGCGGGCGGGCCCGGGCTCGGTGGCGGTGCCCGGCCTGCTGGCCTGCCTGCATCGGGCCTGGACACGCCATGGGTCGTTGCCCTGGCGGGAGCTGGTGCAGCCGGCGCTGGAGCTGGCCCGCCGGGGCTGGCCGGTGGGCGTGACCACGGCGCGCTGGCTCAAGATCGCCGGGGTACCCCTGCTGGCGCGCCAGCAGGCCAGCCGTGACTGCTTCCTGGCCCCGGGGCAGCGGCCCCTGGGGGCGGGGGAGCGGCTGCACTTTCCCGGCATGGCGGACACGCTGGAGCTGGTGGGGCGCCAGGGGGCCGCCGCTCTGTACGGCGGTGATCTGGGGGCGGCCTGGGCCGAGACCATGGCCGTCTGCGGCGGTCTGGTGACTCTGGCCGACCTGGCCGGCTACCGGGCCGTGGTGCGGCGGCCGCTGCGGCACGGCAGCGGCGGCTTCCAGCTGGCCCTCAACCCGCCGCCCGCCCGGGGCGGGGTGGCGCTGGACCGGTTGCTGGCGCTGATGGAACGCAGCCCGGCGGAGCGGCGCAGGGGGGCACCATGGCTGGTGGACCAGGCCCGCGCCCAGCTGGAGCTGGCTGGCTGGCGGGAGGGTCCGCGGCGGCGGGCTTCGGCCAGCACCACCCAGATCAGCGTGCTCACCGCCGCGGGCGACCGGGCGTCGCTCACCCTCAGCAGCGGCTACGGCGCCGGGATCACCATCCCCGGCACCGGCATCGCCTGCAACAACAGCCTCGGTGAACCGGAGCTCAACCCCGGTGGCTATCTGGCCGCGGCTCCGGGCACGCGCCTCCCCAGCAACATGGCGCCCACCCTGGCCAGCCATGGGGACGGACGGCTGCTGGCCTTCGGCTCGCCCGGTGCCAGCCGCATCACCACCGCCCTGGCCCAGATGTGGTGGCGCTACGCCATGGAGGGCATGGATCTGGAGGCGGCGATCACGGCTCCCAGGCTGCATGTGAACGCCGATGCGGCGCCACGGCCACGGCTGCTGCTGGAACCCGGCTTCGACCCCCAGGCCTGCGGCACGGAGCTGGAGGCCTTCGAGGTGCAGAGCTTCCAGGCCCCCGACATGTACTTCGGGGGCGTGAAGCTGGTGGCGCGGCTGGCTGACGGGTCGCTGCTGGCGCTCAGCGATCCCCGGCGGGGGGGATCGACGGCGGTCACCGGCGGCGGCGCTTGAACGGCCGGACGGCCGCTCAGGCTCCGGCCCCAGCCAGCTCCGGAACCGCCGGTGCGGCGGTGTCCTGCTTGCGGATCACCACCTGCTTGGCATCGTTCACATCCACCAGGGCATGGTCGCCTTCGGTGATGCGGGAGCTGAGGAACTCCTCGGCCAGGGAATCCTCCAGCAGGCGCATCACGGCACGGCGCAGGGGGCGGGCACCGTAGGAGGGGTTGTAGCCCTCCTCCACCAGCCGCTCCTTGAAGGCATCGGTCACCGCCAGGTGAATGCCCTTCTCCTCCATGCGGCCGAACACCTCCTTGAGCATGATCTCGGCGATCTCTTTGACTTCGTCGCGGGTGAGCTGACGGAAGACGATGATCTCGTCGAGACGGTTGAGGAACTCGGGGCGGAAGTACTGCTTGAGCTCCTCGTTCACCAGCGAGCGGATGCGGTTGTACTGGGTTTCCTCTGCCGCTTCGCCGGAGAACTCGAAGCCGAGGCCGCCGCCACCCTTCTCGATCACCTTCGAGCCGATGTTCGAGGTCATGATGATCAGGGTGTTCTTGAAGTCCACCGTGCGCCCCTTGGAGTCGGTGAGGCGGCCGTCCTCCAGCAGCTGCAGCAGCAGGTTGAACACGTCGGGGTGGGCCTTCTCGATCTCGTCGAACAGCACCACGGTGTAGGGCCGGCGGCGCACCGCTTCGGTGAGCTGACCGCCCTCGTTGAAGCCCACGTAGCCCGGAGGCGAACCGATCAGCTTGCTGACCGTGTGGCGCTCCATGAACTCCGACATGTCGAGGCGGATCATCGCCTCCTCGCTGCCGAAGAAGTAGGCGGCCAGGGCCTTGGTGAGCTCGGTCTTGCCCACGCCGGTGGGGCCGGAGAAGATGAAGCTGGCGATCGGCCGGTTGGGGTTCTTGAGGCCGACACGGGCGCGGCGGATGGCGCGCGACACCGCCTTGACGGCTTCGTCCTGACCGATCAGGCGCTGGTGGAGGGTTTCCTCCATATTCAGCAGCTTGGCCGACTCGCTCTCGGTGAGCTTCTGCACCGGCACGCCGGTCCAGGAGGCGACGATGTGGGCGATGTCCTCCTCGGTCACGGTGGGGCCCCGGTCGAGGTCCTCGAGGGCGTGGGCCTCGCTGGCCGCGGCCGTGGGTTCGTCGCTGGTCTCACCGCCGGCCGCGGCGCCCTCGCTCTTGCGGGCCTGAAGGATGTTGCGGATCTGATCGCGCAGCTCCACCTCCTTGTCGCGCAGTTCGCCGGCCTTGGCGAAGTCCTGCTCGCGCACGGCGTCCTCCTTCTCCTTCTGCACGGTCCGCAGCTGCTTGTCGATCTCCTTGGCCGCCGGCGGCAGCTTGGAGTTCATCAGGCGCACGCGGCTGCCGGCCTCGTCGATCAGGTCGATCGCCTTGTCGGGCAGGAACCGGTCGGAGATGTAGCGGTCGCCCAGGGTGGCGGCGGCGATCAGGGCCTGGTCCTCGATCGTGAGCCGGTGGTGCTCCTCGTAGCGGTCCTTGAGACCGCGCAGGATCTCGATCGTGTCCTCCACCGACGGCTCTCCCACCATCACCGGCTGGAAGCGGCGCTCCAGGGCGGCATCGCGTTCGATGTGCTTGCGGTATTCATCCAGCGTGGTGGCGCCGATGCACTGCAGCTCGCCGCGGGCCAGGGCGGGTTTGAGGATGTTGGCCGCGTCGATGGCCCCCTCGGCGGCTCCGGCCCCGATCAGGGTGTGCACCTCGTCGATCACGAGGATCACATTGCCCGCGCCGCGGATCTCCTCCATGATCTTCTTGAGGCGTTCCTCGAACTCGCCGCGGTACTTGGTGCCGGCCACCAGCAGGCCGATGTCGAGGGTGAGGACACGCTTGTCCTCGAGGATGTCGGGGATGTCGCCCGACTGGATGCGCTGGGCGAGCCCTTCGGCGATGGCGGTCTTGCCGACGCCGGGCTCGCCGATCAGCACCGGGTTGTTCTTGGTGCGGCGGCCGAGGATCTGGATCACCCGCTCGATCTCGTGCTGGCGGCCCACCACGGGATCGAGCTTGCCGTCGGCGGCCTGCTGGGTGAGGTTGCTGCCGAACTCGTCGAGGGTGGGGGTCTTGGTGGAGCCCTTGCCGCCACCGCCGCCGGCGGCCACCTCGGCGGTCTCGCCGAGCATGCGGATCACCTGGGTGCGCACCTTGGCCAGGTCGACGCCGAGGTTCTCGAGCACGCGGGCGGCGACGCCCTCACCCTC
>JALOOQ010000139.1 GCA_025454305.1 Cyanobium sp. Prado107
GACATGCCCGAATCGGTGCTGGTGCGCTTCAGCGGCTCCCTGCAGCCGGGCGTCACCCTGCGCGATGTGGTGAACGCCATTCCCTGGGTGGCGATCCAGCAGGGTCTGCTCACCGTGGCCAAGGAGGGCAAACAGAACGTGTTCAACGGCCGGATCATGGAGATCGAGGGGCTGCCCGACCTCAAGCTGGAGCAGGCCTTCGAGCTCACCGATGCCACCGCCGAGCGCTCCTGTGCCGGCAGCACGATCAAGCTGAGCGTGGAGACGGTGAGCGAATACCTGCGCAGCAACGTGGCCCTGCTCAGGAACATGATCGCCCGCGGCTACGGCGACGCCCGCACATTGGCGCGCCGCATCAAGGCGATGGAGGCCTGGCTGGCCGATCCGCAGCTGATGGAGGCCGACGCCGACGCCGAGTACGCCGAGATCATCGACATCAACCTCGACGAGATCACCGAACCGATCCTGGCCTGCCCCAACGACCCCGACAACGTCAAGACCCTCTCCGAGGTGGCGGGCGATCGCATCGACGAGGTGTTCATCGGCTCCTGCATGACCAACATCGGCCACTACCGCGCCGCCGCCAACGTGCTCCAGGGCCAGGGGGAGAACGCCGCCCGCCTCTGGGTGTGCCCGCCCACCCGCATGGACGAGGAGAAGCTCAGGGAGGAGGGCTACTACGCCATCTTCGAGGCGGCCGGCTCGCGCATGGAGATGCCCGGCTGCTCCCTGTGCATGGGCAACCAGGCCCGGGTGGAGGACAACACCACCGTGTTCTCCACCAGCACCCGCAACTTCAACAACCGCCTCGGCAACGGCGCCCAGGTGTACCTGGGCAGCGCCGAACTGGCGGCGGTGTGCGCTCAGCTGGGCCGCATCCCCAGCAAGGAGGAGTATCTGGCCATCGCCGCCGAGAAGATCGATCCCTACGGCGCCGAGCTCTACCGCTACCTCAACTTCGACCAGATCGAGGGCTTCGAGGACCAGGGCCGGGTGGTGAGCGCCGAGGAGGAGGCGAAGGTGCTGGCGGAAGTCTGAGTTCCGCCGCGTGATCGGCAAGGCCGGAGCCCCGCTGCAGCGGGCTGAGTGGCTGCAGCTGCGGGCGATCCGTCAGCTGCTCGGCCAGCGCCGGGTCGCGGTGGTTCTCTCCCTGGCCCTCACGGGTCTGGCGGCGGCCACCGCCGTGCTGCTGTTCACCCTCGGCATCGACGCCCTGGGCAGCTGGCGCATCCGCCTGCTGGAGCAGGCGCCAGCCTGGCTCGTGCTCACCGGCTTCGGGGCCGGCGGGGGGCTGCTGGCCGGTCTGCTGATCCAGAGCCTGGCGCCGGCGGCTGCGGGTTCCGGCATCACCCAGGTGATGCTGTTCCTGCGCCGGCGGGGGGTGCCGATCGGCCTGCGCATCGCCCTGGTGAAGCTGATGGCCGGGATCCTGGCGATCGGCAGCGGCTTCCCGCTCGGCCCCTCGGGCCCGGCCATCCAGATGGGCAGTTCCGTGGGCTGGAGTCTGGCGCGACTGCTGAAAGCACCTCAGTCCTTCACGCGGCTGCTGGTGGCCGCCGGTGGGGGCGCCGGCATCACGGCCGTGTTCAGCGCGCCGATCGGCGGCTTCTTCTACACCGTGGAAGCCCTGCTGCAGGGGGTGAAGCCGATGGTGATGCTGATCGTGCTGGGACTCACCTTCTGGACGGACATCTGTGCCGATCTGATGGGCCTGGCCGGTCTCGGGGTGGACAGCACACGTCTGATCGCCAGCGGTGAACTTCAGCTCAAGCGCGCCATCTATGTGTACGTGCAGGTGGTGCCCGTCGACCTGATCCTGCTCTTCTGCCTGGGTGGACTGGTGGCCCTGGTGGCGGAGGCCTACTGCCGCGTCCTGCTCGCCCTGCAGGGGCTCTGCAATTGCTGGCGCCTGACCCTGACGCTGAAACTGGCCCTGGCGGGGGCCCTGCTGGGCCTGCTGGATGCGTTCCTGCCCGATGCCTTCATCAACGATGCCGGCGTGCGGCTGGCGGTGGCCTCCGGCGAGATCGATCTGGCCATGGCGGTGAGCGTGGCGCTGGTGCTGTTCCTCACCACCGGCCTGGCCGCGGCGGTGGGGGCACCCGGGGGTCTGTTCGCGCCCATGCTCACCCTGGGCGGCGCCTTCGGCCTGGTGGCGGTGGAGCTGGTGGAGCTGGTGGGCATCCAGGCTCCCAACACCGCCGTGTTCGCCGGCATGGGCGCCTTTCTCACGGCCACGGCCCGCACGCCGATCACCGCCCTGTTCCTGGTGTTTGCCCTGAGCAAGCAGTGGCTGCTGCTCAAGCCGGTGCTCAGTGCCTGCCTGGGCAGCATCCTGGTGGCGCGGCAGCTGGCCCGCGACTCGCTGTTCGAGCGGCTGATCCGCCTCACGGCGAGCAGCGACGGCGCGGGATGGATGCCAGCTCCGGCGCTGGTGCCCCTGCGCCCCCGACTGAGCCGCAAGAAGGGCTCAGGCGGCGACCACGGGCAGAACACCACCCTCGAATAAGAAAAGAAACACCAATGCTCGTGTTGTATCGATTTTGACCGCCGGCGATCACGCCGCTTCCCCTGCTCGCACACACGCATAGATTCCCGGTGCGCTTTTAGGCACCCAATGCCCATGTTCAGCCTGGTCCGCCCGTCCGCAGCCCTGTCGATGGGCCTGTCCGCCGCCCTGGCTCTGGGCGCCGGCATCACGCTCAGCGGCTGCCAGCAGGCCCGGCAGACCCTCGAAGACACCACCAGCGGCGTGGGTGATGCGGCCAAGAACGCCGCCACCGCCACCGGTCAGGCCGCCCTGGCGCCGGCGGTGAACCCCGTGCTCGATCTGCTGAAGAAGGGCGAAGGCGAAGTGAAGGCCGGCAACCTCGCCGCCGCTGCGGCCACCATGGGTGGATTCAAGGAACTCTGGGACAAGGCCGCCCCGGTGATCCGGCCGCTGGCCGGTGACAAGTGGCCGGCCATTGACACCGCGGCCAACACCGTGATCAGCACCTTCGGCGGCGGCACGCCGGACGCGGCGGCCGCCAGCTCGGCCATCAGCGGCCTGATCGGTCCGCTCAGCGGCCTGGTCGGTCGGTAGGCCTGCTCCGGGTGACACGCTGGGGAGGGTCTCTCCTCAGCGTCCCCTGCACCAGGAAACCCTGCTGTTCGAACCCGCCATGCCCCAGGCCGGGGCGCTGCGGGCCGTGCTGGCCTTCCCCAGCACCTACTCGGTGGGGATCACCAGCCTCGGCTACCAGGTGGTGTGGGCCACGCTCGCGCGGCGCAGCGATGTGGACGTGCGCCGCCTGTTCACCGACCAGGGCGATCCACCCCATGGCGGCGGCCGCGGCCGTGGAGGGCAGGTCGACCTCTTCGGCCTGTCGCTGAGCTGGGAGCTGGACGGACCGGTGCTGCTCGAGCTGCTGGAGCGTCAGCGCATCCCGATCTGGGCCAGCGAGCGCGGCGACGCCGACCCGATCGTGTTCGGCGGCGGACCGGTGCTCACCGCCAACCCCGAGCCGCTGGCGCCCTTCCTCGACGCGGTGCTGCTGGGGGATGGCGAACTGCTGCTGCCCGCCTTTCTCGACGCGCTGCTGGCCTGCCGCGACGCCCCCCGGCCTGAGCGGCTGCGGCGGCTGGCCCAGGTGCCTGGCGTGTATGTGCCGGGCCTCTATGCCCCCCGCTACGGCGCCGGTGGCGCGCTGCTGGGCATCGTGCCCACGGAAGCCGGCATTCCCGCCACGGTGGCCAAGCAGACCTGGCGCGGTAACACCCTCAGCCACTCGGCGGTGATCACGCCTGAGGCGGCCTGGCCCTCGATCCACATGGTGGAGGTGGTGCGCAGCTGCCCGGAACTCTGCCGCTTCTGCCTGGCCAGCTACCTCACCCTCCCCTTCCGCACCCCCAGCCTCGACGACGGCCTGATCCCGGCGGTGGAGAAGGGTCTGGCCGCCACCCGGCGCCTGGGCCTGCTGGGGGCCTCGGTGACCCAGCACCCCCAGTTCGCCGACCTGCTGGCCTGGCTCGATCAGGACCGCTTCGAGGACACACGGGTGAGCGTGAGCTCGGTGCGGGCCGCCACGGTGACCCCCGAACTCGGCCGGATCCTGGCCCGGCGGGGCAGCAAGTCGCTCACGATCGCCATCGAGAGCGGCAGCGAGCGCATGCGCCGGGTGGTGAACAAGAAACTCGCCACCGAGGAGATCCATGCGGCGGCCCGCTACGCCCTGGAGGGCGGCCTCACGGGCCTGAAGCTCTACGGGATGGTGGGCCTGCCCACCGAGGAGGAGGCCGACGTGGAGGCCACCGCCGAGCTGTTGCTGGCCGTGAAGAAAGCGACGCCCGGCCTGCGGCTCTCCCTGGGCGTGAGCACTTTCGTGCCCAAGGCCCACACCCCCTTCCAGTGGCAGGGCGTGCGGCCCGAGGCCGAGAAGCGCCTGAAGCTGCTGGCCAGACGGCTGAAACCGAAGGGCATCGAACTGCGGCCCGAGAGCTACGGCTGGAGCGTGATCCAGGCGCTGCTGTCGCGCAGCGACCGGCGCCTGGCCCCGGTGATCGCCGCCGCCCGCGGCCGGCACGAGAGCCTGGGAGGCTGGAAACAGGCCTACCGCGCCGTGCTGGCGGGCGAGCACGAGCCGGCGCCGTCCCGCACCGCGGACACTCCGCCGCCACCCCCCTGGGAGGAGGTGATCCACGCCACCTGGAGCGCCGAGCGCGTGCTGCCGTGGCAGCACCTGGAGGGGCCGCTGGCTCAGGCCACCCTTCAGCGCCATGCCGAGGAGGCGCTGGGCTCCGGCACAGCTACGGCTGCACCTGCCCCGGTCTGAACCCTGTTGAACCCGCCTCAGTCGAACACCGCCGTGCGGCCGCGGTAGACCATCACCTGGCGGCGCAGGTGCAGGCGCAGGGCGCGGGCCAGCGCCAGGCGCTCGGTGTCGCGGCCCTTGCGGATCAGGTCCTCCACCTCGTCGCGGTGGCTCACGTGCACGGTGGCCTGCTCGATGATCGGCCCGGCGTCGAGCTCCTCCGTCACGTAGTGGGCGGTGGCGCCGATCAGCTTCACGCCCCGCTCCCAGGCGCGGTGGTAGGGCTGGGCCCCCTGGAAGGCCGGCAGGAAGGAGTGGTGGATGTTGATCACGCCATGGCCCGAGGCCCCCGATCCGCCGGGGCGGCCGGCGGCGTCGAAGCGCTCCAGAAACTCACCGCTGAGCACCTGCATGTACTTGGCCAGCACCACCAGCTCGATGCCGTGGTCGGCCAGCAGACGCAGCTGCTCGGCCTCCACCTCGGCCTTGGTGGCGGCGCTCACGGGCAGATGCACGAAGGCGGCCCCGAAGCTCTCCGCCGTGGCCTGCAGCTGGGGGTGGTTGGAGATCACCAGCGGCACCGTCATCGGCAGCTCCCCGGCCCGGGTGCGCCAGAGCAGGTCCACCAGGCAGTGCTCCTGGCGGCTCACGAAGATCGCCACCCGCGGCACCTCGTCGGAGAAGTGCACCTGGCCCTCGCCGCACCTCGTCGGAGAAGTGCACCTGGCCCTCGCCGCCGAGGCGCTCGGCCAGGGCCGCCACGGCCGGCGCGATCGCCGCCCGCGGCAGCCCGAAGCCCTCCAGCTGCCATTCGATGCGGCTGAGAAACAGGCCGGCACCGGCGTCGGTGTGGTGGTCGGCGTGACGGATGTTGCCGCCGTTGGCCGCCACCCAGCCGGAGAGCTCACTCACCAGCGCCGGCCGGTCCGGACAGATCACCTGGAGAATGGCAGTGGCGGGCGGCATCGGGGCGGCGGGCGATCGGGGCTCAGAGCATGTGCATGCGTAGCACCTGACGGTTGGCGTGCCGCACCCGGGCACGGATCGTGGTGAGGCCAAGACGCTCATGGGCCGCCACCCGGTGGCAGCCGTTGAACCCCCAGAGCTGGCCGTCCACCTCCAGCACGTCGATGGGCTCCTTCTGGCCCTCGGCGGCGATCGCCTCCATCAGCCAGGCCACCTTGGCCTCATCGAGGCTGCGCTCCAGGGGGCGGCGGATCGCGGCCAGGGGCAGCACGGCTTCGCGCATCGCTCTAACTCATACTCATTCCGTTTTAGCGCAGGCGTGGCTGCGGGCGAGCAGGCAGGTTGCGAGCGGCGACAACCGCGCCTCCCGGACGGGACGACGCGGATACAGTCAGGCCCAGCGATAGCCGATGCTGACCGCCGATGCTCCCTCCGATGGATCCCGTGTTGGCCACCGTGATGGCTCCCGTGATAGCTCCCGGTGCGCCGGCACCCTCGCCGTTCGCGTCCCTGCTGCAGCCCCTGCGGCGGCTGCTGATGATCGGCCTGGCGGCGGTGCTGTGCTTCAGCCTGGCCGCCTGCGGCGGCGCCCAGGCCCAGCCCCCCACCCTCAGCGCCGAGGACATCGCCACCATCGAGCGCCAGGCCGAGGGCTTCCTGGCGGCCCGCGACCGCCTGCCGGAGCTGGCCGACCTGGTGAACCGGCGCGACTGGACCTTCACCCGCAACCTGATCCACGGCCCGATGCAGGAGGTGGGCCGCCAGATGCTCTACATCAACCAGCGCCTGCTGCCCGACGACCAGCCGGAGGCCGAGCGGCTGGCGGCCCAGCTCAAGCGCTCCCTCGCCCAGCTGGATGAGGCCGCCCGCCTGCAGGATCCCGAAGCCCTTCGCAAGACCTACATCGCCGTGGCCAGCGGCTTCGGCAAGTACGCCCAGATCCTGCCGGACCAGGTGAAGGAAGACCTCAAGCAGATCTGAGCGATCTGACGGCCGGGCTCGCCAACGACCGCCCCCCGTCACCCCGCCAGGTGCTGGTCGTGGGGGGCGGGATCGTCGGTCTGGCCACCGCCTGGCTGCTGCAGCGCCGTGGCCACCGGGTGGTGCTGGTGGATCCGGCCCTCGACGGGCCACCCGCCACCGCCGCCGGCAGCCAGGCGGCCCTGGGGGTGCTGATGGCGCAGGTGTTCCACCGCTCCAGCGGCCGCGGCTGGCGCCTGCGCCAGCGCAGCCACGCCCTCTGGGGCGAATGGATCGCCAGCCTGGAGGCCGAGGGCCACAGCCTGCCCCGCCGCCGGGGGCTGCTGCTGCTGGCTGCGGACGCGGCCGAGCAGGCCAGGCAGCAGCGGCTGGCCGCCGAGCGGCAGGCCCGGGGGTTGCCGCTGAGCCTGTGGTCGGCCCGGCAGCTGCGAGGCCTGCGGCCCGAGCTGCCGGCCGCTGCCCTCGGGGGTCTGCATTCGGCGGACGATGGTCAGCTGGATCCCCCGAGCGTGATGGCGGCCCTGCTGGCCAGCGCCCGGGCAGGCGGCCTCCGGACCCTGGCCCTACCGGCCACGGAGCTCACGCGCTGCGGCGCCGGCTGGCGGCTGCGCTGCGGCGACGACGCCACCCTGGAAGCCCCCTGGCTGGTGCTCTGCGCCGGGGTGGCCACGCCTGGCCTGCTGACCTGTCTGGGCCATCACCTGCCGATGGAACCAGTGCTCGGTCAGGCGCTGGAGCTGGAGCTCGACCACGAGCCTGGCTGGAGCGGACCCGACAGCGGCTGGCCGGGGGTGGTGGCGTGGCGCGGCATCAACCTGGTGCCGCGACCCGATCTGCCGGGCGGCCGGCGCTGCTGGCTGGGAGCGACCCTGGAGCCGGGCAGCGGGGCCGATCCCTCCCCCCGAGCCGATCCACGGGCCCTGGAGCTGGCAGGGCGAGCGCTGCCGACCCACCCGGCAGCCGGCACCGGTGCTGGAAGCCCCGGAACCGGGACTGCTGGTGGCCAGTGGCCACTACCGCAACGGCGTGCTGCTGGCGCCGGCCTCGGCCGCCTGGGTGGCCGAGCGGATCGAAGGCGCCCCAGCCTGAGACGCCCACCTGAGGCGCCCATGAAAAAAGCCCCCGGACGGGGGCTGGGGGGTTCAACGGCAGCCGGTCAGCGGCTCAGCGGTCACCGGACGAGCGGTCACTTGCTCTCGGTGAACTCGGCATCGATCACGTCATCGCTGCCGGCTGCGCTGCCGGCCTCCCCGCCGGCACCGTTGCCGCCGGGAGTGGCGCCGGCGGCGGCCTCCGCCCCGGCGGCCTGCTGGTACACCGCGGCACCGGCGGCGTAGAGAGCCTGCTGGAGGGTTTCCAGCTCGCTCTTGATGGTGTCGAAGTCCTCCTTCTCCACGGCCTCCTTGAGTTTCTGGCTGGAAGCCTCCACCTTGGCCTTGTCCTCCGCGCCCACCTTGTCGCCGAGGTCGCCGAGCTGCTTCTCGGCCTGGTAGATGAGAGTTTCGGCCTGGTTCTTGAGGTCGACGCGCTCGCGCTTCTCCTTGTCGGCCGCGGCGTTGGCCTCCGCGTCCTTCACCATCTTCTCCACCTCGTTCTCGCTCAGGGTGGAGGCACCGGTGATGGAGATGCTCTGCTCCTTGCCGCTGCCCTTGTCCTTGGCGGTGACGCTGAGGATGCCGTTGGCGTCGATGTCGAAGGTGACCTCGATCTGGGGCACGCCGCGGGGCGCCGGCGGAATGCCGTCGAGGCGGAAGGTGCCGAGCGACTTGTTGTCACTGGCCATCTCGCGCTCGCCCTGGAGCACATGGATCTCCACGTTGGTCTGCCCGTCCACCGCGGTGGAGTACACCTCGGTCTTCTTGGTGGGGATCGTGGTGTTGCGGGTGATCATCTTGGTCATCACGCCACCCAGGGTCTCCACGCCCAGGGACAGCGGAGTGACGTCGAGCAGCAGGATGTCCTTCACCTCACCGGCGAGCACACCGCCCTGGATGGCGGCACCCACGGCCACCACCTCGTCGGGGTTGACGGTCTGGTTGGGATCCTTGCCGGTGATGCGCTTCACCAGCTCCAGCACCGCCGGGATGCGGGTGGAGCCACCCACCATCACCACCTCGTCGAGCTCGGAGGCCGACAGCTTGGCGTCCTTGAGGGCCTGCTCCACCGGCACGCGGCAGCGGTCGATCAGCTTGCTGGCCAGCTCCTCGAACCTGGCCCGGGTGAGGGTGAGATCGAGGTGCTTGGGACCTTCGGGCGTGGCCGTGATGAAGGGCAGGTTGATCTCGCTCTGGGTGGCGCTGGAGAGCTCGATCTTGGCCTTCTCGGCGGCCTCGGTGAGGCGCTGGAGGGCCTGCTTGTCCTGGCGCAGGTCGATGCCCTCGTTGGCCTTGAAGGTGTCGGCCAGGTGATCGACGATCACCTTGTCGAAGTCGTCGCCGCCCAGGTGGGTGTCACCGGAGGTGGAGAGCACCTCGAACACGCCGTCGCCCACCTCCAGCACCGACACGTCGAAGGTGCCGCCGCCGAGGTCGAACACCAGGATGCGCTCGTTGCTCTTCTTGTCGAGGCCGTAGGCCAGCGCGGCGGCGGTGGGCTCGTTGATGATGCGCAGCACCTCGAGGCCGGCGATCTTGCCGGCGTCCTTGGTGGCCTGGCGCTGGGAATCGTTGAAGTAGGCGGGCACGGTGATCACCGCCTGGGTGACGGTTTCACCGAGATACTTGCCGGCATCCTCGGCCAGCTTGCGCAGCACCTGGGCGCTCACCTCCTCCGGGGCGAACTGCTTGTTGAGCACCGGGCACTTCACCTTCACGTTGGCGCCGGACTTCTCCACCGCATAGCTCACCTCCTTGGATTCCTCGTTCACCTCATCGACGCGGCGGCCGATGAAGCGCTTCACGGAATAGAAGGTGTTCTCGGGGTTCATCACCGCCTGGCGCTTGGCGATCTGGCCCACCAGCTGATCCTGGTTCTTGGTGTAGGCCACCACCGAGGGGGTCGTGCGGAACCCTTCGGCGTTGGCGATCACCGTGGGCTTACCGCCCTCCATCACGGCCACGCAGCTGTTCGTGGTGCCGAGATCAATGCCAACAACCTTGCCCATGGGGTCCCACCTCCTCGTGGTGACTGATTCGATGTGTGCATCCTCAGCAGCGGGCCCCTTGCGGGGCGAGGGGTGGTTCCCGAACAGCTCCCGAACCGAGGCCTACGGTTCGGCCACGCCGCCACCGCGCCGCCATGGGCCAGCCGATCACCGCCGCCACGGCCCTGGTGGGGGTGCTGGGCGATCCGGTGCGCCATTCGCTCTCCCCGGTGATGCACAACGCCGC
>JALOOQ010000140.1 GCA_025454305.1 Cyanobium sp. Prado107
GTCGTCGGTGAGGCACACCAGCTGGAACGGCGAGCCGAGGTGGCGCTCCGCCATCCGTTGGAGTCGATTCACATACTCGGGCCCATACTTCGTGCCCCACTTCATGCACAGGATCAGCCTGGGTTCCGCCGGTTCGGCCTGTTGGGGGGTCACGGGCGATCGGGATCAGGCGTCGCTGCCGCGGGGCCGGCAGGCGCATACCCCAGGGCCTGGATCTCCCGCGCGCACACCAACCGGATCCGCTCCTGGCTCGGTTCATCGAGCACCTCCTGCCAGGGACGCTTGTCCTGCCGGTGCTGGCCTTTGGGGCGTTGCTCCGGAAGCAGGAGCGGCCGGTTCAGGCCGAGGCGCTCCGCCAGGTCGATGAGGTCGTTGCGGAGGTGCTCGAAACGCAGCATCACATCGGTGATGATTGTGTCATTGATGCTGTAAATTGGCCAGTTGGAGATTTCCGAGGCTGGACAGGTCTGGATGTAGTTGCTGATCGAGATCGGCTGTTTCTGCTTTCTGGTGCGCCAGTAGTAGCTGCTGATCGCTTTGTCGAAGGGGTTCCGTTCAACGCTGATCTTCAGGTAGCCATTCCACACCGCCTCAGGGAGCTGCGCCTTCACCAGAGCCGCTGGGATGTGGTTGTAGAAGCGCTTCTTGAGTTTGGCGCGGCCGATCAGCCGTGCCAGGTCGGCGAGCGAGTATTGATGGATTGGAGCGCGGTAGTTGCGGGGCCCGGGGTATCCCAGCTTGCGGCTCAACCGCTCATCCTCATGAGAGATCGGGGTGATCACGTCGTTCCTCTCCAGCAGCGACCGCAGGGCGATCTCGATGGCGGTGCCGGCGGTCTTCTGGGTCTTGAGGAAGATGAAGCGGTGGCGATGGGAAATCAGCATGCGTCGGCGCTGACGCCGCGGCGTCGGGTGTGCAGCTCCAGCCAGAGCATCAGGGCCGTCACGTCAGCGGGGGTGACCCCGGGCAGCCGCGATGCCTGGCCCAGGCTGTCGGGCCGCACGGCGGCCAGTTTCTCCCGGGCTTCGGCGGAGAGGGTGCCGATGGCGGCGTAGTCGAGATCGGCCGGAATGGGCCGGTGCTCCTGCTGCTTCACCCGTTCGATCTGCTGTTCCTGCCGGGCCAGGTAGCCGCTGTACTTGATGTCGATCTCGGCGCCCTCCCGCACGTCCGTCGCCAGGGTTGCATCCGCCAGGCCGAGGCGCACCAGGTCGGAGGCGTGGAACCCGGGCCGGCGCAGCAGCTCGGCCAGGGTGATCGACCCTTTGATGGCGGCACCAGTCGCCCGTTCCACCGCCGCGGCGGCTGGATCGGTGCCCTTCAGGCGCACGGTGTCCAGCCGCCGCTTCTCGGCCTCGATCGCCTCCTGCTTGGCGGTGTAGATCCGCCAGCGGCGCGCGTCGATCAGGCCCAGCTCGCGGCCCAGGGGGGTGAGCCGCCGGTCGGCGTTGTCGCCGCGCAGCACCAGGCGGTATTCGCTGCGGCTGGTGAGCACCCGGTAGGGCTCGCGCAGATCCTTGGTGATCAGGTCGTCGACCATCGTGCCGATGTAGCTGCCCTCGCGCGGGAAGTGCACCGCGGGCTGGCCGCGCACCAGCCGGGCGGCGTTGAGGCCGGCCACCAGGCCCTGGGCTGCGGCCTCCTCGTAGCCGGTGGTGCCGTTGAGCTGGCCGGCGGCGAACAGCCCGCTCACCCGCTTGGTCTCCAGCGACGGCCGGAGCTGGGTGGCGGGCAGGTAGTCGTAATCCACGGCGTAGGCGGGCCGCAGCATCACGCAGCGCTCCAGGCCCGGCAGGGTGCGCAGCAGCTCCAGCTGCAGCCGCTCCGGCAGGCCGGTGGAGAAGCCCTGCACGTAGATCTCGGGGGTGTCGCGGCCCTCCGGTTCGAGGAAGATCTGGTGGCTGTCCTTGTCGGCGAAACGCACGATCTTGTCTTCGATCGACGGGCAGTAGCGCGGGCCCTTGCTGTCGATGAAGCCGCCATAGATCGGCGTGAGGTGCAGGTTGTCCCTGATCAGCTGGTGGGTGGCGGCGGTGGTGCGGGTGATGTGGCAGCTCATCTGCTCGCCGCTCACCCAGGCGGCCGGATCGAAGGAGAAGAAGCGGTCGGCGGCGTCGCTGGGTTGCTCCTCGAGCTGATCCAGGGCGATGCTGCGCCGGTCCACCCGCGCCGGCGTGCCGGTCTTGAGGCGGTCGGTGGCGAACCCCAGGGCCTGCAGGGCCTCGGTGAGTCCCTCCGCCGCCTGTTCGCCGGCGCGGCCCGCACTCATGCACTGGTTGCCCACCCAGATCTGGCCGCCCAGGAAGGTGCCGGTGGTGAGGATCACGGCGCCGGCGCCGTAGGTGCTGCCGAAGTAGGTGCGGATGCCCGTGATCCGGGCCGCCGGGCCGTGACCCGGATTCCAGCCCGGGCCGCCGCCGTCGGCATCCCCTTCCACCATGAGGCCGGTCACCATCGCCTCGCGCAGGGAGAGGTTGGGGGTGTGCTGCAGCAGCTGCAGCATCTGGCGGGCGTAGAGGCGCTTGTCGGTCTGGGCGCGCAGGGCCCAGACGGCCGGGCCGCGGCTGGCGTTGAGCACCCGCTTCTGCAGGGCGGTGGCATCGGCGAGGCGGCCGATCACGCCACCCAGGGCATCCACCTCGTGCACCAGCTGGCTCTTGGCCGGCCCGCCCACCGCCGGGTTGCAGGGCTGCCAGGCGATCCGGTCGAGGTTGAGGGTGAACAGAGCCGTGTTCAGTCCCAGCCGCGCGGCGGTGATGGCGGCCTCGCAACCGGCGTGGCCTCCGCCCACCACGATCACATCGAAGTGCTCTGCGGAGGGCCCGGATGCGTGCTTGGACGGGTGCTCGGACACGTGGGCGGGCAAGAGCTCGGGCGGGTGTGCTGATGCTGTGGGGCCGATGGCTGTGGAGCCTTTGGCGGCAACTTTCCGGCAGCCAGCTTCATTGATCTAATCTAGCACTGGGCCGATTGAATCCAGGCGCGCGCCGAAGTGCGACCTCAAGCTGCGCGCCAGAACGATGTTCGCCAGCACGATGCGCGCCAGATGTGCAGCCAGCGACTTCGCGGTTGCCGTGCTTCCGAAGTTGCTCTTGGCTTCGACTAACCCTGGGCCAAGGGATTTTTATGCCTGGCTGGCTGGCTGGTGGCGTGTGCCTCAGGCTGGTGACCGGTCTGAGGAGAATGCGGCGAGCAGCTCGTCTCTGAGCTCGAGGACTTCGCTGTCACTCAGCACCTTGGCCAGGACATCGCTTTCCTGCTGATCGAGCGATTGATCGCGATTCAGCACTCGTGTCTTGATGTCCGCGGAGGTCTGGTTGGCTGGGCTGATGTCCAGAAACGAGCTGCCCCCGCCTTCATGGGCTGCCTCCTCGAGGACGTGCTCGCTGGGCTCGATCCGCAGCCACCTGGCGAGGTCTGAGCGGTAGCCTGCATCCAGCAGCCATTGATCAAAAAAGATCCCGGTGATGCTTCCTTCTGCCTCAAGGTTTCCCTCTGGCTTGAGGTTTGCCAGGCACAGCCTGGCGTGCTCTTTCCAGAGCTGGATTGCCCGGCGCATGAAGTCGTTCATCTCGCGAGGATAGGCAACATGAGAGATCCTGAAGCCCTTGCGAATTCTGCTGGCGAACAGATTCCTCGGGTCGCGTACCAGAACCACATGCCTTGATTCCCTCGGCACATTCCTGAAAAGCGCCGCGTCAACGGGCATGTCTTCAATGCTGATCAGCATTGTCTTGAGCCCAAAATAGACAGGCAGACGCCTCGGTCTGGCAACCTCAATGCTGCCGGACCTGACAAGCTTTCCCAGTGGCAACACATTATTGAAGAACCGAAACTCCCCACCTGACTTGATCCAGTTCAGCACGACATGGTTGCCACTGCGCTTGAGTCCGTGGAAGAAGATCGGTTTGCCGCGCGTGAGCTTTGGCATGCTCTGGTTGGGACTCCTAATTTGAATTCCTGCTGGCCCTGCTGACCCCGTTCGTCAAGGCGACGGCGTGATGACGCAGGTGGTCATCGATGCAGCTGGCCACGAAGAAATAGCTGTGGTCGTAGCCCTGCCGGTAGCGCAGGCTGAGCGGATGGCCGCTGGCCGCTGCCGCCGCCTCCAGGGTTTCGGGGCGCAGCTGGGTTTCCAGGAAGGCATCGGCCGTTCCCTGGTCCACCAGCAGCGGCAGAGCGGTGCCGTCGGGCCCGACCGGGCCCTGTCCGCTGGCGAGCAGGAGGCTGGCGTCCCAGGCCTGCCACGCCTGGGGATCAAGGCCGAGCAGGTGGCCGAAGGCCTTCCGCCCCCAGGGGCAGCTGCTGGGCTGGCTGATCGGCGCCAGGGCCGACACCGAGCGGTACCGGCCCGGATGACGCATGGCGCACACCAGGGCCCCGTGACCGCCCATCGAGTGGCCGCTGATGCCGCGGCGCGCCGGATCCAGGGGCAGCTCCGCCTCCACCAGAGCCGGCAGCTCCGCGGTCACGTGGCTGTGCATCCGGTAGTGCTGGTTCCAGGGCGGTTCGGTGGCATCCACGTAGAAGCCGGCACCCTGACCGAAGTCCCAGCCGCCGTCGGGGTCGCTCGGCACCCCTTCGCCCCGCGGGCTGGTGTCCGGCGCCACCAGGGCCAGGCCCAGCTCGCCGGCCAGGCGCTGGGCGCCGGCCTTCTGCATGAAGTTCTCGTCCGTGCAGGTGAGGCCCGAGAGCCAGTAGAGCGCCGGCACCCGCCGGCCCTCCAGGGCACAGGGCGGCAGGAACACGGCGAACACCGTGTCGCCCGCCAGCGCCTCGGAGCGGACGCGGTAGCGGCGGTTCAGGCCGCCGAAACAGCGGTGTTCCTCGATCAGCTCCAGGGAGGACATGGCGCAGCTTGGTGAGGGAATCGGGCAGGGGATCAGAAGTGGATCACGCTGCGGATGCTTTTGCCCTGATGCATCAGCTCGAAGGCGTGGTTGATGTCCTCCAGCGCCATGGTGTGGGTGATGAAGGTGTCGAGCGGAATCAGGCCCTGCTGGAACTCCTCCACGAAGCCGGGCAGTTCGCTGCGGCCCCGCACCCCGCCGAAGGCCGACCCGCGCCACACCCGGCCGGTGACGAGCTGGAAGGGGCGGGTGCTGATCTCCTGGCCGGCGCCGGCCACACCGATGATCGTCGATTCCCCCCAGCCCTTGTGGCAGCTCTCCAGGGCGGCACGCATCACCTCCACGTTGCCGATGCACTCGAAGGAGTAGTCCACGCCGCCGTCGGTGAGGTCGATGATCACCTGCTGGATCGGTGCGTCGAAGTCGCGTGGGTTGACGCAGTCGCTGGCGCCGAGCTGGCGGGCGATGGCGAATTTCTCCGGGTTCACATCGATGCCGATGATGCGCGACGCCCCGGCCATCACCGCGCCGATCACCACCGCCAGGCCGATGCCCCCCAGCCCGAACACGGCCACGGTGCTGCCCGGCTCCACCTTCGCCGTGTTGCGCACGGACGCCGCAGCCCAGCAGGCACACCTTCTCCAGGGGGGCTGCCTTGTTGATGCGGGCCACGGCGATCTCCGGCAGCACCGTGTACTCGGAGAAGGTGGAGGTGCCCATGTAGTGGTGAAGCATCCGCCCATCCCTGGAGAAGCGGCTGGTGCCGTCGGGCATCACGCCCCGGCCCTGGGTGACGCGGATCGCCTGGCAGAGGTTGGTCTTGCCGGAGCGGCAGAACGTGCACTGCCCGCACTCGGGTGTGTAGAGGGGGATCACGTGGTCGCCCACGGCCACGGAGGTCACGCCGGGGCCCAGCTCCTCCACGATCGCGCCGCCCTCGTGGCCCAGCACCGCCGGAAACAGACCCTCCGGATCGGCGCCGGAGAGGGTGAAGGCGTCGGTGTGGCACACGCCGCTGGCCACCACCCGCAGCAGCACCTCTCCCGCCTGGGGCGGCGCCACGTCGATCTCGGTGACCTCCAGGGGCTCACCCGGAGCCCAGGCCACGGCGGCGCGGGAGCGGATCATCGGCGTGACGGTGCGGACAGCCCGTATCCTCGGCCCCAGCAGAGCCCCACAGGCATCCCGTGGCAGATCCAACCGGCTGCAGCGGGTCCGAGGAGCACCCGCAGAGCACCCTGCCGCGCATCGTCTGGGCCCTGTGGTTCCAGGGTGAGGAGAACGCCCCCGAGATCGTGCGCTGCTGTCTGGCCTCCTGGCGGCGGCTCAATCCCGGCTGGCGGGTGGTCGTGCTCGATCGCGGCACGCTGGCCCACTACGCCGATGTGGGGCTGCCGGAGCCGGTGTTCGCGGCGCTGGGCGTGCAGATGCAGGCCAACCTGGTGCGGCTGGCGCTGCTGCAGCGCCATGGGGGGGTGTGGGCCGATGCCACCACCCTCTGCGCGCGGCCCCTCGATGAGTTCATCCACGACCTGGTGGCGCCCAGCGGCTTCTTCGCCTTCACCAATGCCTCCCGCGAGCGGCTGCTCTCCAACTGGTTTCTGGCGGCCCGGCCGCAGCATCCGATCGTGGCCGGCCTGCGCGCGCGCCTGATCGCCTACTTCAGCGCCCATCCGCCGCGGCCCCGCTCCCCCCGCTGGCAGCGGCTGCTGCACAAGGCGGCGCGGGAGGTGTTCAAGATCCATCCGGCCGCCACCCGGCTGTGGCTGCGCCGGCCGGTGATCGCCCTGACGGGACGCTACCCCTACTTCCTCTTCCACTACACCTTCGCCGACCTGCTTGCCCGGGACCGGCCGTTCCGCGACCTCTGGAGCCGCACCCCGCGGCGGCTCAACCGCCCGGGCAAGGCGCTCTCCCGGCTGGCCCTGCGCCCCGCCGTCGACGCCGCGGCCGCCGCCGCCCTGGCCGATGCCGCCAGCGGAGGGCTGTTCAAGCTGTCGTGGAAGAATCCGGCCGTGGCCGCCATTCCGGCCGGAACGCTGCTGGCGCAGGCACTGGCCCCTTACCGGGCCGGATCGGCGGCTGAGGGCTGAGTTCCTGGCGAGCGTTTCGCCAGCAGGGCGCTCGCCGGCAACGTCTGCACGAACAGGGTGAAGCGCTCCTGGGGCGCCCAGCGGGCCGGCGCCGACACCGCTGTGAAGTCTCCGGGATGAGGCCCCTGGAGTCCTGCCGACGCCAGGCCCTCGAGCAGGCCGGCGACGCCGCGGCCCTCCTTCGTCTCCGCCGAGGCGAGCAGCAGCACCAGGCCGTCCCGCGCGCGCAGCTGGGACTGCACCATCGCGGTCGCTCCCACAGGCAGCACCGGCACATCCGGGAACACCCGTCTGGCGTTGCCGCCCACGAAGCTGTCGGAGGCGATCACCAGGATCGGCGTCTCCTGGTGCGCACGGATCCGCCCCAGCAGCTCCACGACCGGGGCATTGAGGGCGCTGGTGCGTCCAAGCGCCCCCGCGAGGGGGATCCGGGCCGGCAGCGCCACGCTCACCGCCGCCGCCGCCAGAGCGGCGGTCTGCAGATGGATGCGCAGCCGGCGGGGCGGCGGGGCGGGCCCGCTCAGCACCGCCAGCAGGGCCGGGGCATAGAAGAGCAGGTTCTGATACCAGCGGTCCTTGATCCGGGTGGCCCCGCTCACCAGGATCACGACCGTGAGCACCGCCGCGATCGCCAGCGGCAGACGGCACAGCAGCCGCTGGCCGGGGTTGCCGGGGGGCTGGAGCCGCTTGACGACCAGCACCAGACCGACGATCCACAGCGGCGTGAGAAAGGCGATGGCGGTCCAGGCGGCGCTGCCGAGCCCCCGCAGCTGGGCGATCGGAAATGCCGCCTCCGCCTGCAGCTTGTCGAGGCCGCCGAGGGCGAGATCGGGCTGGCCCAGCGCCCAGAGCAGGTGGGGCGCCAGCAGGCCCGCGAAGATGGCCAGGGCGATCAGGATCCTGGCAGTCAGCAGACGCCGGCGGAAGGCGGGCAGGCTCACACCCGCCAGCAACGCGCCCAGCAGAAACACCCCAAAGGTGTATTTGCTGAGCATGCCGCCGGCGCTCAGCACCCCCGCCAGCGCGTAGTTGCCGGCCGTTGCTCTGGTCTGGAGCCGCAGCAGCTGCAGCAGGGTGAGCGAGGCCAGCAGTGTCGCCAGCACCGAGTGGGTGAGATCGCGCTGCGATTCCCAGGCGAACTGGGGGATCAGCACGATGCCGGCAACGGTGATGCAGTGCTGGGCGGGGCTGAACCGGAGCACCCGGCCGATCTGCAGCAGGCTCGCCACCAGGGCGCTGAGGATCGCCACCTTGAGGGCCAGCAGGGGCCACAGGGCCGGACCGGTGAGGTCCAGCAGCAGTTTGGCCAGCCAGGTGTAGAGGGGCGGCTGGGATCCATAGCCCCACTGCCACAGCTGGCTGCGCACCAGTTCGGCCGCCTGGTCGGTTTCAGCGGTGAGGGAGAACAGCCGCTGCGACACCGCATTGAGCGCGAACCATCCCGTTGCCAGCAGCCAGAGCGCCGCCGGCCCGGGCAGACGCAGGGGCTGGGCGGACGGGGCGGCCTTGAGGACGCCACCCGGCTGGGGGTCAGGCGGCAAGGTTGCGGAAGCGGGTGAACTGAGGCTCGAACAGCAGCTTCACGGTGCCCACCGGCCCGTTGCGGTGCTTGGTGACGATCACCTCGGTGATGCCGCGGTCGGCCGTTTCGGGGTTGTAGTACTCGTCGCGGTAGATCATCAGCACCAGGTCGGCGTCCTGCTCGATCGAGCCCGATTCGCGCAGATCGCTGAGCATCGGCCGCTTGTTGGTGCGGGATTCCACGCCGCGGCTGAGCTGGGAGAGGGCGATCACCGGCACGTTGAGTTCACGGGCCATGCCCTTGAGGCCGCGGGTGATGCGCGAGAGCTCCTGCACCCGGTTGTCGGGGCTGGAGCCCTCCATCAGCTGCAGGTAGTCGATCACCACCAGGCCCAGCTCGCGGCCCTGTTCGGCCATCAGCCGCCGGCACAGCGAGCGCATCTCCAGCACCCCGGCGTTGGGCTTGTCGTCGATGAACAGCGGCAGCTGGCCGAGGGTGTTGATGCCCTGGCCCAGCAGGGGCCATTCCTCCTGCTGCAGCCGGCCGGTGCGCAGCCGGCCGCTCTCGATGCCCACCTCCATCGACAGCAGCCGGTAGGTGAGCTGCTCCTTGCTCATCTCCAGGCTGAACACGCACACCGGCAGGCTGTGCAGCTGGGCGACGTTCTTGGCGATGTTGAGCACGATCGAGGTCTTGCCCATCGCCGGCCGGCCGGCCACGATGATCAGGTCGCTGCGCTGCAGCCCCTGGGTGATGGCGTCGAGGTCGTAGAAGTTCACAGGCAGGCCGGCCACCGCCGTGCCCAGGGAGCGGCTCTCGATCTCGTTGAAGGTGGAGGTGAGGATCTCGGCGGTGGGGGTGAGGCCGGTGCTGGGCTTCTCCTGGCTGATGGCGAAGATCTTCTGCTCGGCCTCGTCGAGCACCTGCTCCATCGGCTTGCTCTGGTCGAAGCCCAGGGCGATCACCTCGTTGCCGGAGCGGATCAGCTGCCGGCGCAGGAACTTGTCCATCACCAGCCGGGCCACCTGGTCGATCGAGGCGGTGGAGCTGATGCGCTCCACCAGCTCCACCAGCCGGCCGCTGCCGCCCACCTTCTCCAGGGCGCCGGTGTCCGCCAGCCAGGCGGCCATGGCCGTGAGGTCGGTGGGTTTGCCCTGGCTGTGCAGCATCAGGGCGGTGCGGTAGATCTCGCGGTGGGCGCTGAGATAGAAGGCCTCGGGCCGCAGCACGTCGGCGATCCGGCCGATGGCGTCGGGGTCGAGCAGGATCCCGCCCAGCACCGCCTCCTCCGCCTCCAGGTTCTGGGGCGGCACGGAATCGGGCAGGGCCTCG
>JALOOQ010000141.1 GCA_025454305.1 Cyanobium sp. Prado107
AGCTGATCCGGTAGCGGCTGAGCAGGTCATTGAGGCTGAGGGCGTTCCCGTCTCCGCCTGCCTGCTCCATCTCCCCTCTGCCCTGGGTGCGGGCGGCGATCAGCAGGCGCACGAAGCGGTGCAGGTCGCCGTGGCGCTCCAGCAGGGTCCAGTCGAACCAGCTGAGAGGGTCATCCCAGCTGTAGGCGTTGTTGTTGCCCTGCTGGCTGCGCAGCACCTCATCGCCCATCGAGAGCATGGGGGTACCCACCGCCAGCAGCAGCATCGTCAGCAGATTGCGCACCTGGCGGCGCCGCAGTTCCAGCACCGCCGGATCCTCCGTGGGCCCCTCCACCCCGCAGTTCCAGCTGGCGTTGTCGTCGGTGCCGTCGCGGTTGTTCTCGCCGTTGGCCTCGTTGTGCTTGTGGTTGTAACTGACCAGATCGGCGAGGGTGAAGCCGTCGTGGCAGGTGATGAAGTTCACGCTCTGCTCGGCTTCGCGTTCCTCATGCCCGTAGATGTCGGGGCTGCCCAGCAGGCGCAGCGCCGCCATCGGCACCAGCCCGGGATCGCTCTTCACGAAGCGGCGGATGTCGTCGCGGAAGCGGCCGTTCCACTCCTGCCAGCTGTCGCCGATGAACGACCCCACCTGGTAGAGGCCGGCGGCGTCCCAGGCCTCGGCGATCAGCTTGGTGCCGGCCAGCACCGGATCGGTCTCCAGGTCCCAGAGCACGGCCGGCAGCCTGGCCATCTGGCCCTGCTCGTCGCGAGCCAGCACCGAGGCCAGATCGAAGCGGAAGCCGTCCACGTGCAGGTTCTGCACCCAGTGGCGCAGGCTGTGGCGGATCAACCGGCGCAGCATCGGGTGGTTGGCATTGAGGGTGTTGCCGCAGCCGCTGTAGTCGGCGTAGCCGCCGCCGGGCAGCAGGTGGTAATAGGCCTCGTTGGCCAGACCCCGGAAGCAGAAGCTGGGGCCCCGCTCGTCACCTTCGGCGGTGTGGTTGAACACCACATCCACGATCACCTCGATGCCGGCGCGGTGCAGGGCCTTCACCATCGTGCGGAACTCATCCAGCGCCGCCAGGGGCTCGCCGCTGCAGCCGTAGCCGCTGTGCACCGCCAGCAGCGACACCGGTGCGTAGCCCCAGTAGTTGCGGCGGCCGGCGGGCGCGTCCAGAGGGTCGAACTGCTGCACAGGCAGCAGCTCCACCGCCGTGACGCCCAGCTCCTGCAGATAGGGGATCTTCTCGATCAGCCCCAGATAGGTGCCGGCCCGATCCGCCGCCACCTCCGAGCTGGGATGGCGGGTGAAGCCGCGCACGTGCAGCTCGTAGATCACGGTTTCGCGGCGCGGCCGCTGCAGGGGCCGGTCGCCCTCCCAGTCGAAGGCCGCCAGGTCGGCCACCACGCTCTTCATCGAGCCCGCCAGGCCGGTGGCGCTGGAGCGTCCCGGGCTGCGCCGGTAGTCCTTCGGCACCAGCACGGCCGGGGCGTAGGGATCGAGCAGCAGGTTGGCGCCATCGAAGCGCAGGCCCCGCTCCGGCTGCCAGGGACCCTGCACCCGGTAGCCGTAGATCTGGCCCGGCCCGAGGCCCTGCACGTGGGCGTGCCAGTAGTGGTAGGTGCGGTGCTGCCCCGGATCGAGTGGCAGCACCAGGCTGGGTTCGGCTGCCTCGCCGTGCTCGAACAGCAGCAGCTCCACGGCCGTGGCGTATTTCGAATACACGCTGAAGTTCACCCCCTCCCGCGTCACCGTGGCGCCCAGGGGTGAGGCGTGGCCCGGGCTCAGTCTCGGTGGAGTGCTGGCCGGAGCCATCGCGGACGGGCCTCTGCTCCCATGCTCGGGCCGCCGGGCCCGGCTGGCCACGGGGATCGGTTGAAGATCCGGTTGACGCCGGAGGCCCCTGCCCCGAGCCCCCGGCCAGTCCGGCGAGAAGCCGCCGAGGGGCATCCCGGAGGCTTTGCACGCCATCGAAAGGAGTTGCCTGTTCCAGGGGCGGTGGCTAGAGAGATGGAGGGTCGTGTTCCCATCGCCCATCGTCAGCCATCTTGCCCCGCAAGAAGAGATAGAAGGATGAAAACTCCTCCTGACAGCACCAGAGACTCCGATGAACGCCCTGCAGTGCACCAGAGCATCGGCTCTGCAGGTCGAGATGCGACACAGGCTGGCCGAGACTATGTTTCAGGATCCAAGAATCGAACAAAAATAACTCTGATGATCACTCTCATGGTGGTCTTTGGTGGGATGGCGGCGGCATTTGGTATCAACAAGATTCAGGACTTCGTGAACTCACAGCGAGACCGCCCTGCCGAGACGAACACCGCCAAGTAAGGGCTTCCAGTATTGACTGACATCCTCAGGAGATCAATTCTACTCGCCTTTATCCAATGGAATCTCCGGAAAAAACGCCGAATCCAGAGATTGTGCAAAAGGCGATCGCTGGTCGAGACATTATTCAGGCGGGCAGAGACTACGTTCAGTACATCAGTTACAATGCCCGGCGAGGAAACTGGGGTGTGGTTATTGCCAATCTTGGGCTGATTGCTTTTCTGCTGTCTTTGCTCTGTAGTGGGTTTTATGCCATGTCAAGGGCGGTTGCGGTGCGACTCGGCGACGAGGTGAGCACCCGCGAGCTCTGCTCTGGAGTTTCAAGCGAAATCGAGGCATTGCAGACAAGGATCGAAGAATCAGGGGGCATTCCGGGTCGGCCTGGTAGAGGGATATCCAGCATCTCTGGGACTGAAGACAATCAGCTGTTGGTGGTCTATTCCACCGGCGAGCGTGAGGTGGTCGACATTGTTGTTCCCAGAGGAGACCAGGGGCTACCCGGTCAGCCTGGACCTTCTGGCCCCCCTGGTCCGGAAGGTCAGCGGGGCAGCCCTGGACCCCAGGGGCCGAAGGGAGATCCTGGAGTGCGCGGTCCGGAAGGGCTGCGTGGCGAGGTGGGGCCTCAGGGCCCGCAGGGGGAATCCGGGCCACGTGGACTGCAGGGGCCGCGCGGCAGTGATGGGCGAGATGGAGTCTGTCCAGCCAATTGCCCTGTGGGTCCGAGGGGCCCACAGGGTCCCCAGGGTCCTCCGGGTCCCCAGGGGCCTCCCGGGCCCGCCGGCAGGATTGATCGAATTCCTGGAGTTCGGATCTCGCCGGATACGCCGACTCTTCGCTGATGGTGCTCACCAGGTTGGACTTCGTTGGGGGGAGCATGCCTCCGGCTCACCGCACATGGCTCAGAGCACATGGCTCAGGAATCGGCTGGCAGCTGCTTTGTAGCCCTCGCTGGTGGCGTGCAGCTCATCGGCCCACTGGCTGGGCAGGATCGATCCGCGCAGATTCACATACTTTCCGCGCGCATACGCTCCGCAGACGCGCTCGGTGAGGCTGTTGAGGCGATCCAGGAGCTCCCTCAACACGGCGCTGCCGAAGGCGTTGTCGGTGAACCCCTTGGCCCGGAGGGGACCTCCCGTCCAGTCGCGGGCCCAGAAGGGCCTGTGGGGATCCCCGTCAGGCAGGCTGCGCACCTGCACGTAGTCGTAGCCGTGGATGTAGATCTTCAGCCGGGGATAGGCCAGCACCGGGAACACCTCCTCCACGGTGTCGAACAGGCGCCGGTAGCCCGTTTCGATGAATGTCAGCCGTTCACGGCACTCCGGGGTGTCCAGATGCCAGGCCGGCGTCTGAGCGGCATCGAAGGGGCGCACGAGGGTCTCCAGGGCGGGCACACCATCCTTCCCCTCGCCGATCACGTCATTGCCGGCACCGGAGAAGAAGAAGCCCCTCACGTCCAGGCCCCGCAGAAAGATCAGCCGCTTGAGCTCGGTCAGATACTCCGGCCTCTCGAACAGCATGTTCTGAAGGGTGTCGCCGGCGGTGCTGGTGCAGTGGATGTTGAACTGCGCGCCCAGATGGTCGATCAGTTCCTCGATGAACACCGGGAACTGGAACCAGGAATCCCCTTCCGCATAGATCGTGGGCAGCGCCGGGCGACGGCTCAGATCCCTCTCGAACTGGCGTCGCCGCCGTTCCCTCGCCAGCCGGTTCACCACGTCGCCCAGCAGCTCCGCCCGGATCGCCGGACCGCCCAGCGGGGGCGTCAGGTCCACGCTGTCCGCCCGTGGGGTCAGGGCCGGTGCGAAGGGTCTGGAGCGCTCCGGCCGGATCTCCACGTAGTCGGCGAGTTCATGCTCTGGAATCTCCAGATCCAGGAATTTCTGCTCCAGTTCCCGGAGGCTGATCGGTGAGGCCATGGTGGTGTGCTCAGCTGAAGACGATGTGCTCGGCCCACCCGGGCCGGTCGATGAGGGGATTGCGGTTGCCCTGGGCGGCCTGGATGGCCGCGTTGCGGTGGCGCTCGTAGAGGTCCGGCGGCTCCTCCAGGTGCCAGCCGATCAGCATGGGCAGCCGCTCCAGGGGCATCTCGTCCGGCGTGTCGCCCACCAGCCCCGGATAGCGGAGCAGGAAGTAGAGCACCGCCCGGGCCACGGTTCCCCGCCCGCGCTGGGGCTCGAAGTCCCGTCCCTCCCGCCTGCCGCATTGATCCATCACGGCCTCCCGGGGGTCGGCGAAGCTGATGTAGGGACAGTTGCCGCGGAAGCTGTTGCAGCGCATCTCGCAGGTGAACAGATGGTGCAGGTCGCCGCGCATCGGTTCCCGCCGGCCGAACCAGGACTGCGGCACCACGTGTTCGCAGTTGTAGGGAAGCGCCGTCTCCAGCAGCGCCTCCTCCAGGGCCAGCTGCTGCTCCGACAGCTGCTGCTCCCTGGCCCTGAACTCCTGCAGCCGCAGACTGCGGGCGGCTTCGATGCGGAAGTCCTCGCGGATGATCGTCTCCGGGTCGAAGTCCTGGCCGGAGTAGATGCTGCGCAGTCGCAGGTCGGGATGCAGATCGATCCAGGGATAGAGCTGGCGCGCCGGGGAATAGGACACGGGCCGCAGGTGGGTGCTGCGCACCAGCTCACCCAGGGCCGCGGTCAGCGCGCCGGGCTCCGCCCCGGCATCGATCGGCCGGTAGTAGGCCTCGATCGCGGCCGTGTCCGCCTCCTCGTCGTAGTAGGGGCGCTGCCGGGCTTCCGCCAGTTCCCGCAGCGCTTCCCGCAGCTGCATGGAGGTGGGCGGCTCGGCATCTGCCATAGGCGTCTGCGGGGGCTGCGGCGCCAGGTCGCCGGCCGGGGGTGCGGCGCCGGCAGGCCGCGGGCCACCGTCCGTGGGCCAGGCCAGCCGCACACTCACCTGGAGCGGAATGGTCCAGATGGCCGCCTGCCCCTGGTCGACTTCCGGAACGCCACCGGCGGCCGTGGATGCCGGTTCTTGGTGCGTCGTGAGGGGCGCGGGCGCCGGCGGCGGTGCGCTGAACAGGCTCCGAACCTGGGCCTCCCAGGGAGATCCAGGCGTGGCCCGGCTGCGGATGTGGGCCACCAGCTGGCTCACCCTCACCCCTTCGTTGGCGA
>JALOOQ010000142.1 GCA_025454305.1 Cyanobium sp. Prado107
CCGGCGTTGATGCTGATCACCGCACCCTCCTTGTCGTAGGGGCCGGAGAGCAGGCGCTCCAGCTCCCAGCGGTCCAGGTCGGCCCGCAGGCTCTGCAGCCCCTTGTAAGCCTCCTCCAGCAGGTCGGCGTCGGGTTCGAGCTCGTAGAGCTCCAGGGTGGCCTCGGCGTCGGCCACGGCGCCGCGCCAGCGAGCCAGCTGCTCGAGCTGGCCCTTCACTTCATCGAGCTGGCGCATCTTGGCCTGGGCCGCTTTCTGGTCGTCCCAGAAGTCGGGCTGGGAGGCCAGCTGCTCCAGATCCTGCTGGCGGGCTTTCAGGGCAGCTTCGTCAAAGACAGTCCTGGGCTTGGCCCAGGCGGTCGGTGAGCTCGGAGAGGTCGCGCTTGAATCACGGCGGGGTGCGTCGGTGCTGGTTTGACCGTACTCAATGGCGCAGTGCGTGGCGTGCCAGCGGGCCTTGAACCGGCTGAGTTTCCAGCCACTTCTAGGATCCGCCCACCTGCTGCGAGGCCCCGCATGGCGGCGACGGTTGAGATCTACACCTGGCGCTTCTGCCCCTTCTGCATCCGGGCCAAGGCGCTGCTCGACCGCAAGCGGGTGGACTACACCGAATACGCCATCGATGGCGATGAGGCCGCCCGGGCCGTGATGGCCGAGCGCGCCGACGGCCGCCGCTCCCTGCCCCAGATCTTCATCAACGACGAGGGCATCGGCGGCTGCGACGAGCTGCACGCCCTCGAGCGCGCCGGCCGGCTCGATCCCCTGCTTGCGGCCTGAGGCATGGTCACTGCCGGAGCGGAGGGCCCCGCGGGCAGCGGTGCCCAGCTGTTCGTGATCGATCCGATCGAGCGGCTCAATCCCGCCAAGGACTCCAGCGTCGCCCTGATGCAGGCCGCCGAGCGCGCCGGCCGGCCGGTGTGGGTCACCACCACCGCCGGACTGATGGCCCGCCAGCCCCCTGCCGACGGCGGGGATCCGATGGAGGCCCATGGCGCCTGGGCCCTGGCCCGGCCGGTGAGCACCCTGCCCTGGCATCAGCCGGGGGACCCTGTGCTGCTGCCGCTCGAGGCCTTCGCCCACGTGTGGATGCGCAAGGACCCGCCGGTGGACGAGGCCTACCTCTACGCCACCCACCTGCTGGAGCTGGCCGAGCGCCGGGGGGTGACGGTGATCAACCGGCCCGCCGCGCTGCGGGCCTGGAACGAGAAGCTCAGCTCCCTGCGCTGGAGCCGCCTGATGGCCCCCACCCTGGTGGCCAGCCGCGTCGACGCCCTGGCGGCCTTCACCGCCGAGCACCGCGAGGTGGTGCTCAAGCCTCTGGGCGGGCGCGCCGGCCAGGGGGTGGTGTTCGCCGCCGCCGGCACTCCGGGCCTGGGGGCCCTGCTGGAGCTGGTCACCGCCCAGCAGAGCCTGCCGGTGATGGTGCAGGCGTTCCTGCCCGGCGTGAGCGCCGGCGACAAGCGCATCCTGCTGGTGGACGGCGAGCCCCTTGGGGCGGTGAACCGGGTGCCCAGCGGCGATGAATTCCGCAGCAACCTGGCGGTGGGCGGCCAACCCCAGGCCACCGAGCTCAGCGAGGCGGAGCGGCGCATCTGCGCCGAACTGGCGCCGGCGCTGCGGGCCGAGGGTCTGTTCTTCGTGGGCATCGACGTGATCGACGGCCGCCTCAGCGAGATCAACGTCACCAGCCCCACCGGCATCCGCGAGGTGGAGCGGCTCGGTGGCATTCCCCTGGCGGATCAGACCATCGCCCGGCTGCCGTCCGGCTGATCCGCCGGCGGATCCCCCAGAACCCCGCCGCAGCGGTGGCAGAAGCGCGCCGTGAGCAGGTGCTGCGGTTCGCCGCAGGCCCGGCAGCGCTGCGCAGCGGGGCGGGAGGCCTCGCCGGATGCGTTGACGGATGGGTTGCCGGCGCGGCCCAGCTCGGCGGTGACGATGCCGGTGGGCACCGCGATGATGCTGTAGCCCATCAGCATCACGGCCGAGGCGGCCACCCGGCCCAGGGGCGTGACCGGCGCCACATCGCCGTAGCCCACGGTGGTGATCGTGACGATCGCCCAGTAGATGCCCGTGGGAATGCTCACGAAGCCGGCGGCCTCGCCTTCGATCACGTACATCAGAGCGCCGATGATCACCACCAGCTTGATCATCATCAGCAGAAAGATGAGGATCTTGCGGCGGCTCGCCACCAGCGCCTGCTTCAGCCGGTCGGCCTCGCGGATGTAGAGCCCCAGCTTGAGGATCCGGAACACCCGCATCAACCGCAGGATCCGGATCAAGGTGAAATACTTGCCGCCGATGGCCCCCAGCCCCAGCAGCGGCGGAATGCTGGAGAGCAGGTCGACGATGCCGAAGAAACTGCGGGCGTAGCGCCAGGGGTGCTCGCTGCAGAGCAGCCGCAGCAGGTAGTCCAGGCTGAACAGCCCCGAGAAGCCGTATTCCAGCGGCGTGAACAGGGCCTGGTGGCGACTCTGCAGGCTCGGCTCGCTCTCCAGCGCCACCGCCACCACGCTGAGCACGATCACCACCAGCAGCACCACGTCGAACCGCTTGCCCGCCGGCGTGTCGGCCTCGTAGATGTGCGCCAATCGCATGCGCCCCACCGCCTGGCGGATGAGCAGGGCCACCGCCAGCAGCGCCAGCAGCAGGGCCAGCTGGGGCGCCAGGGCCATCAGGGCCGTCACCGGGCACTCACCAGCGGCTGGGCACGGGCAGGTTGAGCTGCTGCTGCAGCACCCCCAGCTTCAGGGCCACCTCCTGCAGCTCCCGCTCCACCGCCGAGCCGGGCACGAGGCCGGCGCCGGCGGTGAGTTCCAGCTCGCGGCCGCAGAGGATGCCGCTGCGGATCGCCACCCGCAGGTCGGCGTCACCGGCGCTGTCGATCCAGCCGATCGGCGCCGCGTAGTGGCCCCGCTCGAAGGGCTCCAGGCTGCGCAGCCAGCCCATCGCCTCCCGCCGCGGCAGGCCCGCGACCGCCGGCGTGGGATGGAGGGCGGCCGCGATCGCCAGGGGGTGGCGGCCGCCCAGGGCGGCGCTGATCGGCGTGTGCAGATGCACCAGCTGGCCATGGCGGGCCAGGCGCGGGTGGCGGCGGCGTTTGGGCTGAAGTCCCATCCGGCTGAGCACGGCCATGATCGTGTCCACCACCAGCTCGTGCTCGAGCCGGTCCTTGGCAGACCCCAGCAGCGAGTCCCCCTGATGGCAGGGCGCTGTGCCGGCTAGGGCATCGCTGCGCAGCTGGCCCTGACGCACGGTGAGCAGCCGTTCCGGCGAGGCTCCCAGCAGGGCGGAGTCGTGGCCGCGCTGCCAGAGGAAGCGGCAGCTGCCGCTCTGGTAGCGCCGCAGCGGGGCCAGCAGGGTCAGGGGGTCGGGGGCACGGTCGAGCCGCAGCCGCTGACGCACCGCCAGCACCAGCTTCTCAAGGCGGCCGTCCTCCACCAGCGCCAGGGCCTCACCGGCGGCCTGGCGGTAGCGCTCCTGCCAGCGGGAGCGCCGGATCACGGCGGCCAGGCTGGCGGCCGCGTCCCGGTGGTGGCCAGCCGGGTCCAGGCCGTCGGCGGCGATCCGTTCCAGCTGCCTGGCTTGCTCCCACAGCTCCTCCGCCAGGCTGCGGGCGGTGCTGTCCCCGCCCAGGGGACGCTGCAGCCGCAGCCAGCACTGCCGGCCGTGGCGGCTCAGCTGCCAGCGCGGCAGCACGGCCTGCACGCCGGGGACGCTCCTGGCCTCCGTCTCCAGAGGGGCGTCGAAGAAGCTGAAGGCCAGCAGCAGCCTGGGCCTGGCGTGGCGCGGGCAGGGCTGGGTCGTGTCCGTGCCATCGCCCGTGAGCCGGGCCAGGGCGGCGGTGGCGAAGCGCTGGGCCAGCTCGAAGCGGCGTGGCCCGCTCAGCTCCAGGCTGTGGGTGCGGCCGCTGGCGGCGATGCACAGGCCAGGGGCGCCGTCCCAGAGGAAGCGGAAGCCGCCGTGCTCGCCCTCGAGATGGGGCAGCAGGGTGAAGGGGTCGCCGCCGGCCAGGGGGATCGCCAGGCTGATCACGCCCTCGTCCTCGAGCCGGCGGGCCTGGGCGCGGGCCTGCTCCAGCAGCACCGAGAAGCTGCCGCCGAAGCCGCCGTCTGCCTGCATCTGTTCGGCCCCGGAGGTTGCCACGCCGCGCGGCTCGCTTGAGCTGCTCAAATGTATGGGCACCGCCCCGGCCGCCGCCGCCGGCCCCCATGCCAGAGCCCGAGGTCGTCGCAAGCCGTTACGCCCGCTGGCAGCTCTGGAAGGCGGCGATCAAATGGCCGATGTATGCCGTGGCGGTGATGCCGGTGCTGCTGGCGGCGGGCTGGCGCTTCGGCCGCGGCGAGCCGGTGCGGCTGGATCAGCTGCTGGTGTTCCTGCTGGCGGCGGTGCTGCTGCTGGCCTGGGAGAACCTGGCCAACGACGTGTTCGACGCCGATACGGGCGTGGACACCCACGCCAAGCCCCATTCGGTCGTGAATCTCACCGGCCGGCGCGACCGCGTGGCGGCCCTGGCCAATGGCTGTCTGGTTCTGGGGCTGGGACTGATGGCCCTGGTGGCCTGGCGGAGCAGCCCGGCGGTGCTGGTGCTGGTGCTGGCCTGCTGCGGCCTGGGCTACCTCTACCAGGGTCCCCCGTTCCGGCTGGGATACCGCGGTCTGGGCGAACCGCTGTGCTGGCTGGCCTTCGGGCCGCTGGCCACCGCCGCCGGTCTGCTCGCCCTGGCGCCGGCCGCCCCGGCCGCCGCTGCCTCTTCGCTGTCCTGGTCGGTGCCCTGGGCCGAGGCGCTGGAGCTCGGCAGCGGCGCCGCCCTGGCCACCACCCTGGTGCTGTTCTGCTCCCACTTCCATCAGGTGGAGGAGGATGCCGCCAACGGCAAGCGCTCGCCGGTGGTGCACCTGGGCACCGGCGCTGCGGCGGCCCTGGTGCCCTGGTTCGTGGCCGGCACCCTGGCGTTCCAGTGGGCGCCGGTGCTGGTGGCCCCCGGTCCCCAGCGCTGGCCGCTCACCGCCCTGCTGGGGGTGATCGGCCTGCCGCCCGCCCGCCAGCTGATCCGGCTGCTCAGCCAGCACCACCACCAGCCGGAGCGGATCAGCGGCAGCAAGTTCCTGGCCCTGCGCTTCCAGGCCCTCAACGGCCTGGGGCTGGCGGCCGGCCTGGCCCTCGGCCGCTGGCTGGGCTGAGCCGGTGGCGGCTGCACACGGCAGGGAACCCCCCACCGAGCCCGCAGGCACCTTGAGGCTCCGCTGGCGCCCCTTCCACCTGCCCCTGCCCCGGCCCCTGCGTACGGCCCGGGGGGTGATCAGCGAGAAGCGCGGCTGGCTCCTCCGCCTGGAGGATCAAGACGGCGCCCTCGGCTGGGGCGAGGCGGCACCGCTGGAGGCTGAGGTGGGAGTTCTGGCCGCGGCGATCGACGCCCTGGGGGCAGTGCGGCAGCGGGCGGAACTGGAGCGCAACCTTCCCGCTCTGCCGCCGGACCTCGGCTTCGCCCTGGGGGCGGCGCTGGCGGAGCTGGAGGGGCTGCCCCGCCGCCGCTGGCTGCCGGCCCCGCCGCCGGCTGTGCTGCTGCCGGCCTGCGCCGAGGCTGCGGCGGCGCTGGCT
>JALOOQ010000143.1 GCA_025454305.1 Cyanobium sp. Prado107
CATCCTCACCACCCGACCCGGCCCCAACTCCAGGCTGACTTTCCCCGATGGCCAAGTTCGACGCCCACCTGAAGTGTTCGTTCTGCGGCAAGTCGCAGGACCAGGTGCGCAAGCTGATCGCCGGGCCGGGGGTCTACATCTGCGACGAGTGCATCGATCTCTGCAACGAGATCCTCGATGAGGAGCTGGTGGATGGCCACGGCGCCAGCACCGGCGGCCGCCATGGCCACGACCACAGCCGCGGCAAACCTCCCGCCCGGAAACCGTCCAAGCCTGCCCCGACCCTGGCGCAGGTACCCAAGCCCCAGGAGATCAAGGCCTATCTCGATCTCCAGGTCGTGGGACAGGACGAGGCCAAGAAGTCCCTCTCGGTGGCCGTCTACAACCACTACAAGCGCCTTGCCTGGCAGGGGGACGGCAACGGCGAAGCCGCAGCCACCGCCACCCGGCTGCACAAGAGCAACATCCTGCTGATCGGCCCCACCGGCTGCGGCAAGACCCTGCTGGCCCAGACCCTGGCCGAACGCCTGGATGTGCCCTTCGCCGTGGCCGACGCCACCACCCTCACCGAGGCGGGCTATGTGGGGGAGGACGTCGAGAACATCCTGCTGCGGCTGCTGCAGAAGGCCGACCTGGACGTGGAGCAGGCGCAGCGCGGCATCATCTACATCGACGAGATCGACAAGATCGCCCGCAAGAGCGAGAACCCCTCGATCACCCGCGATGTGTCAGGCGAGGGTGTGCAGCAGGCGCTGCTCAAGATGCTCGAGGGCACGGTGGCGAACGTGCCCCCCCAGGGAGGCCGCAAGCATCCCTACCAGGACTGCATCCAGATCGACACCAGTCAGATCCTGTTCATCTGCGGCGGTGCCTTCGTGGGCCTCGAGGACGTGGTGCAGCGGCGCCTGGGCCGCAACGCCATCGGCTTCATCAGCCCCGACGGCAACAGCCGCCCGCGGCAGAACCGGGAGCGGCAGGCCAGCGAGGTGCTCCGCCATCTGCAGCCCGAGGATCTGGTGAAGTACGGCCTGATCCCCGAGTTCATCGGCCGTCTGCCGGTGAGCGCCGTGCTGGAACCGCTCGACACAGAGGCCCTGCAGGCGATCCTCACCGAACCCCGGGACGCCCTGGTGAAGCAGTTCCAGACCCTGCTGAGCATGGACGAGGTGGAACTGGAGTTCGAGCCCGAGGCCATCGAGGCGATTGCCCGGGAGGCCCATCGCCGCAAGACCGGGGCCCGGGCCCTGCGCGGCATCGTCGAGGAACTGATGCTCGACCTGATGTACGACCTGCCCTCCCGCCGGGACGTGAAGAGCTTCACGATCACCCGCGACCTGGATGCGATTCAGCAGGCCAGCGCCTGACCCTCCTTGGCCGCCGCCGACCATCTGCAGGTTCCCCGCCAGCACGGCCTCTTCAACCATCACGGCATCGACCTGGGCGATGGCACGGTGGCCCACTACCTGGAGGGCCGGGAGATCCTGCGCAGTTCCGAGGAGGAGTTCAGCCGCCACGAACCGGTGAGCGTGGTCACCTATCCGGAGGGCAGCTGTTCTGCCACCGGGGTGACCCTGCGTCGGGCCATGGGTCGCCTGGGCGAGCAGAACTACAACCTGCTGTTCAACAACTGCGAACACTTCGCCCACTGGTGCAAGACCGGCCGCCATCGCAGCGGCCAGGTGGAGAGCTGGTTGCACACCGGCAGCCTCGGCGCCCTGGCCATCGGCCAGTGGCTGCCCGCCGCGGTGCTGGCGGGAGCCCGCGTGCTGGTGCGTCAGGGGGTGCCGCTGGAGGAAGGCCTCGAGCGGGCCCGCCGCAGCCTGCGGCAGCTGGAGGAGCTGCGCCAGACGCTGCAGGTTCGGCTGGATGAGCAGCTGGCCAGAGCGGAATCCCTGTGGGGACAGGGCCAGTTCGAGAGCCTGCGCCGGGCCGCCCAGAAGCTCGCCGACCAGCTGGCGGAGGTGGAAGACCTCGAGGATGCTCTCGAGAGCAGGCTGCAGACGCTCCTGGAAGGCCAGGGAGCACCCCATGGCCTGCTGGAGCCGGGCCGGAGTCCAGGCGGAGCGGACGATGGAAGCGTGAAGTCCCGGTAGCCTCAGGGTCCGAACCCTCGCCTCCCCGAGGCAGCCACCTCGCGCCGCTGCCCCGCATGTCCAAGGCCTACCAGCCGCTTCACCACAAGTACCGGCCGCAGCGCTTCGATCAGCTGGTGGGGCAGGAGGCGATCGCCACCACCCTGGCCAACGCCCTGCGCAGCGGCCGGATCGCGCCGGCCTACCTGTTCTGCGGTCCGCGCGGCACCGGCAAGACCTCCAGCGCCCGCATCCTGGCCCGCTCGCTCAACTGCATCGGCAGCGAGGGGCCCACACCCGAGCCCTGTGGGGTGTGCGAGCTCTGCACCTCCATCGCCGCCGGCAACGCCCTCGATGTGATCGAGATCGACGCCGCCTCCAACACCGGCGTGGACAACATCCGCGAGCTGATCGAGCGCTCGCGCTTCGCGCCCGTGCAGGCCCGCTGGAAGGTCTACGTGGTGGACGAGTGTCACATGCTCTCCACCGCCGCCTTCAACGCGCTGCTGAAAACCCTCGAGGAGCCCCCGCCGCGGGTGGTGTTCGTGCTGGCCACCACCGACCCGCAGCGGGTGCTGCCCACGATCCTCAGCCGCTGCCAGCGCTTCGATTTCCGCCGCATCCCCCTGCAGGCCCTGGAGCGGCACCTGGCCTGGATCGCCGAGCAGGAGCGCATCGAGATCACCGCCGAAGCCCTGCTGGTGGTGGCCCAGCGGGCCCAGGGCGGCCTGCGCGACGCCGAGAGTCTGCTCGATCAGCTCAGCCTGCTGCCGGCGCCGATCGAAGCCACCGCGGTGTGGGACCTGCTGGGAGCCGTGCCCGAGCAGGAACTCCTGGAGCTGGCCCGGGCCCTGGGCGCCGCTGAACCGGTTGCCGTGCTGCAAACCTCCCGCGAGCTTCTGGAGCGGGGCCGGGAACCTGCCTCGGTGCTGCAGGGTCTGGTGAGCCTGCTGCGGGATCTGGTGCTGGCTGGGGTGGCGCCCGAGCGGCTGGAGCTCACCGGCGTCTCCCCCCAGCTGCGCGGGCAGCTGCCGGAGCTGGCCCGCAGCATCGGCAAGGCCCGGCTGCTCACCTGGCAAGCCCAGCTGCGCAGCAGCGAGCAGCAGCTGCGCCACAGTGTCAACCCACGCCTGTGGCTGGAGGTGCTGCTGCTGGGGCTGCTGGCCGAAGCCGGCTCGGCCGGCGCCGCCACGGTCCCAGCTGCAGCCCGGCAACCGTCGCCGCAGGCCCCCGCGGCCGTTCCGTCTGTCGTTCCCTCAACGGAGGACGCCCCGGTCCCGGCCGTGGCTGCTCAATCAGTGGCGGCTCAGTCCGTTGCTGCTCAGTCCGTTGCAGGTCCTCCGGTTGCGGGTCAGTCGACCGCTGGCGCCGATGGCGATGGCGATGGAGCCGAGCAGGCGCCCAGCCTCGGCGAGCTCTGGCAACGCATCCTCGCCGGCCTGGAGCTGCCCTCCACCCGGATGTTGCTCAGCCAGCAGGCGCGTCTGGTGCGTCTGGACGAGCGTCAGGCCGTGGTTCAGGTGGCCGGCACCTGGATGGCCATGGTGCAGACCCGCCAGGCGCTGGTGGAGCAGGCGATCGCCAGGACCCTGGGCAGTTCACTCCAGCTGGTGCTCCAGGCCGGTCTGGACACCCCCACCCCGGCGGCCAGCGGCGCCCCCCCTGCCGCCGCGCCCCCGGCGGCCCTCACCGCCCCTCCGGCGCCGAGGGCCACTGGCACGGCGACCCAGCCACACCCGATTGCGGAACCGCAGCCGGCAGCGCCGCCATCATCCGCGCCGCCCGGGGCCATGGCTCTCGATCAGCAGGCCCGCCGGCTGGCGGAGTTCTTCAACGGGGAGGTGATCGATTTCGATGGTCCCCTCGATGACGCCCTGCCGGCCGAGGGCGACAAGCAGGACGGACCAGCCGGAACCACCTCACGGGCGGCATGATCCCGATCCACCGGGGTGCGGACAGCGGCTGCGGATGCCCTACGCGGCGGCCGGGTCCTCGCCCAGATGGAGGGTCTTGGCCCACACCAGGCGCTTGGGCAGGAGGGCCATGCGCAGGGTGGTCCAGGGAATGACCAGGAACCAGTGCCCCAGGTAGAGAAGTCCCAGGATGAGATTGAGGGGGCCCAGGGCAGGCAGCGGCGGGCCCTCTCCGCGGCGGCGGCAGCCCGCCACGATCGAGATCCCCGAGAGGCTGAACGCCACGAACGAGACGGGCCAGATGGTGGGCAGGCTGCGGGTGAGCAGGGCGCCGAGCAGATCGGCGGCGGCGACCAGCGGCAGCACGTACTGGAGCAGGAAGAAGCAGCCGAGATCCAGCTTCAGGCAGGCACTCAGGCGGGGAGAGAGGAGATCGCCGCCATAGTCGAGGAAGCGCTGCAGACCACCTTCGGCCCAGCGCTGGCGTTGCCGCCAAAGGGCCCGCAGGCCGAGCACCGCCTCCTCCCCCACCGGCGGATCCCAGACGATGGCCATCGGCTGCCGGTCCAGCAGCAGTCGGGTGCTGAGGTCGAGGTCATCGGTGACGGTGGCCTCGTTGAAGCCTCCGGCGCCGAGCAGGGCCTCGCGGCGCAGGAGCTGGCCATTGCCCCGCAGTTCCACCACGCCGCCGTGAACCAGGCGCCCCTCCTGCACCACCGCGTCGAGCACCATCTCCATGGCCTGGGCGCGGGTGAGCCAGTTGGCCTCGGGATTGGCCACCGCCTTGCGCAGCTGCACGGCCCCCCAGCCTCCCGCTTCCGCGAAGGGAATCAGGCGCTCCAGGGTGTCGGGCTGGAGATCGGCGTCGGCATCGAGCACCAGCATCCAGGGAGCGCGCAGCTGCTTGAGCGCCAGGTTCAGGGCACCTGACTTGCCCCCACCGGCGTCGGGTTCCCGCCGGAGCACCTGCAGAAAACGGTGGCGGCGGCGGAGCTCCTCGAGCACCTGGGGAGTTCGGTCGCTGCTGCCGTCATCCACCACCCAGAGGCGCAGTTGCTGCAGGGGATAGCGCAGGGCGGCGATGCGCTCCACCAGGCGGGCGATCACGGCCTGCTCATCGCGGGCCGCCACGACCACATCGACGGCCGGCAGGGACTCGGCAGTCTCGCCGGCAGCGGCGGCCGGTCCAGCGTGCTGAGGGCGGAAGGCGGAACGGGGGCCGCTGAGCGCCGGCACCAGCACCGTACGGATGCTGTACCCCCCCAGGAACAGGGCCATGCCGAGCGCCGGCAGCAGGCGCACGCCTGGATCCAGCCAATGGGGGCCGAGGCCGGCACAGCCGCAGATCAGCACGAGCAGGGCCGACTTGCCGCGGCGGCGATCACTGGCCGGAGTGGTCATGACCCGCTCAACACCGGACTGAGGGGCACTGTGGCGGGGGTCGCCATGAGGGTGATCGGAGGCTTGGTGATCGCTGACAGGATCGCTGACATGGGCGTCGACTGTCATGGCGATCCCCTCTGTGTGCGGACTTTAGGGGCCTTCTCCGGTGGCGCCGGCGCTGAGGCCGGATAGGGGCAGGAGCTGGGTGCCGGGGTAATAGTGATCCAGGATCCGCTGCAGCCCCCAGCCGCGACGCGCTAGATCGATGGCACCGGCCTGGGAGAGGCCGGCACCATGACCGAACCCTCCGCCCACGAACCGCCAGCGACCCGGCCCCTGGGCCTCCACCACGAACAGGGTGCTGGGCAGCTGCGTCAAGGTGCGGCGGATGGCGTCCAGGCGCAGCACCACGCGGCCGTCGCCGGTCTCGCCGCCGCCGGCGGGGCCAGCGATCTCCAGAGCCAGCACCCGGCCGCTCGGGCCTCGCTCCAGCACGCTCACCCGCTCGGGGGTACCGAGCTGGGGATTGCGGGGCTGCAGGGCCTGACGGATCTGTGCCGCGTCCAGGGTTCGGGTCCAGCGGAAACGCGGGTGGTCGGCGCCGTAGAAGCCCGGGGTGCCGAGCAGGGGAGCCACCTGGGCTGGGTCCAGGGGCAGGGGAAAGCGCTCCTGCAGGGCGCTGGCGCCGTCAACCCGGGGCCTGAGGTAGGGCAGTGGCACACCGCTCCAGACCTCCTCGAAGCCTGCCGAGACGCCGCCGTTGGTGGCGTGATACACGGCATGGATGGGACGCCCCTGCCAGCTGAGCACCTGGTGCCGGGTGCCCTCGATGGCCTGCCGCACCGCCGCGCCGGCCGTGCGCGGATCGGCATACACCTGGCACTGCACGTCGGCGCAGAGGTGGTAGCCGTCGACCGTGAAGCGCTGCAGGTTGCTGAGGGCCCAGGTGCGGGCCAGCACCGCCTGGGCCGCCAGCGCGGCAGGCGGCGAACCGGCGCCGATCTCGTGGGGCACCACACCCTGGAGATAGCGCTCCAGGGGCACGGTTTCCACCAGGCTCCAGCCGCCGTGGGCGTCAGGCAGAAGCCGGAACGGCCCGGCGAACACCCCGCCCTGCCAGCGCAGACCGCCGGGGGTCTCCAGCGTCATGCCGGAGGTGAGCGGCACGGGCCCGGC
>JALOOQ010000144.1 GCA_025454305.1 Cyanobium sp. Prado107
CGGCCAGCAGCAGCGTCTCTGCATCGCCAGGGCGATCGCCACCGAACCGGAAGTGATCCTGATGGACGAGCCCTGCTCGGCGCTCGACCCGATCTCCACCCTGAAGATCGAGGAAACGATGCACGAGCTCAAACGCAGCTACACCATCGTGATCGTCACCCACAACATGCAGCAGGCGGTTCGGGTGGCGGACATGACCGCCTTCTACAACGCCGAAGCCGTCGAGGGCGGCACCGGCAAGGTGGGCTATCTGGTGGAGTTCGCCGAAACCGAGCGAATCTTCAACGCGCCCAGTCAGCAGGCCACCCAGGATTATGTGACCGGCCGGTTCGGCTGATCGATGCTTCTCCCTCGGCGCGGAGGATCACCTTCACTCCCCCCCAGGATTGCGCGGCTCACCACTTGATAGCAATGGAAAAGCCGGCCTGACGGCCGGCTTTGCGGTGATGAGCGGAGAGGGAGGGATTCGAACCCTCGATAGAGTTGCCCCTATACAGCATTTCCAGTGCTGCGCCTTCGACCACTCGGCCACCTCTCCAGGGGCAAAATGGGGCAACGAAGTGGCAATGTAGCAGCTCACCCTCCCCAGCCCGATGCGCACGTTTCCGATCACGGTCCACTGGCGCCAGACCGGTCGGGTGATCCGGCACGAGGTGCCCGAGGGCGAGTACATCCTGCGCAGCTTCGAGCAGCAGGGGGACCCCCTGCCCTTCAGCTGCCGCAACGGCTGCTGCACCACCTGCGCGGTGCGGGTGCTGAGCGGCACGATCGATCAGCGCGAGGCCCTCGGGCTCTCGCGGGAGCTGCGGGCCCGGGGGTACGGCCTGCTGTGTGTGGCGCGGGCGACCGGGCCCCTGGAAGTGGAGACTCAGGATGAGGACGAGGTGTACGAACTCCAGTTCGGGAGGCATTTCGGCCGGGGGCGCATCCGCCCCGGCCTGCCCCTCGACGACGAGTGACGACGCCGGCCCATCCGTGGGTCCTGCACACCAGCGAGAAGGGTGACGCCGTGGAGACCATGTCGACAGCAACCGCCACCACTCCGGAGGCAGCCGGCGCTGCCGAGCGCGGCTCGGATCGGGCCCTGCGCGAGTCGGGGCTGGCCACGGGCGCGATCGAGCGGCTGGTGGACGTGGCCCGGCGGGCGGCGGAAGCCGGCGGGGTGCAGCTGAGGGCCCACTTCGGCCGTCTCGAGCAGATCCGCGAGAAGGGGCGCTGCGGCGATCTGGTCACCGAAGCCGACCTGGCAGCCGAGCAGGCGGTGCTGGCGCTGCTGGAGGCCGAGACCCCCGAGATCGGTGTGCTCTCCGAGGAGAGCGGCCGCCGGCCCCGCGCCGGCGAGCTGGAGTGGTGCGTCGACCCCCTGGACGGCACCACCAACTACGCCCACGGCTATCCGTTCTTCGGCACCTCCGTGGGCCTCTGCTGGCGCGGAGTGCCCCTGCTGGGAGCGCTGGCGGTGCCCAGCTTCGACGAACTGCACTGGGCCGCGCCGGGGCTGGGAGCCTGGTGCAACGGACGCCAGATCCAGGTGAGCGACTGCGACCGGCTGGCCGATGCCCTGCTGGTCACCGGGTTCGCCTACGACCGGCACACGCGGCTGGACAACAACTACGCGGAGTTCGCCTACTTCACCCACCGCAGCCACGGCGTGCGGCGGGGCGGCGCGGCGGCGGTGGATCTGGCCTTCGTGGCCTCGGGGCGGCTGGACGGCTACTGGGAGCGGGGCCTTGCCCCCTGGGACCTGGCCGCCGGCGTGGTGCTGGTGGAGCAGGCGGGGGGTCTGGCCAGCGCCTACGACGGCGGCCCCCTGAAGCTCACGGACGGCCGGGTGGTGGCCTCCGGCGCCAGTCTCCACCCCCAGCTCGTGGCGGGCCTGCGGGCCTGCAGCCCCCTGAGCGGGGCCAGCTTCGGAGCGCCCGAACTCGACGGCGCCGAGGCCGAAGCCGGGGCGGTGGCCGCTCCATAGGATCCCCCCGTCGAGCCGTCCCGCTCCGCTGCCATGGCCCTGCAACCCGCCGCCGGCGCCCGGGACCTCAATCCCAGGGAGGTGGAACAGAACCGGGCGATCTGCGCCAGCCTCGCCGAGGTGTATCGGCTGTGGGGCTATCAGGCCGTGGCCCCGCCCAGTTTCGAGCGTCTGGACACGCTCCAGGCCGGGGGTGCCATCGACGGTCGGGAGCTGGTGCGGCTGGCGGCCGACGATCCCCTGGGGCTGCGCCCGGAACTCACCGCCTCGATCGCCCGGGCCGCCTGCACCAGGCTGGCGGGACGGCCCCGCCCCCTGCGGCTGTGGGCGGAGGGCACCACCTACCGCAGCAGCACCGGCGACAGCGGTCACCAGCGCATCCACGAGCAGCTCCAGAGCGGGGTGGAACTGCTGGGTGAACCGTCGGCGGCCGCGGATGTGGAGCTGATGCGGCTGCTGCTGGCCGCAGCCGCCCGGCTGGGCCTCGGCCCCGAGCACCGCCCCCGGCTGCTGGTGGGGCACCACGGCCTGCTCACGGCCCTGCTGGCCCAGGTGCCGGAGGAGCAGCGCCAGGCGGCCCGGGCCGCGCTCACCGGCTTCGACGCCCTGGCCCTCGACCGCCTGCCCCTGGCCGATCCCCAGCGGCAGCGCCTGAGTGCCGTGCTGCGCCTGCGCGGCGAGCCGCCCCAGGTGCTCTACGGGCTGGAGCAGTGGCTGGGACCGGTGCCGCTTCTGGGCGAACTGGCCACCACCCTCGAAGCGGTGGCACCGGCGGCGGAGCGCCGGCAGGTGGCGCTGCGCCTGGATCCCACGTTCCAGCCCCACTTCGCCCTCTACGACGGTCTGGTGCTCAAGCTGGTGTGCCAGGGCGAGCATGGCCCGGTGGAGATCGCCAGCGGCGGCCGCTACGACGCGCTTGTGGGTCGCTTCGGTGCCGATCCAGCCGACGCGGCGGGGGTGGGCTTCGGCTTCGACGTGGAGGCGGTGCGGGAGCTGGTCGGGCTGCCCGCCGAGGCCGGCACGGCGACGGCGCCGGTGCTGGTGAGCTACGCCAGCGACGTGGCGCTGACCCGGGCTCTCGACGCCCTGGAAGCGCTCCACCGCGAGGGGCAGTGCGCCGAGCTGCTGGGTCATCCCGTGCCCAGCCAGGCCGAGGCCGAGCGGGCGGCCGCCGAGCGGGGCTGCTGCAGGGCCACCTGGATCGCTGCCTAGGATCGGGCCCGCTCGCGGCACGACCATGGCCCACACGATCGTCACCAACGTCTGTGAAGGCGTGGCCGACTGCGTGGATGCCTGCCCGGTGGCCTGCATCCATCCCGGCGAGGGAGCCAACAGCAAGGGCACGGCCTTCTACTGGATCGATTTCGACACCTGCATCGACTGCGGCATCTGCCTGCAGGTGTGCCCGGTGGACGGGGCCATCCTTCCCGAGGAGAAACCCGAACTGCAGCGCACCCCCTGAGGGGCGGGGTTCGGTCACCCCTCCCCGCGGGCGGTTGAAGCCGCCGGCCGGCGCCCCCTACGGTTCCGGCACCGAACGCCAACCGTCATGCCGGTGCTGGAAGAGAAGGGTCAGATTCAGATCCACACCGAGAACATCTTCCCGATCATCAAGAAGGCCGTCTACAGCGGCCACGAGGTGTTCCTGCGGGAGCTGGTGAGCAACGGCGTCGATGCCATCAGCAAGCGCCGCATGGCGGCGATGGCCGGCGACTGCAGCGAAGGCCCCGAAGGTTCCATCCAGATCCGCATCGACCGGGAGAGGAAGACGCTCACGATCTCCGACAACGGCATCGGCATGAGTGCCGATGAGGTGAAGCGCTACATCAACCAGGTGGCCTTCTCCAGCGCCGAGGACTTCCTGGAGAAATACAAGAGCGAGAGCGACGCGATCATCGGCCACTTCGGCCTGGGCTTCTACTCCAGCTTCATGGTGGCCTCCCAGGTGGAGCTGGTTACCCTCTCGGCTCGCGAGGGCAGCGAGGCGGTGTGCTGGACCTGCGACGGTTCGCCCAGCTTCAGCCTCGAGGGCACCGAGCGCAGCGAGCCCGGCACCGATGTGATCCTGCACCTGATGGAGGAGGAGCTCGAGTACCTCGAGCCCTCGCGCATCCGCACCCTAATCACCACCTACTGCGACTTCCTGCCGGTGGCGGTGCAGCTGGAAGGCGAAACCGTGAACAAGCGGGAGGCGCCGTGGCGCGCCAGCCCCCGGGAGCTGAGCGACAACGACTACATCGAGCTCTACCGCTATCTCTATCCCTTCCAGGGCGATCCTCTGCTGTGGGTGCACCTGAGCACCGACTATCCCTACAACCTGCAGGGGATTTTGTATTTCCCCAAATCCAGCGGCCGGGCCGACTGGGAGAAGGGCGAGATCAGGCTCTACTGCAACAACGTCTTCGTGAGCGACTCGATCAAGGAGGTGGTGCCGCGCTACCTCCTGCCCCTGCGGGGCGTGATCGATTCGCCGGACATCCCCCTGAACGTGAGCCGCTCGGCGCTGCAGACCGACCGGCGGGTGCGCTCGATCGGCGGGTTCGTGGCCAAGAAGGTGGCCGACCGGCTCAAGCAGCTGCACCGCGACGAGCCGAAGCGCTATGCCGAGATCTGGGAATCCCTGGCGCCGTTCATCAAGATCGGCGCCATGGAGGACGAGAAGTTCGCCGAGCAGGTGGCCGACCTGGTGCTGTTCGGCACCACCGCGCCGGCGGCGAGCGAGGCGCCCGGGGAAGAGGTCAACGGCGAAGACGGAGAGAAGCCGGCCACCCTCGATCCCATTCCCGGGGTGGACGGGAAGGCTTTCACCACCCTGGCCGGCTACCGCAGCCGCCTCGATGCCGCCCACGACAAGCGCATCCTCTACTGCACCGACGAGGCCGGCCAGGCCGGCGCGCTGGCGCTGTGGACCAGCCAGGGCGCCGAGGTGCTGCTGGCCGACACCTTCATCGACACCCAGTTCATCCCCTGGCTGGAGTACCGCCACGAGGACCTCAGGTTCCAGCGGGTGGACGCTGAGCTGGACGACTCTCTCAAGGAGCAGGAGAGCGAACTGGCCGATGCGGAGGGCAAGGACAGCTCCGAGAAGCTGCGCGAGCTGTTCAAGGCCGCCCTGGAGAACGACAAGGTGACGATCCAGGTGCAGTCCCTCAAGGGTGACGACGCGCCGGCCGCGCTGATCCTGCTGCCGGAGCAGATGCGCCGCATCAACGACATGGGCGCCCTGATGGAGCAGCGGCTGCCGGGTCTGCCCGAGCACCACGTGCTGCTGGTGAACCGCCGCCATCCCCTGGTGGCCGGGCTGCTGAAGCTCTCGGCCGGCGCCGTGATCACCACCTCCGGCACGGCCGGCGCCTCCCCCAGCAGGCA
>JALOOQ010000145.1 GCA_025454305.1 Cyanobium sp. Prado107
CCCATGATCAGGAAGGTGGCGGTGCCCCCGGCGAAGCACTCGCCGATGTTCGGGCAGCTGGCCTCCTGGCACACCGTGTTGAGCTTCAGGTCCACCAGCAGGTCCGCCACGGCGCCGATGCGTTCGCGCTGCGGGGCCTTGACGCGCAGCCAGTCGGGTTTCAGCAAGACGGCGGCGACCCCGCTCGGGCCGGTTGGGACGGCACAGGACTCTAGAAACGCCTGCAGCCGGCGAGCCGCAGCGTCATCCCCTACAGTCGGTCCTTCGGGATGTAGCGCAGCTTGGTAGCGCACTTCGTTCGGGACGAAGGGGCCGCAGGTTCGAATCCTGTCATCCCGACTTGTCGGTGATCTCCGCCCCCGGATAGCCCCGGGGCGTCACCACCCAGCCGTCGCTGCTGCGGCTTGTGCTGTTGCCCACCAGCACCAGGGTGAGCATGTCCACCTCCTCCACCGGCAGGGAAGCCAGGGTGTGCACCGTCACCCGCTCCTGGGGGCGGCCCAGCTGGCGGGCCAGCACCACCGGCGTGGAACCGGGGCGCTCGGCCAGCAGCAGTTCGCGGGCCCGATCCAGCTGCCAGTGGCGATCCCGGGAGCGGGGGTTGTAGAGCGCCACCACGAAGTCTCCCGCTGCAGCCGCCCGCAGCCGCCGCTCGATCACCTCCCAGGGGGTGAGGCGGTCGCTCAGGCTCACGGTGCAGAAGTCATGCATCAGCGGCGCCCCGGCCCGGGCAGCGGCCAGCTGCAGCGCCGAGAGGCCCGGATGCACCGTGAATGCGGGGCGCCCGTCCGCGGGCCGCTGCAGCCAGAGTTCCAGCGCCAGCCCGGCCATGGCGTAGATGCCGCTGTCGCCGGAGGACACCAGCGCCACGTTCAGGCCCTGGCTGGCCAGGTCCAGCGCCAGGCCGCAGCGGGCCTCCTCCTCGGTGAGTCTGCCATCCCAGCGAAGCTGGTCGGGGCGGCGCAGGGGCTCCAACAGGTCGAGGTACAGCCCGTAGCCCACCCACACCGTGGCCGCGGCCAGGGCGCGGCGGGCATCGGGGGTGAGCAGGTCCAGCCGCCCCGGACCGCTGCCCACCAGATGCAGCTGACCCTGCTGCGGCAGCCACTGCTCTTCGGCCAGGGCGATGGCGAGGGTGGCGGCGCCCTGCTCGCCGCTCCGGGCTCGCTCCACCTGTTTGCCGGCGAGCAGGCGTGCCCCCGTCCCCGCGGCCAGCAGCGCCGAGGCTTCGGCGACGCTGGCGGTGCCCATCTCTGCCGCCACCACCTCCGAGGGGTTGGGCACCGCCACGGGCGCCAGCTCGGCGGCGGGGAACCAGCGCAGCAGCCACTGCCGCCGGCGCGCCAGCTCCAGCAGGGCCGGTTCATCCGCCTTGCGGTCGATGCTGGCCAGCCCGGCCACGGCCTGGGGGGCCAGGTTCAGCTCCTCCAGGCGCCCATCCACCAGCCGTTCCAGCAGCTCCAGGGAGGTGTGCCGCTCGCAGCCCAGCCCCAGCCAGAGGCTTGGAGGATGCCAGCGGCAGCCGGTGCCCTGCCGGATGGTGATGGCCAGATCCGGCGGCTCCGCTTTCTCCCCATGGAGCTCGTCGAAGGGGCTCAGATGACGGGCGGCCTCCAGCCGCTGCCAGTGCCGGCAGCCGGCGCTCTGCGCCACCCGCAGCTCGGTCTCATGCTGGGCGGCCTTCTTCATCAGGGAGCTCCAGTCGTGAGCGGCACCGCTCCGCCGCCAGCCCCAGTCGCGGCCGAAACTGTCCAGCGGCAGACGCATCCGGCCGCTGCTGCTGCCGGTGCTCACCACGCAAGCCTCGAGCACGGCCGCCACCTGCTGAGCGAGCCGCTCGGCACCCCCCCGGTGCCCTCCCAGCAGGGGAATGGCGAAGCGCCCCTCGGGATCGAGCACCACCACGGCCGGATCCTGCTGCTTTCCCGTGAGCAGCGGTGCCACCAGCCGCACCACCAGCCCGCAGGCGCCCACCACCACGAAGCCCCGGGCCTGGGCCCAGTGCTCGGCCAGACTGCCGGACAGCCGGGGATCGCCGCAGAGCACCAGGGGCTGATCGACCACGGCCGCCTGGCGCAGGGGCTCCAGCAGCGCTTCACCGCCGGGACTGAAGCTCAGCCCCCAGACGCCCTGGCGTTCCGTCACGCCTGGTTCTCCCGTGGCTCGCTGGTGTCGTCGGTTGCGTCCGGCAGGATCGCCCCGAGGCCATCTTCCGGCGGCTCCGGTTCAGCCGCAGAGCGCTGGGGTTCAGAAGCCGCGGCCTCAGCGGGAGGTGCGTCCTGATCGTGAGGTGTTTCCCCGCCATCCTCCGGCTCGTCTGTCCCATCGTCGGCCTGATCCAGGTGACCGGGGGTGCCGACAGGGGCTTCGAGCTGGGCCTCGCCCTGCGTATCGGAGGTGGCATCAGCGGGCGTGCTGGAGGGTGCTTCTGAGGGGAGTGGGATCTGGATCTCTCCCAGCAGCGCCGCCAGTTCCGCTTCGCTGAGCGCTCCCCCCAGCCAGCGGGGTCGCCGGGCGGTGCCGCCCAGGGTCACCTCGCGCACGAGGCTGTTGAAGGGTGGATTGATGGGCTCACCGCGTTCATCCACCAGTTCCAGCAGCACACTGTTGCTGCCGCTGCGCCATCCTTTCAGCCACAGCGGTGCGTTCCGGTCGAGCAGCACGCTGTCACCGTTGACGGTCATGCGCAGCCGCCAGCGCTGGTCGCCCTCCCGCAGGCCCTGGAGCGGGGCATCCTTCAGCAGCCAGTCGACCAGCACCGGTTCGGCGGTGCTCAGCTCAGCCGGGCTGGCGGCAATCAGCTGTGCACTGCCGGCGGCGGGCAGCCCCAGCGGATTGACGGCCGCGCGATGCACCCGGATCTGGGCGGAGGCCCCCGGGGATTTGACCACTTCCCCCCAGGGTCGGGCGGCATAGACCGTGATCCGATGGCTGCCCGGAGTGAGTTCGGCCATGGGAACGCTGAGCCGGAAGCCTTCCGGGGCCGGCTCAGCGGCGGTCAGCCGCAGTGGCGGATCCTCATCCATCTGCACCACGATGTGGGCCCCCAGCCCGAGCTCCCCGGCATCCGCCAGAGGCCAGTCGCTGCCGTTGATCTCCAGGTTCCAGCCACCGGGTGGCAGGAGGCTGCCGTCCCGGGGGGCGGTGACGCTCACCCGGGGATGGCGTGCCGACAGCGCCGCCGCGAGCTGCTGTACAGCCACCGGCGGCGCCACCTCCTGCAGAGGCCCTGTCTGCCGGGCGGCATCACGCGGGCCGGCCCCCTGGGATCCGCTCACCTGGTTCGTGCGGGAGCAGCCCGAGGGCACCAGCAGCACCAGCAGCATGGCCACCGTGAGCAGGAGCCGGAGTGGCGCTGCCCAGTGGGGACTGCGCCATGGTTTGCTGCCAGCCCGCTCCACCCGCACCGCTCCAAAGGGTTGCTCTGGGGCATTCTGCTGGCCGGGGTGGTTGGAGCACCGGAGCAGGGCCGACAGAGATCTGTGCGGCCAGGATATAAGCATTGTCGCTTGATTGGGGATTTCCAGATAGGGCTTACTGGCCTCAAGAGCCCAGTCCACGACTGGGAAGCGGCCGTATTGAACCTTTGTAACTGAGGCCCAAAGCCCTTTGAAACTGGCCCCTATACTGCGCCGAGCGGTCCCCTAACTGGGGCCCAAGCCCCAGCCGCACCAGGGTGTTTGGTGAGTTTTCACCGGATTCCCGCGGCTGGAGCCCATGGACCGACGGGCTTGTCCCGCTGGTCCATGGGGCCCGCCGACGGCGTGGCTCCTGCTGGTCTCCAGGAGGCGCTGCGTCACCGGCAGGGGTGGGGACCCCCACCTCGACTCCGTCCCTCGAGGAACGTCTCGATGACCATCAGCCCACCCGAGCGTGGGAAAAAGGCCGAGGCCATGGTCGACCGGAACCGCGTTCCGGCCACGTTCGAGCTTTTCGAAAAGCCCGGGCACTTCGACCGCAGCCTGGCCAAAGGTCCCAAAACCACCACCTGGATTTGGAACCTCCACGCCAACGCTCACGACTTCGACAGCCACACGAGCGACCTCGAAGAGGTCTCTCGCAAGATCTTCTCGGCTCACTTCGGCCACCTGGCCGTCATCTTCATCTGGCTGAGCGGCGCCTTCTATCACGGTGCCCGCTTCTCCAACTACACCGGCTGGCTGGCTGACCCCCTCCACGTCAAGCCTTCAGCTCAGGTGGTCTGGCCCGTGTTCGGCCAGGAAATCCTCAACGGTGATGTGGGTGCCGGATTCAACGGCATTCAGATCACCTCCGGCCTCTTCCATGTCTGGAGGGCCTGGGGCTTCACCAATGAGTTCCAGCTCCTCTGCACCGCCATCGGTGCTCTGGTGATGGCCGGCCTGATGCTCAATGCGGGCGTCTTCCATTACCACAAGGCAGCCCCCAAGCTGGAGTGGTTCCAGAACGTTGAGTCCATGCTCAACCACCACCTGGCTGGTCTGCTGGGCCTGGGCTCCCTCTCCTGGACCGGACACCTCCTGCACGTGTCCCTGCCGACAACGGCCCTGATGGATGCCATCGATGCCGGCCAGCCGCTGGCCATCAATGGCAAGACCATCGCCACCTACGCCGACATCCCGCTTCCCCACGAGTTCATCAACCAGGACGTCCTGTCCCAGCTGTATCCAGGCTTCGGCGCTGGTATCTCGGCATTCTTCACCGGCAACTGGGCGGCCTACAGCGACTTCCTCACCTTCAAAGGAGGTCTCAACCCGGTCACCGGCAGCCTCTGGATGACGGACATCGCCCATCACCACCTGGCGATCGCGGTGCTGTTCATCGTGGCTGGCCACATGTACCGCACCAACTGGGGCATCGGCCACAGCATCAAGGAGATTCTCGAGGGTCAGAAGGGTGATCCCCTGCTGTTCCCCGCTCCCAACGGACACGATGGCCTGTTCGAGTTCATGACCACCAGCTGGCATGCCCAACTGGCCGTGAACCTCGCCCTCTTCGGTTCGCTCACCATCATCGTGGCGCATCACATGTATGCGATGCCGCCCTACCCCTACCTCGGGATCGACTATCCCACCCAGCTCTCGCTGTTCACCCATCACATGTGGATCGGCGGTTTCCTGGTGGTAGGCGCAGGCGCTCACGCGGCCATCGCCATGGTGCGCGACTACGACCCTGCCAAGCACATCGACAACGTGCTGGATCGGGTTCTCAAGGCTCGCGACGCCCTCATCAGCCACCTCAACTGGGTGTGCATCTTCCTGGGCTTCCACAGCTTCGGCCTCTACATCCACAACGACACCATGCGTGCCCTGGGCCGTCCCCAGGACATGTTCAGCGACTC
>JALOOQ010000146.1 GCA_025454305.1 Cyanobium sp. Prado107
GTCCGGGCCTGCAGGACTTGCCCTTCATACATCCGACAGCAGCCGTTCCCGTCGATTTCCAGGAGGGGAACGGAGAAGCCCAATCAAAGCCAGATCACCTATCAGCGTGCCTTATGTAACAACCAGCGGCAGCTCACGCAGCCAGTCATCGGATGCGTCGCATCGTCATCAAGCCCCAGTCGCCACTGCTGGCGGTCAGTTCGGCGCACCACCCGCCGGCCGCCAGCTCCCTGCGCAGCCGCGGAGCCTGCCTGACCAACAGGCCGCTCAGCAGCCCCACTCCCCCCGGAGCAAGCACGGTATGGAAGGCGGGGCAGAGGGCCTCGATCACCGGCGCCAGGATGTTGCACAGGAGCAGGTCCGCAGGCTGCCCCTCCAGCAGCTCCGCCAGCGCCTCCACCGACCCCTGGCGAACCCTCAGGCGGTGCTGGAGACCGGAGGCGGCGGCGTTCTCGGCCGTGGCCCGCACCGCCAGGGAATCGGTGTCCACCGCCGCCGCGGTGTCTGCCCCCAGCAGCAGGGCGGCGATGCCGAGGATGCCGCTGCCGCACCCCAGGTCGGCCACGCGCAGCCCCTCCAGACCGGCCCAGCGGCCATCGGGGGCAACAGGTGCGGCGGCCAGCCGTTCGAGACCCTCCAGGCAGAGGCGGGTGGTGGGATGACTGCCGGTGCCGAAGGCACTGCCGGGATCCATGCGGATCACCAGGCGTTCGCTGTGCTCGCCAGGCACCTCCAGCCAGGCCGGCAGGATCAGCAGCCGCTCCCCCACCGGATCGGGTTGCCAGTGCTGCTTCCAGCTCAGGCTCCAGTCCTCATCGAGCTGACGCTGCCAGCGGATCGGCGGCAGCGTCAGGCCGAAGGTGGCGGCCAGAGGCGCCAGGCTTTCCTCAAGGCGATCGCGCTCCGAAGCAGGCCAGTCGGCCTCGGGCAGCCAGGCCTCCAGTTGCCGCCGCTCGGGTGCCTCCGGGCGATGACGCAGCGCCACCCGCGGGATGCCGAGGGTGCCCAGCTTCCAGAACAGGGATTCCTCGAGCTCCGGTGGACAGCCGAGCTCCATCCGCCACCAGGCAAGGGTCGTGGGCACGGAGGATGGCGGCAGCGGAGGATCGGGAGAGCCGTTCAGAGCGTCACCGGGTGAGCCTGCTGAATGCCTTCGATGCCGTGGATGGTGTCCAGCAGGCTGGGGGGGATGGGATCGTCGAGGCTCAGCACCATCACGGCGTCGCCGCGCACGATCCGGCGGCCCACCTGCATCGAGGCGATGTTGACGTTGTGCTCCCCGAGCACCGAACCGATGTGACCGATGATCCCGGGCATGTCGCGGTGGCGGGTGAAGAGCATGTGGCGGCTGGGACTCACATTCACCGGGAACTCGTCGATGGAGGTCACCCGCAGCTCCCCGTCGGCGAACACCGTGCCGCTGACGCTGTGGTTGCCCTTGCTGCTGCTGGAGCGCAGCTGCAGTGAACCGCCGGCGAAGTCACGCACGGCTTCGTCCTTCACCTCGAGCACGTGGATGCCCCGGTCCCTGGCCTCCAGGGCGGCATTGACGTAGTTGATCGAATCGCCCAGGGCGGTGGAGAGCACCCCTTTGAGCACCGCCACCACCAGGGGCTGGGCCGGATGGGCGGCGAATTCGCCCTGCAGCCGCACCTCCAGCTCGCTGATCTGGCCGCCGGCCAGCTGGCTGAGCAGCTGACCCAGGGTCTCAGCCAGCTGCAGATGGGGCTTGAGCTGCTCCATCACCTCGGCGTTGAGGCCCGGAATGTTCACGGCGCTGCGGGCGGGCAGGCCGAGCAGCACGTCGCGGATCTGCTCGGCCACGTCGATGGCCACGTTCTCCTGGGCCTCCTCGGTGCTGGCCCCCAGGTGGGGGGTGAGAACCAGGCGTTCCTTGACCGCGCGCAGGGGTGAATCGGCTGCCAGGGGCTCCTTGGCATACACATCGAGGGCGGCGCCGGCGATTACGCCGGCCTCCACCGCCTCGGCCAGCGCCGCCTCATCCACGATCCCGCCGCGGGCGCAGTTCACGAGCCGCGCCGTGGGCTTCATGGTGCGCAGCAGCTGGGCGTTCACCAGGTTCTCGGTATCGGGGGTGCGCGGCAGATGCAGGGTGATGTAGTCGGCCTGGGCGAACAGATCGGCCAGGGGCAGCAGCTGCACCTGCATGCTCTGGGCCCGTTCGTCGGAGACGAAGGGGTCGTAGGCCAGCAGATCCATCCCCATGGCCTTGGCCACCCGGGCCACGTGGGAGCCGATCTTGCCCAGGCCCACCACGCCGAGTTTCTTCTTGTAGAGCTCGTTGCCCACGTAGGTCTTGCGGTCCCAGCCACCGGCCATGGTGCTGGCGTGGGCATGGGGCACGTGGCGCGACAGCGAGAGCATCAGCGCCAGGGCGTGCTCGGCCGCGGCGATGGTGTTGCCCTCCGGGGAGTTCACCACCAGCACACCCCTGCGCGTGGCGGCCGGCACGTCGACGTTGTCGACGCCCACACCAGCGCGACCGATGATGCGAAGCTTGGCAGCCGCATCGATGATGTCACCGGTCACCGTGGTGCCGGAGCGGATCATCAGGCCGTCGTAGTCACCGATGATGGACCTGAGTTCCTCCGGCGGCAGGCCGGTGCGCACATCCACCGTGGCCACCTGGGAGAGGATGTCGATCCCCGCCTGGTCGATGGGATCCGAAACGAGAACCTTGGTCATGCCCGGCAAGTGTAGTGAGCAGCAGGGCGGCAGCCAGCCGCGGCGACAGCGAGAATCGCCCGGCAACGGCAGGAACGGAGACAGCGGTTTGACGAGCGTCGTGGTGGTGATCAGCGATCGCAAGCGTCTGCACCAGCTGCGGGACCGGCTGGCCGAGCTGAAGCCGCCACCGGCACGGCTGCTGACCGTGGGGACCGGTGAAACCCCATTGGATCAGGTGGAACCGCTCAATCCGGCGGCGGCGCGGCGGCGGCGCCAGCGCTCCATGGCCCGGTGGCTGATCCCGTTCGGGTTCTTCGCGGGCCTCACGTTCACCTACATCACCGACCTGGACACCTTCGCCTTCGCCGGCGCCTGGAGCCAGCACCTGATCGGCGCTCTGCTGGGTCTGGGGTCGGGATGGATGGGCAGCTACGCGGCAGCGGCCAGCGTGCGCTCCGAACAGGACGACCGCGTGCGCAGCCTGCGCAACCGGCTGGAGGAAGGCAACTGGCTGCTGCTGGTGGAGACCGCAGCGGGAGCGGAGATGCCCTGGTCGATGCTGCAGCAGGCCCGGCCCCAGTCGGTGGTGCGGCTGGCTGAGTCCTGATGCTGCCGCGCCGGCAGCTGCTGGAGGGCAGCCGCAACCCGGCGGCCCTGGAGACCGTGCTGGATGCGGCAGAGACGGCCCTGCGCACCTGGGAGCCGACCTGGACCGGATTCCTCGAGCCGGCGGTGCTCGTGGAGGCGACGGAGCGGCTGGCAGCGCTGGCGGAACTTCAGCTGCACGCCGAGGGCGGGTTTGCGGGAGCGGAACGGCAGCGCCTGCTGCTGCTGCGCCGCGAGGCGGGCCTGGACCCGCAGGCCGTGCCGGCGGATCTGGGTGGGCTGGAGCTGAGCGGCAATTTCCTCTTCGATCCTGCCGAGCCCGCCGATCTGCGCGAAGCCCTGCTGAGCGCCGGGGCAGAGCCCGACTCGATCGGTGACCTCTGGATGCGCGGTGACCGCGGCGGCCAGGGGGTGGTGACCGGTCCGGCGGCCCGGACCCTGAACGGCCGGCAGGTGAGAGTGCGCACGGTGGAGGTGGAGCTGAGCGCGAGGGCTGTGCAGGATCTGCAGCCGCCGGTTCAGCGCCGCCCCCGGCGCTGGCACACCGTGGAGGCCTCCTGCCGGCTGGACGCCATCGCCTCGGCCGGTTTCGGCATGTCCCGCTCGCGCATGGCCGAGCTGATCCGCAGCGCCCAGGTGCGCGTGAACTGGACCGTGATCGACACCCCCTCCCGGGACCTGTGGCGCATCGACCTGGAGCGTCGCTAGAGGCCGGACACTGCCGGCAGCTTTTCCAGGAGGGGTGAGCTGCTAGGTTTTCTGCTCCTGACGAGCAATCGGAGCCAAACCGCAGACGCTGATCACCACGGAATTGGGACCACGGAATCGGGACCTGAACAACGGGACTCTCCGCTGAATCATGCCGGTACCGCCGATTCCATCAGCTCAGCTCAGGTCCCAGCTCCAGGACATCGCCAGGTTCTGTCATCTCATCCGGGAAGACAGGAAACCGGGATCACGGACCAAGGATCACAATCACAGGATGTGATCACCAGGGCGATTAGCTCAGAGGTAGAGCACTACCTTGACACGGTAGGAGTCACTGGTTCGATTCCAGTATCGCCCATTCACCCTCAAGCAGAAGCTTCCGTTCCCCATGGCCGGCACCCGGGATCTGTCGGTGGTGATCGGGTTGGGGCGCTCCGGAGTCGGCGCCGCCCGCCTGCTGCGGTCGCTGGGCGATGAGGTGGTGGTGCTGGAAAGCCGCGGCGATGCCGCCCTGGAGCACCAGGCCGACGAACTGCGCCGGCAGGGGATCGAGGTGCAGCTCAATCGCGACCTTGACGCCGGCCACATCCTGGCCCTGGGGCCCCAGTTGCAGCGGGTGGTCGTGAGCCCCGGCATCCGCTGGGATCACCCGGTCTTCGAGTCCCTGCGCGCCCGGGGCGTGCCGGTGCAGGGAGAGGTGGAGCCGGCGTGGCATGCCAGCCGCCCCGTGCCCTGGATCGGCATCACCGGCACCAACGGCAAGACCACCGTGACCCATCTGGTTCACCACCTGCTCTGCAGTGCCGGCATCGACACCGAGATGGCCGGCAACGTGGGGCAGTCCGCGGCTGAAACCGTGCTCAGGCGCCGCGCCTCCAGCGAGGGACTGCCCCAGTGGATGGTGGTGGAGTTGAGCAGCTACCAGATCGAGGCCTCCGCGGCCGTGGCTCCGCAGGTGGGGATCTGGACCACCCTCACCCCGGATCATCTGGAGCGGCACGGCAGCCTGGACAACTACCGCAGCATCAAGCGCCGGCTGCTGGAGCGAAGCACCGTGCGGGTGCTCAACGCCGACGACCCCGACCTGCGGGCCCACGCCGCCAGCTGGGAATCAGCCACCTGGGTGACGGCCGGCCCGCCCCGCGCCGTGGCTGCCGGAATCGCGCCGGCACTGTGGATCGAGGCGGGACGGGTCTGGTGCAACCGGGGGGGGCGGCAGCGCGATTTGATGGCCGCCGATGCCCTGGCGATGCCGGGTGCCCACAACCTCCAGAACATGCTGCTGGCGGTGGCGGCGGGGCTGGAGGCCGGCCTCGATGGCCCTGGCATGGAAGCCGCTCTGCGACGCTTCCCGGGAGTGCCCCACCGTCTGGAGCTCATCCGCACCCGGCAGCAGGTGCGCTTCTACAACGACAGCAAGGCCACCAACTACGACGCGGCCGAAGTGGCGCTGCGGGCTCTGAAGGGCCCGCTGGTGGTTCTCGCCGGCGGACAGGCCAAGATCGGCGAGGCCGGGCCCTGGATCCGGGCTCTGAGCCGCTCGGCCCGGGCGGTGGTGCTCTACGGCCAGGCCAGGGAGCACTTCCGGCAGCTCCTGCAGGAAGGCGGTTACCCAGGGCTCGTTCAGTCCAGCCCGGGACTGGACGAGGCCGTGCCCGTGGCGGCGGCGCTGGCCGGGGATCTGGACTGCCCGGCGGTGCTGCTGTCACCGGCCTGCGCCAGCTTCGATCAGTACGCAGACTTCGAGGCGCGCGGTGATCATTTCCGGCGTCTGGTCGCCGAGCTCTGAAACCAAGCTCTGAAGCCGATCGCCCGACACCGAACGTTCGATCCGTAGCATCGGCCGATCACAGGACGCGCCGGCCATGGCCTACTGGCTGATGAAGAGCGAGCCGGACGTCTACGGCATCGAGCACCTGCGCCAGGAGAACACCACCCTCTGGGACGGCATCCGCAACTACCAGGCCCGCAACTTCATGCGCTCCATGGCCATCGGCGACCACGCCTTCTTCTATCACTCCAACGCCAAACCACCGGGCATCGTGGGGCTGATGGAGGTGGTGGAGACAGGGCTGGTGGACCCCACCCAGTTCGACCCGGCTTCGAAGTACCACGACCCCGCATCCACCCGGGAGAAGCCACGCTGGGACTGCGTTCGGCTGCGATTCCTGCGCCAGTTTCCGCGTCTGCTGCCCCTGGAGACCCTCCGGGAGACCTTCAGCGCCGAGGAGCTGGGGGTGGTTCGGCGCGGCAACCGGCTGTCGATCCTGCCTGTTCCGGACGCCACCGCCCAGAGGCTGCTGACCCTGCTGGAAGCCTGATGCGCGGTCGTGGAGGGCCTGATCCCGCACAGCCGCTCAGCACTGCGACCGAGGCTCCCCAGTCGCCACCGATCGCGATCCGCCAGGCCCTGGAACAGGGCTGGCAGGGCTTCCGTCGGGCACCGTGGACCCTGGTTCTGTTCACGCTGCTGGTGGGCGGTGTGATCGTGGGCTGTCAGCTGACGATCCGGTTCAGCAGTGCCAGCATCGTCAATGACTACGGCCAGACGGACCCGCTGGCGTGGGCCATCTCCCGTCTCGCCGGGGTCGCCTGGATCCTGGGCTTCCTGTGGCTGGTGGTGGGTCTGCTGCGCGGCGCCGACGCCGTGCTGCAGAACACCCCGCCGCGGCTGCGGGATCTGCTCCGGATCGAAGGCCGGGACCTGCTGCGCACCGGCGGCACCGTGGCTCTGGAGCTGCTGGTGCTGGGCGTGATCGTGCGGCTGGCCCAGGCCAGTGCCTGGCTGCTGGCCCTGCTGGAGCCCCCCTTGATGGCGCTGCCGCTGCTGGCGGGGATGGCTGCGGTGGTGTACGTGCTCACCGATCAGATCCTCAGCCTGCCCCTGTGCGTGCTCGGGGGCCACCCCCCCCTGGAGGCCTTCCGCCGCGGCCGGGCGGCCATCGATCCCCACTGGCTGCAGGCCCTCGGGCTGACGCTGCTGCTCGGGCTGGTGGTGCTGGCGGGATTCCTGCTGCCGCTGGTGGGCCTGGCGGCAACCCTGCCGCTGGCCGCCTGCATCGAGGTGGCCGCCTACCGGCAGCTCTTCGTCTCAGGTCAGCCGCAGCTCCGGCGCCGCCGCCAGCCGCAGCCGGTTCAGCCGCAGCGGAACCGGCCCTGAGACGGGAACAGATTGGCCAGGTAGCAACGGGTGATCTCCCGGGTCTGCACACCGTTCTGCACCAGGAAACCGGCCAGCGCGGCCTGGAACAGTCGGTACTGATCCCAGTTGGGATGGCGTTCGATGAACTGGCGCATGCACACCAGCAGGGCCGCGGGCACCTCAGCCCGCAGGCTCACCATCAGCTCGCTTCCCTCCTCCTGAGCCGGCTCTGCCACCGGCGTGTCGGCGCTGGCATGGCTGCCGATGGTGGCGTTGACGGTCATGTGACATCCCCGGAGTGGGCCCAAGATTCCCGAACGTGACAGGGGGCGTCAAATGCCGACCGGCACCCGTGCTGCAGCGGCTCCCAGCCTGAGAACCGTGTTCTGCCAAGGGTTCTCAGGCGTGCTGCGGTGACAGGGAGCCTGAGGCCGCCGCCCCTGGGAGGGTGTCAAGGGGCACCGGCGGCCAGCCGCCGTATTCCCCAGCACAACGGACCGGCGGAGGGTGGTGGTGCCCTCCCCTGGGGAGAACCTGTGGAAAGCAGGCCACCTGACTGGGGGTTCCAAGCGAGAGCCGTATTGATCAGCAGTGCTGATCAATACTCAGTTGCAGCGCCAATCTCACCGACCCGGCTCCTGCATGCTGGTCGCTCGATCAGGCCCCCTCTGCACGACCCTCATGTCAGTTGCCCTGCTGGGAACCGGGCTGCTCGGCTCCGCCATCGGCCAGCGGCTGCTGGAGCAGGGAGAGTCCGTGAACGCCTGGAACCGGCACAGGGAGCGCATGCGGCCGCTGGCTGCCCTCGGTGCCACCACCTGCGCCGATCCCGCCACGGCGGTGCTGGCCAGCGACTGGGTGATCACGGTGCTCAGCGATGGAGCGGTGACACGGTCGGTGCTGGAGCGCTGCGGGCTCGTCGGGAGGCCCGGCGCCCAGGCTTCGGGTGGAATGGAGACGGGCGGAACCGGGACGGGCGACGGCCATGGGCGGGTGGTGCTGCAGATGGGCACCATCGCGCCCTCCGAGAGTCGTGAGCTTGCCGTTGCGATCACCGGCACGGGCAACGCCTACCTGGAGGTGCCGGTGCTGGGCAGCCGGCCCGAGGCCCTCGCCGGCACGCTGCAGGTGATGGCTGCCGGACCGGAGGCCCTGTTCCAGGAGGCACTACCGCTGCTGCGCCTGCTGGGGGCCGAACCGCAGCTGCTGGGACCGGTGGGGTCGGCACTGGAGACCAAGCTGGCGCTCAACCAGCTGATCGCCAGCCTCACCCACGCCTTCAGCCTCTCCCTGCATCTGGTGCGCCGCAGCGGCGTGGAGGTGGAGCGGTTCATGGACCTGCTGCGAGCCAGCGCCCTCTATGCCCCCACCTTCGACAAGAAACTCAAGCGGATGCTGGAGGACGAGTACAGCGATCCGAACTTCCCCACGGCCCATCTGCGCAAGGACCTTGAGCTGTTCCTGGCGGCGGCCCGGGCCAGAGGTCTGGGCACCAGCGGATTGGAGGGTCTGGCCCAGCTGCTGGCGGCAGCCGCAGGCACCGAGCTTGATGGTCTCGACTACAGCGCTCTGCACCGGCTCACGGCGCGAGGCGAGGCGATGGACCGCTGAACTCAGAGCGGCGGCAGGGGGCTGGCCTCACGCGCCTGCCGCAGCGCCGCCACCAACGCGGCGGTGGCGGTGTCGCTCCAGCCTCCCTCCACACCGCGGCCTCCAGGACCAGGGGTGAGCACGAAGCGCAGCCGCCAGGATGCGGGCTGGCCTTCCAGTTCCAGCCAGAGTGTGTCCCGTTCCAGCTCCAGGGTCACCCGCTCCTCGGGCACCAGCCGGTCAGCCATGGCCTCCAGTTCATCGGCCAGCAGACAGCAGCCGTCGAGGAAGGTCCTCGCCTCCCAGGCATCGAGCTCCACGGCCCAGCCGTCTCCGCCGATCAGCACCGGATAGGGATCACGGGAAGGATCGACACAGAAGCGCCAGCCGGGTCCCTCCTGAATCTGCAAGCTCAGCCGGGCAGCAGGGCAGGCTGGTCCTGTTCATCGCTGAGCTCGATGATG
>JALOOQ010000147.1 GCA_025454305.1 Cyanobium sp. Prado107
AGCAGGAAGCCGGTGAACGCAACCGGCAGCTGGTGGAGCAGCACGAGCGCAGCCGCCAGCAGGCCATGGCCGAGCTGGAGCAGATCCGCCAGGAAGGATTGCGTCTGCAGCGCGAGAGCCAGGCCGAGGCCGAACGGCTGCACAACGATGCCCTGCACTTCCGCCAGCAGACCCAGCAGCAGTGCGACCAGCTCGTGGCCCGTACCCGCCATGAGGCCACCGAGATCAGTGAGGGCGCCAACCGCTATGCCGAGCAGGTGCTGGGCGAGCTTGAGGGTCGGATCAAGGAGCTGGCCCAGGTGGTGATCGCCGGCCGTCGGGAGCTCGTGCGCTTCCAGGTGCCCGAGGTGGTCACCGGTGGCAACCCCTCCGCCGGCGGCGCTCAGCTGGTGGAGTCCGAATCAGGGGAGTCCGGTCTGGCGGGTGACGCTGGCAGCAGGGCCCGGAGGTCTGCCAGCGCCGGGCGCAATCCGGGCAGCCGGCGCCGCCGAGTCGTGAACAGCCTCAGGCAGCTAGCCGGCTGAGGAGCCGCCGCCTCAGCCGGCTGGGCAGAGCCCGCTGGTCTGCACCTGCCGCAGCACCTGGCCGATGATCGTGTTCGGCTGGCCACTGCCGTTGCTGATGGCTGACACGTAGCGGGCTCCCTCGGGTGTGAGCAGCACGCCACTGATCGAGCGCACCCCCCGCAGAGTGCCGGTCTTGGCGTAGAAGCGACCCTGCAGACCCGGGTCGGTGAAGAGGTTGCGCAGGGTGCCACGCTGACCGGATACCGCCATCGAGGCCAGGTAGTTGCGGGCGTAGGGGTGCTGGTCCATGCGCAGCAGCAGGGCCGCCAGGAAGTGGCTGGTGAGCCGGTTCGAGCGGTCCAGACCGCTGCCGTCGGCGATGCGCACGCCCTGCATCGGCAGACCCTGGCTCAGGAGCCAGGCGCTGGTGCGCTGCTGAGCCTGGGCGAGATCCCAGGTGCCCGCGGCCTGGCGCATCAGCACCTCGGCGGTGAAGTTGTGGCTCTCGCTGTTGGCCAGGCTGAGCAGGTTGTGCATCGGCGCCGAGGGCTGCTCGTAGAGGAGCGTCGCGTCGGCGGGCAGGGGAGCGCGGGAGGACACCAGGCGCAGCTGGGCCTGCCCGCCCTGCTGGGCGATGGCCCGTTCCAGCAGGGTCTGCAGGCGCGAGGGCGGATTCTGCACGGCGTCCTGGATGGCGTTGCTGGTCACCGCCAGGCGGGTGATCGGAGCGCCGTAGGCGTAGTAGCGGTCGTCGGGATTCCATCCGCTGGGCCACCAGGCCTGGCTGGGTTCCTCGGCCAGCTCCAGACGCACCACCGAGCCCGCTGTGCCGCTGGAGCCGCCGGAGCGCAGGGCCAGCTGGGCGAAACGCTGCAGTTGCGGCAGGGCCAGGTCGGGATCGCCCTCGCCGGTGAGCCTGAAGCTGCCGTCGGGAAGCTGCCACAGCCGGGTGGACAGCCGGTAGTCGGGCCCGAGCTGATCGAGGGCGAAGGCGGTGGACACCAGTTTCTGGTTGGACGCCGGCACCCGCGGCGTGAAGCCGTTCACCTCGGCCAGCAGACGGCCGCCGGGGTCGGCGACGCTGATGCTCCAGGCTCCTGCCTCACCACCCAGGGCCGACTGGATGCGCTGCTGCAGAGCCGGACAGCTCAGCTGGGTCTGCAGCCGGGGCAGACCCGTCGGCGGCGGCGGCGCGGGGAGGCGGGCCTGCAGCGGCGCTGTCACCGGGCCCGGCGCTGGAACTGCTGGCCGGGTCTGGGCCAGGACTGCTGCGGGCTGCAGGGCGATCAGCAGCGGCAGTGCTGTGAGGCCGGCGGAGAAGCGGCGCATGTCAGGCCTCGTCGATTTGGATGGCCGTCACCGTGCCGGTGACGCGGAACGTGTTGCCCTCGATCTCCACCGGGGCTCCCACCTTGATGCTCTGGTTGCCGAACACCACGCCCCCTTCACCCCGCCGCCCCTGGCCCTGGAGCACGAAGCGGGCATCGAGGTTGCTGAAGGCGGCCTGGTTGGGGTCCGCGGCGGTGACCACGCGCCCGTCCGGCTGAACGGCCACCAGCTGCCGGCGCAACGGGGTGATCGTCTCGATGGCCACGCTGCCGTGGGGCTGGTTGCGAATCACGATCGCCACGCGCCCCTCGGAGCGGGCCGCCGCGATCAGGCCGTCGGGATCGGCCACGGGAATCCCCCGCACATCCACCGACACCTTCACCGGCACCATGGCCCCGGTGGCCTCGGCCACGATGCCGGAGAGCTTGGGACTCCAGAGCACCCCCGCAACAGCCACCAGCACGGCGCCGATGGCGGCCAGGTCCACCAGCCCGAGGCGCAGGCGTGAGGGGGATGGGGGTTCCTTGGGCATGCGCGCTCCGGCCGTCGAGGCCAGGGGTGGAGACGCGAAGTGTACGGAGTTCGGACCGATCAGACGAGACCCGCAGCTCAGCTGCGCAGTCCCTCGATGAACGCATCCAGGGAGCGCAGGTTGCCGGCGACCCCCACGCCGCCCTCGCCGGCCAGGGCCTGGGCCTGGGCCTCGGCATCGGGCTTCTGGTCGAAGTGGGCCACCAGCCTGAAGCCGTCGGCGTCCTGGCGGTACAGCTCCCAGCCGCCGGGATAGGCCCGGCGCAGGGCGCTGCCCTCCAGCGGCTGCAGGAAGTAGGCCGCCTGCCACTCGGCCACGAAGCCGCGGCGCCGTTCCCGGGCGACGCTGCCGATGCCCACGGCGGCATCCTCGAGCCGGCCGTTCACCATCGCCACCGGGCCTGTGTGGGCGGCACAGAGTTGCTCGAACTCCTCGTAGTCGGGCAGGGCCGGGGCCACGGCCAGCAGCAGCTCAGGGCTGGCGGCAGCGTCTCCGTCCGCGTCGCTGTCCGATCCGGCGGCCTCGGCACTGCGGCGCTGCTGGGAGCGGAAGTCGGCGATCCGCTCGGCCAGATCCGGCGCATCGCGCCGGGCCAGGGCGCAGGCGCCGGCGTCGGGGAACACGATCCGGGGCGACCGGCCGGCTTCGAGCAGCGACCGGCTCAGACGCAGCACCACGGGCAGCAGGCGCAGTCCCTCGAACCGCCAGTCCACACTCCAGTGTCCGCGCGCTGCACTGGGGAGGGCCTCCAGCAGCGCCGTCAGAGCCTGGTTCTCCGCCTCGCGCAGATCCGCAGGAAGCATGGCCGTGAGTCAGTGCAGAGTGACCCTACGGGCCGGACACCAGGGACTGACGGGCCCGCTCCAGGGCATCCGGGACTCCCTCCAGGTCGGCGGTCGTGAGCCAGGGACCGAAACTGAGCCGCAGGCCGCTGGCGGCTTCCGCCTCCCCATAGCCCAGCGCCCGCAGCACCGGGCTGGCTCCGGAGCCGCCGCTGCTGCAGGCCGAGCCGCTGCTGAGCGCATAGCCCTCCTGCCACAAGCGGCGCACGAGCTGGCGACCGGAGAGGGGCTCGCCTCCGGGAGAGGACACCAGCAGGCTGAGATGATGAGGCAGACGGGCGGCGGGAGCACGGCGGGGGTCCGGACCGCTGAGCCGCAGGCCTGGAAGCTGCAGCAGGAGCTCCAGCAGCCCATCCCGCAACTGGGCAACGGGGTCGCGGCCGGTAGCGCGCCGCAGTCGCGCGTCAGCCAGCTCCAGGGCCCGGCTGAGACCGGCCGCCAGCACCACCGGCTCGGTGCCGCCGCGGCGGCCGGCTTCCTGACCGCCCCCGGCGATCTGGGCGGCCAGGGGAACGCCGGAGCGAACCACCAGGGCGCCGATGCCGCGCGGCCCCTGGAGCTTGTGGCTCGCCAGGCTGAGCAGATCGACGGGCAGGGCGCCGAAGTCGACGGGGAGATGGCCCACCACCTGCACGGCGTCCACATGCAGCAGCACTCCGGCGTCGCGGCAGCGGGCCGCGATCGCCTCCATGGGCTGCAGGCTGCCCACCTCGCTCTGGCCCCAGATCAGCGACACCAGGCGCGTGGGTGGCTCGAGCCACGCCTCCAGCACGGCGGGATCCAGCAGACCCTCCCGGTCCACCGGCAGCGTCTGCACCTGCCAGCCCCGGCGCTCCAGGGCCGCGGCGGCCGCGCTGGTGGCGGGATGCTCGATGGCGGAGATCAGCAGCCGCCCGGGCGGCAGGCAGGCGGCGGTCCCCAGCAGGGCCAGGTGGATGGACTCAGTGCCCCCGGAGGTGAACACCAGCTCCTCCGGCTGACAGCCGAGCAGCGCGGCGCAGCGCCAGCGGGCCCGCTCCAGGGTCTCGGCCGCCGCCAGACCGTAGCCGTGCAGGCTGGAGGGATTCCCCCAGGCTTCGGCGTGGGCGGCCGTCATGGCCTCCAGCACCTCCGCCGCCGGTGGCGCGGTGGCGCAGGCGTCGAGGTACACCCCTGGTGCCGGGAAGCCCGGCAGGGAGGTCATGGCGCCGGCGGGCCGGGTTCGCGCTGGGCACGCGCCCGGGTGCGGGCCTCCAGGGAATCGGTGGCCAGGGCCACCAGGTCGTCGAGGGAGCTGCTGCTGAGCAGGGCCTCCACCCGCGCCCGGGCCTCGGCGGAGGAGCAGGCCTCCGGCCGGATGCAGCCGTTCACGCAGGCCGTGGCGCAGTCGATCACCTCGCCGCCGGCGCTGGCCGGGGGGGCGTCAGCAGCGGGCTGAGCGACCGTGGCGGCAGGGTCGGTGCCCCAGGAGGTGGCCGGATCATCGGGGTCCTCACCCCACAGCTCGGGGGTGATCACGGCATCGAACACCGCCTCGGCGGGGCCGGTCATGTAGAGGTGGCCGCTGGTCTCATCCCAGTCGATCTGCAGCGGGCCTCCGGGCAGGTCGAGGCGGGCCCGGCGCGCGGCCAGGCCGAGGCGGTGGCAGACGACCAGGGTGGCGCAGGCTCCGGTGCCGCAGGCCAGGGTGGGACCGGCACCGCGCTCCCACACCCGCATCACGAGGTGGGCGGGGCTGACGGCCTGCACGAAGTGAACGTTGGTCCGGGCGGGAAAGGCCGGATGCACCTCCAGAGCCGACCCCAGGCGTTCGAGATCCACCGCGGCCACGTCCTCGACGGGCACCACCACGTGGGGGTTGCCCATGCCGGCGGCACCCACCGCCAGCGTCCGGCCCTCCACCTCGAGAACGCCCTGGGGGATGCCCGCATCGCCCGTCGCCAGGGTGGTGGGCACCGTCTCCGGATCGAGGAAGGGAGCGCCCATGTCGACGCGCACGGTGCCGTCGGGCTGGAGTTCGGGCACGATGCGGCCGGCCAGGGTCTCGATCGCCCAGCGGCGGCCGGGCAG
>JALOOQ010000148.1 GCA_025454305.1 Cyanobium sp. Prado107
CGCCGTCCCGCAGGCTGCCGCGCACAGCGGCCGGTGAAGGTGCGAGCATCGCGGCACGCTAAGGGCCACCGGGCTCAGCTCCCTTGAAGCTTGATCAGTTCCTCAAGTTCCATGGCCTGGCGGCCACCGGTGGCGAGGCCAAGCTGCGCATCCAGCGGGGCGACGTGCGCGTCAACGGAGCCATCGAGCTGCGGCGCGGCCGCCAGCTGGCGCTTGGGGACGCGGTGCGCGTGGACGGTCGCGAACTGCTGGTCACCGGCCGCATCGGGGCACGGCAGGCGCCCCATTAGCGTTTGGAACTGCTGTTCCGCAAGGCAATGGTGCGCAAGGCCGTCATCGCAGGCAACTGGAAGATGCACATGACCTGCGCCCAGACGCGGGAGTTCGCCGCCGCCTTCCGTCCCCTGATCGCCGGTCTGCCGGCTGACCGCGAGGTGGTGCTGGCGCCGCCGTTCACCGCCATTCCCACCCTCAGCCGCCACATGGCCGGCACGGGCGTGGCCATCGCCGCCCAGAACGTGCACTGGGACGATGAGGGGGCCTACACCGGCATGATCTCGGCGCCGATGCTGGTGGAGCACGGCGTCAGCCACGCGATCGTGGGCCACAGCGAGCCGCGCAAGTACTACAGCGAAACCGACGAGCAGATCAACCTGCGGGCCCGCACGGCGCAGCGCCACGGCCTGATCCCGATCCTGTGCGTGGGCGAGAGCCTCGATCAGCGCGAAGCCGGTGAAACCGAGCGGGTGATCCACCGCCAGATCGAGCAGGGGCTGGAGGATGTGGATCCCTCCCGGCTGATCGTGGCCTACGAGCCGATCTGGGCCATCGGCACCGGCAAGACCTGCGCGGCCGATGAGGCCAATCGCGTGTGCGGTCTGATCCGCGGCTGGGTGGGCAACCCGGAGGTCACGGTGCAGTACGGCGGCTCGGTGAACACCGCCACGATCGACGATCTGATGGCCCAGAGCGACATCGACGGCGTGCTGGTGGGCGGCGCCTCCCTCAAGGCCGAGAGCTTCGCCCGCATCGCCAACTACCAGGTGCCGGCGGCGGTGTGACCCGTCCGCTGGTGATGGGGGTGATGAACCTCACCCCCGATTCCTTCAGCGACGGCGGCCGCATCGACGGCGTGGAGCGGGCGGTGCGGGTGGCGGGGCGGATGCTCGCCCAAGGCGCCGACGTGCTGGATCTGGGGGGGCAGAGCACCCGTCCCGGGGCCGAGGAGGTGGGGCCTGATCGGGAGCTGGAGCGGCTGCTGCCGGCCCTGGCGGCGATCCGGGCCGCCCATCCCGCCGTCACGCTGTCGGTGGACACCTTCCATGCCGCCGTGGCCGAGGCGGCCCTGGCCGCCGGCGCCGACTGGATCAACGATGTGCGCGGCGCCAACCCCGCGTTGCGCGATCCGGCGATGCTGCCGCTGATCGCCCGCAGAGGCTGCCCCTATGTGCTGATGCACAGCCGCGGCGACAGCCGCTCGATGGACGCTCTGGCGGTGTACGGCGACGTGGTGGACGAGGTGCGCGCCGAGCTGGAGGCCGCCACCGTCACGGCCCTGGCGGCCGGGGTGCGGCCGGAGCGGATCGTCTGGGATCCGGGCCTGGGATTCGCCAAGACCAGCGAGCAGAACCTGGCGCTGCTGCGGCGGCTGCCGGATCTGGCGGCGGCCGGCCATCCCCTGCTGGTGGGTCCGTCGCGCAAGCGCTTCATCGGCGCCGTGCTGAACGAGCCCCGTCCCCGGGCCCGTCTGTGGGGCACCGCGGCGGTGTGCGCCCTGGCGGTGGCCGGCGGCGCCGCGGTGCTGCGGGTGCACGATGTGGGCCCGATCGCCCAGGTGGCGCGCATGGCGGCGGCGGTGGCGGGTGAGCCCTCCGTCAGTCCACCTCGGCGCTGAGCCGCGCCCGCGCCGACACCTGGGCCTCGGGGTCCACCCCGGCGAAGGTGGGCGGCAGCCAGACGCGCACCACCAGCAGCAGCGCGGCCGTGGCCAGGAACAGGCACACCGCCAGGATCTGCCGCCAGTCGGTTTCGAGCACGCCGCTGACGATCACCTCGCGCAGAACCGACACGATCGCCACCTCCACCGACACCCCGATCGAGACCCGCTGTTCCTGCAGGTAGATGATCAGCAGGCGGAAGAGTTCCACCAGGATCAGGATGAAGAGGATATCCGATGTGATGGCGTGGAACTGGGGTTTGGTGATCAGCAGCGAGGTGAAGATCGAGCGCAACTGCAGCACCATCACGCAGAACAGGCCCATGCAAAGGGACACGGCGATGAGGTCCTGCACCGCTTCCAGCGCCTGCACGATCTGCACACGCCGGAACTGCTGGTACCAGGACAGCGGGCGCTGGCCCTGGTCCTGCTGGCCTGGTGGGGCGCCCTCCCTGGACGGGGTCGGGTGGGGGCGCCTGGAAGAGCTGTCGGTGGCTGCGTTGGTTCCTGGGGACAGGACTTCGGCGCCGGCCGGCACGGAGGACAGGGTCATGACCGGGAAGAGGACTGCGGTGCCGCAACCCTATGGAAGCTGTGCTTATCAGTCAATCCATTATCAATAGGGGCGGCTTATGTCATTGATCGGTCGCGGGCAGGGGCCACGGCTGATGGTGTCTCCTGCGGCGACCGGGGCTGGCTGAGGGCGAATCCACAGGGGCAGGCCTGCCGTTGCGCGCAGTGCCACAAATCAATTCTGATGACTTGCGCCGATCCCTGTTGTCCACCGCATGGCGGCTGCCTAGCCTGAGCCAGCCAGCCCTGTGGAGGCTGTCCATGGGCCGCCGGATCCCTGTCCGGGCTGCGAGTTCCTGCGGCAGCATAGTTGTGCTGGCCGCACAGTCCTGTCGAGGCAGCTGATGATTCGCACGTCCATCCTTGCCTGGGTGCCGATGGTCGTGATCGCGATCGCCAACGGACTGTTTCGCGAGCAAGTGTTTGCGAGACGTCTCACTGAATTGCGGGCTCACCAGGCCTCCTGCGGCACTGGAGTGCTGCTCTTTGGACTCTATGTCTGGCTGATCATCTCCACCTGGAAACCGTCCTCAGCTGGGGAAGCTGTCACCATGGGCCTGATCTGGCTTGCTCTCACGGTGGCGTTTGAATTTCTCTTCGGGCGCATCGTCGTCGGTCATCCCTGGAGCCGACTTCTTCACGACTACAACCTTCGTGCCGGACGTCTATGGATCCTCGTGCTCGTCTGGATCGCCGTGGCACCGTACCTTGTCTATCGACTCCAGGATCATGTCTTCGGTCCTGAGGCCGGTTCATGGCGAGTCCCGCACGTCTGACTCACCATGTCACGCAACCGGAATCTCACCGAGCTCAAGAACATCGGCAGGAAGATTGCGGGTCGCCTGAATGAAGTGGGAATCTTCTCGGAAGATGATCTGCGGCGGGTTGGCGCCGTTGGCGCCCATCGACTGATCAAAGAGAGATATCCGGGTGAAACTTTGCCGGTGTGCTACTACCTCTACGCGTTTGAAGGAGCGTTGCTTGACAGGCACTGGGATGCGATCGGGGAGGAAAGAAAGACACAGCTCAGGGCCAGGATCCGTTAGCCGAATGCCATGCAGAATGGCTGCTCCTCATGGACTCGTCTCCTGAATTCGTGATGCCTGGAGGCGGCACTGCACTGGATGCAGCCCGGTCTGGATCCAGCGCTGGACCTAGTGTCGCCTTGTCCCCACAGTCCCCGCGGGCTGAGCCGATGGACGACTATGCCCTGCTGATTGACCTTCACAGGGAGGGCCATCGCCAGGGGCCCGGCGGCGATGCCGAGACGGAGCAGGCCATCAACCTGGCCGGGGTAGACCGATCCGCCCCGCTGAAGGTGGCCGACATCGGCTGCGGCACCGGGGCGTCCACCCTTATGCTCGCGCGCCTGCTGAATGCCCGGATCACCTCGGTGGACTTCCTGCCCGAGTTCCTTCAGGGGCTCCGGGAACGGGCGGAATCGATGGGCGTGGACGACCGGATCACGACCCTCGCCTGCTCCATGGACAGCCTGCCCTTCGCCGATGAGGACTTCGACATCCTCTGGGCCGAGGGTGCGATCTACAACATCGGCTTCTGCCGGGGCGTCGCGGCCTGGCGGCGGTTCCTGAAGCCGGGTGGTCTGCTGGTGGCCTCTGAGATCACCTGGCTCACCGACTCCAGGCCCGAGGAGCTGCAACGGCACTGGCAGGGTGAATACTCGGAGATCGATGTGGCCTCCGCCAAGATCCGGATTCTCGAGCGGCACGGTTACTCGCCGATCGGTTACTTCGTGTTGCCCGAGCGCTGCTGGCTGGAGGAGTACTACCGGCCCATGCAGGCCAGGTTCGCGGCGTTCCGCAGCCGCCATGGCGACAGCGACGACGCGCGCGCCATCGTGAGCGCTGAGGAGCGCGAGATCGAGCTGTATGAGGCCTACAAAGACTTCTACAGTTATGGCTTCTACATCGCCCGAAAGGTCGGCGGGTGAGCGCTGAACCCTCGCAGCGCTGGTCGCAGCGGGTCACCGCCACCAGCAACGCCCTGGATCTCGAGCCAGGCATCTTCACCTGGGACGATCCCAGGCGCATCGCCGCGTCGCTCAAGCGCTCGGCGCAGGCCAGCCGGCGGCGCAAGACCACGCCCTTCGCCTCGGCCATGTCAATGCTCAACTTCTACATCAACCGGGCGGGTCGCAATCTGCCCGAGGAGCGCCGGCAGGTGCTCGAGCGGGCCAAGGGGGAACTGCGCATCCTCTTCGGCCGCCCCCGCAGCGGCGCATGATCCGCTGCGGACGTCCAGTGGGATCAGCCGTCTCTCACCTGGATCACCCCTCGCTCACGCCCTCGATCCTGTCCTCGATCTCCTGGTAGAGCGCCTGCAGCTGGGCGATGTTCTCCTCGCTGGTCTCCCAGTAGCCGCGGCCGTTCACCTCCAGCAGGGTGCCGACGATGCGGCGGAAGCTGTGGGGGTTGAGATCCATCAGCCGCTGGCGCATCTCCGGGTCGTTGATGAAGGTGTCGTTGGCCTCCTCATAGACGAAGTTGTCCACCGCTCCGCTGGTGGCGCTCCAGCCCAGGGTGAAGTTGAGGCGCTTGGCAACCTCGCGCACGCCTTCGTAGCCGGAGTTGAGCATGCCCTCGTACCACTTGGGGTTGAGCAGCTTGGTGCGCGAATCCAGGCGGATCGTTTCGCTGAGTGTGCGCACCTGGGCATTGGCGGTGGTGGTGTCGGCGATGTAGCTCGCCGGCGCCTTGCCGTCGTCGCGCAGGCCCTGGATCAG
>JALOOQ010000149.1 GCA_025454305.1 Cyanobium sp. Prado107
GGCCCAGTGGCTCCACCGGCATGGGCGCGGCGCAGCGGCGGAACCAGCCTTCATGGCGGTCGAGGTAGCCCGACACCTGGTCGGCCTCCGCGCGCATCTCCATCAGATCGGCGAAGCTGCTGGCGTAGCGGCCCACACGCGGATCGCTCTGATCCCGCAATCTGGCCTGATCGCCGAGATTGCCGGGACCTTCAGTCCGGGGCGCGGCGGCGAGGGCCTCGGCGGGAGGGTTCAGCGGTGGACTCGACGACAGCAAGGGCTCTGGCAACGGCCTTCGTGAATCAATGTAAAGCGCCTCTCGCAAGTGCTCCTGCAGCCGCTGCGACAGCGTCCACGGGGAGGGTGGCTCAGCGCGCGCTGAGATCGATCAGACGTTCGATCACCTCTTCCACGATGCGGTCGGGGGTGGAGGCACCGGAGGTGATGCCCACCCGGATCGCTCCCTCGGGCAGAAAGGGTTCCTCCAGCTCCAGATCACCGCCCAGCGGCTTGTGGGTGATGCGGTTGCCGGGGCCGATGCGTTCGGGGGTGTCGATGTGGAACGAGCGGATGCCGCGGCTCACGGCGATCTCCTGCAGGTGGGTGGTGTTGGAGGAGTTGTAGCCGCCGATCACCACCATCAGATCGAGGGGTTCGTCCACCAGGGAGAACATCGCGTCCTGGCGCTCCTGGGTGGCGTCGCAGATCGTGTTGAAGGCCAGGAAGTGGTCGTTGAGCTCGGCAGGGCCATAGCGCTGCAGCATCGTGCGCTCGAACAGCTTGCCGATCTCCTCGGTTTCGCTCTTGAGCATCGTGGTCTGGTTGGCGACCCCCACCCGCACCAGATCGCGGTCCGGGTCGAAACCCGGCGAACAGGCCTTCTCGAAGCGGGCCATGAACGCCTCGCGGTCGCCCTTGTCGAGGATGTAGTCGCACACCAGCTGGGCCTCGGCCAGATCCAGCACCACCAGATAGGTGCCGGCGAAGCTGCTGGTGGCCAGGGTCTCCTCGTGCTTCACCTTGCCGTGGATGATCGAGGTGAAGGCGTGCTTCTTGTGCTTCTCCACGGTGTTCCACACCTTGGAGACCCAGGGACAGGTGGTGTCCACGATGTGGCAGCCGCGCTCGTTGAGCAGCTGCATCTCCTGCACGGTGGCGCCGAAGGCCGGCAGGATCACCACATCGCCGCCGGCCACCTCGGAGAAGTCCTTCACGCCCCCGTCAACGGGGATGAACTCCACGTTCATCGCCCGCAGGTGGTCGTTCACCGAGGGGTTGTGGATGATCTCGTTGGTGATCCAGATGCGCTCGCTCGGGTAGTGGCGGCGGGTCTCGTAGGCCATCGCCACCGCCCGCTCCACGCCCCAGCAGAAGCCGAAGGCCTCCGCCAGCCGCACGGTGAGCCGGCCGCGCCTGAGCTCATAGCCGTTGGTGCGCAGGCTGGCCACCAGATCGCTCTGGTAGGCCGTCTGCAGGCTGCCGGCCACCTCCTCGCCGAGGCCGAAACCGCGGCGGTTGTAGCGCTCGGAGTGATGCAGGGAGCGCTTGAAGGCCCTGGTATCCACAGTCGCCGCCGCACGGTTGAGCGAACTCTATGGGCGCTGCCCCGATTCCTGGCGATCCGCCTCCGGGTCGCGGGGCTCCAGCGCGGCCAACCCCAGCCAGCTGACGCCGCCGCGCTCGAAGCGGTAGATGCAGGGCAGCACCTCCACCCCGGCCGCCAGGGCGCTGCGAAAGAGCTCCCCATAGCGGGGATCGGCTGAATCACCAGGGGCGAAGCGCTTCACGTCGTCCCGGCTCAGGCAGGGCACCAGCACCGCGCGGGCCTCGGGCAGCAGGGCCGTGAGCTCCTCCAGGTGCTTCTGCCCCCGCTCGGTCACGGTGTCGGGGAACAGGGCCAGATCGCCGCGGGTCCAGGTGGTGTTCTTCACCTCCACGTAGATCGGCCGGGGATCGGCGGCCCCCTCCGCCGGGGCGAGCAGCAGATCGATGCGGCTGCGGCGACCCGGGCCGTAGGGCACCTCCGCCCGGATCGCTCCGACCGGCCCCAGCCAGGGTTCCAGGCAGCCGGCTTCGATCGTCGCCCGCACCAGCCGGTTCGGCAGGGCCGTGTTGATGCCCACCCAGGTGGGCGTGCCGCCGCTGCCGCTCACCTCCGCCTGCTCCCAGGTCCAGGACAGCTTGCGCGCCGGGGACGGGGCGTGGCGCAGCCGCACCCGGCCGCCGGGATGCAGCACTCCGGTCATCGGCCCGGTGTTGGGGCAGTGGGCGGTGACCACCGTGCCCACCGGCTCGCCCGCCGGTCCCGGCTCCAGCAGCTCCACATCGGCCAGGAAGCGCTTGTAGCGCTTCACCAGCACGCCCTCCACCAGGGGCCCGGCGTCCAGGATCGGGATGGTCATCGGCGAGGGGCGCGGGGGGCGGCGGCCATACTGCCGCTCAATTCCGCGGGCGCCGGGCCCGCTTCACCGGCCCCGCCATGGCCCCATCGCTGCGACGCATCGCCCTGATCGTGGCCGTGGCCACCGCCCTCAGCAAGGTGGCCGGTCTGGTGCGCCAGCAGGTGATCGCCGCCGCCTTCGGCGTGGGCGCAGCCTTCGATGCCTACAACTACGCCTACGTGCTGCCGGGCTTCCTGCTGATCCTGCTGGGTGGCATCAACGGGCCGTTCCACAGCGCCATGGTGAGCGTGCTGGCGCGCCGCCCCCGCCGGGAGGGGGCCCACGTGCTGGCGGCGATCAACACCCTGGTGGGGGCCGGCCTGATCGTGGTCACCCTGGTGCTGCTGGTGGCGGCCGACCCTCTGATCCGTCTCGTTGGTCCAGGCCTGGCGCCGGAGGTGCATGCCATCGCCGTGGTGCAGCTGCGCTGGATGGCACCCATGGCCCTGTTCGCGGGCCTGATCGGCCTGGGTTTCGGCGCCCTCAACGCCGCCGATGTGTTCTGGCTGCCGTCGGTGAGTCCGATGCTCTCCAGCCTCTCGGTGATCGTCGGCCTGGCCCTGCTGTGGTGGCAGCTGGGCGCGGAGATCGCCCTGCCCCAGCAGGCGCTGCTCGGGGGCGTGGTGCTGGCGGGCACCACCACCGTCGGAGCCGTGCTGCAGTGGCTGATCCAGCTGCCGGAACTGGTGCGCCGGGGTCTGCACCAGTTCCGGTTGGTGTGGGACTGGAGCGATCCCGGCGTGCGCGAGGTGCTGCAGGTGATGGGTCCGGCCACGCTCTCCTCGGGGATGCTGCAGATCAATGTGTTCGTGTCCCTGTTCTTCGCCTCGGGGATCCCGGCGGCGGCGGCCGGCCTGGGCTACGCCAACCTGCTGGTGCAGACGCCGCTGGGGCTCATCTCCAACGCCCTGCTGGTGCCGCTGCTGCCGCTCTACGCCCGGCTCACGGCTCCGGAGGACCGGCCCGAGCTGATCCAGCGGGTGCGTCAGGGTCTGATGCTCTCCAACGCCTCGATGCTGCCCCTGGGGGCGCTGATGGTGGCCCTGGCGGTGCCGATCGTGGCCCTGATCTACGAGCGCGGCGCCTTCGACGACGGCGCCGCCACCCTGGTGGGCCAGCTGCTCATGGCCTACGGCATCGGCATGCCCGCCTACCTGGCCCGGGACGTGCTGGTGCGGGTGTTCTATGCCCTCGGTGACGGCGTCACGCCGTTCCGCTGGTCGCTGGCGGGCATCGGCCTCAACGCCATCTTCTGCTGGATGTTCGTGGGTGGTCCCACCCCCTGGAGCGAGCAGGTGCTGCCGATGCTGTATTTCGGGGCCGCCGGGCTGGTGATGGCCACCGTGGCCGTGAACCTGATCACCTGCGGCGGCCTGCTGCTGGCCCTGCGTCGGCGTTTGGGGGGGCTGCCGCTGCTGGCCTGGGGCCGCGACACGCTGCTGCTGCTGCTGGCCGCGCTGATGGCGGCCGGGTTCGCCTGGGTTCTGGCCAGCGTCATTACCTGGCCCTCCGGCCTCTGGGGGCGACTGCTGCAGACCGGCCTCAGCAGCGGGGTGGGGATGGTGGTGTACGGCGCCGCCGCCGGCGCCGCCGGGGTGCCCGAGGCCCGGCAGGTGACGGCGCTGGTGGGGCGCCTGATGCCGCTCGCGCGTCGCAGCTGAGCCGGTTCAGGCGTCAGCGGTGCTGGCGGCAGAACGGCTCCAGGATCTCCTCCAGGTCGCGCAGCTGACCGGCGGGAACCAGCCGCGCCAGCGGCAGCCGGGTGGCGCCGCCGCCGATCGGCACCTGCACCGCCTCCAGGCTCTGGCGGGCACAGACGCCGCTGCCCTGGTCGAGGCGGGCGGCACACTCGATGGCCAGTTCCTGGGCCAGACCTGCATCCCCCAGGTACAGGTGCCAGCCGGCCACCTGCAGGTAGAGCCGGTCGGCCAGGGCTTCCCGCAGATCGTTGATGTCGCTGGAGGACAGGGTCATGCTTCCGGTTCGCGGGCGGGCCGCAGCGCCACGACCACCCCGGCGTGCAGCAGCAGTGCCAGCAGCCAGCCGAGGGTGAGCCAGTTCAGGTGGGCCCAGGGGCTGCGCAGTTCCTGCACCACCCACAGGCCGCTGTTGATGGCGGCGAACAGGGCGGCGTGCAGCGTGAGGTTCACGATCCGATCGAAGTGCCGGTAGGTGGGGTCGGCCGGGTCGGCCGGGCCGTACCAGCGGATCGGCATGGTTCGCAGGGTGGTGGAGCGCCACCCGATCATGGCTTCCGCAGCCTCGCTCGCGCGGCGGCTGGGCCCGGGAGTTGACGGAAGGGCCCCCCGTGCGCTGAGAATGCCTGAAGGGCAGACCAGTGCCTGCACCTGCGCTTGTAGCTCAGCGGATTAGAGCATCTGACTACGGATCAGAGGGTCGGGAGTTCGAATCTCTCCAGGCGCGTTTTCCCCGCCCCGGCAGACCGGGGCCATTTTTTTGGTGTGTCGCACGACCTGCCCCCCTGCCGGGGCAGTGTCGCCGGGGCCCGCTGCCGGTTGGCGATCGGCTGATCCGGTTCAGGAACCTGCTGCCCGCTTCCTTACGATTCCGTTGCACACCGCCTGCGCACCGATGGCCGACTCCGCCGCCGCGATCAACCAGCCGCTGGCGGCCGGCGACCCCGCCATCGCCGCCCTGATCGGCAAGGAACTGGAGCGCCAGCAGACCCACCTGGAGCTGATCGCCTCCGAGAACTTCGCCTCCCGGGCCGTGATGGAGGCCCAGGGCTCGGTGCTCACCAACAAGTACGCCGAGGGCCTGCCCCACAAGCGCTACTACGGCGGCTGCGAGCACGTCGACGCGATC
>JALOOQ010000150.1 GCA_025454305.1 Cyanobium sp. Prado107
ATCGGCCTTGAGGATCAGGTTGAGCTCCTTGAGCTCGCCTTCGCTGGCCTGGCCCGACATCGACGCCAGAGACACCCGGCGGGAGGCCATCTGCTGGGCCAGGCGGGTGGCCCGGGCCTCGCTGGCCCGGTCTCCCACCACGGCACGGGCGGCCTTCTCGTCGGGATAGACCTCGAACTCGTCGCCGGCGGTGGGCACCTCGCTGAAGCCCAGGGCCTCCACGGCCGAGGACGGTCCGGCCGTCTTCACGCGCTTGCCGGTGTCGTCCACCATGGCGCGCACCTTGCCGAGCACCGGACCGGCCGCCACCACATCGCCGGTGCGCAGGGTGCCGTTCTGGATCAGCAGCGTCGCCACGGGGCCCTTGGCCTTGTCGAGGTGGGCCTCGATCACGGTGCCCCGCGCCAACCGGTCAGGGTTGGCCTGCAGGTCCTCCACGTCGGAAACCAGCAGGATCATCTCCAGCAGCTTGTCGATGTTCTCGCCCTTGATGGCACTCACCGGCACCATCACGGTGCTGCCGCCCCAGTCCTCGGCCACCAGCTCCTGACCCGAGAGCTCCTGCTTCACCCGGTCCGGGGATGCTCCTTCCTTGTCGATCTTGTTGATCGCCACCACGATCGGCACCTTGGCGGCCCGGGCGTGGCTGATGGCCTCCAGGGTCTGGGGGCGCACGCCGTCGTCGGCGGCCACCACCAGCACGGCGATGTCGGTCACCTTGGTGCCGCGGGCCCGCATGGCCGTGAAGGCCTCGTGGCCCGGGGTGTCCAGGAAGGTGAGCTTGCGGGGCTCGCCGCCGTGCTCGATCTCCACCTGGTAGGCACCGATGTGCTGGGTGATGCCCCCCGCTTCGCCCGCCGCCACGCGGGTCTTGCGGATGGCGTCGAGCAGGCTCGTCTTGCCGTGGTCCACGTGACCCATGACGGTGACCACGGGCGGTCTGCGGATCAGGTGCTGGAGGTCGCTCTCCTCGATCATCTCCACCGTCTTGGCGGCGGCCTCCTCGACGTCGTCCTCGAGCACCGGCACGCCGAATTCCTGCGACACCGTCTCGATCGTCGAGAGGTCGAGGCTCTGGGTGACGGTGGCGATGATGCCCTTGAAGAACAGGCTCTTGATGATCTCGGAGCTCTCCACACCGAGCTTCTCGGCCAGCTCCTGCACCGTCAGGTTGCCCTCCGGCACGATCAGCATCTCCGGCCGCTGCTGCTTGGCTTCGCGTGCGGCGCGCAGCTCCATGGCCCGGCGGCGCTGGCGTTGCCGGGTGGTTTCCTTCTTGCGCTTGCGTACGGCCACCGTGGGTTTGGCCGCGGCGCCGGCGGCGCTGCGGGGCTTGGCCGGGCGAGCCAGGCTCGCCTGCAGCACCACCGCTTCCTGTTCACCGGCGTAGCCGCTGGTTTCGGCGGTGAGGGCATCATCGTTCTCGCCGATGATGTGCACCTTGGGCCGCTGCTTCTGCGGCGTGCGGCTGCGCAGCGCTTCCAGCTTGGCGCTGTCGTCCCAGTCGGGCCGCCGGGGCCGGCCGGCGGGGCCCACGGGGGCACGGAAACCGGGGCGGCGCGGGGCCGAAGGCGGTGTGGCCGTGGGCCGCACGAACTCGGTGGTCTCGGTGCCGCCGGCGGGGGCCTCCCCGCGCTCGCCCGGCCGCCGTGGCGGTGGGGCCGGTGTACGCCCCGAAGGCTTCTGCAGCTGCATCAGCTCGCCGGGAGCCATCGGTTTGCGCATGCCCGCCGGCAGGCCGGGCCTGGCTGGAGCCCCGGGTCGTGGGGTGCCCGCCGGGGCGCCGCTGTCGCGGCGAATGGGCTTGCCCACCAGTTCCAGCCGGCTGGCCACAGGGCGGCCGGTCTGGGCCGGGCGGGTGGGAGCGGGGGCGCCTGAGCGCTTCGGAGGGCTGGGCCGTGGGCTCACGGCAGGCCGGCTCACCGGCGGTGGTGCTGGCCTGCTGCCCTCGCCCTGCCCACTGATGGGCTTGCCGACGATCTGGGGCCGGGCCGGGCCGCCGGGCCGGGATGGAGTCTCGGGCTTGCGGCCCGACGCGGGGGGCGTCGGCCGGGCGGGTTTGGCGGCGATCTCCACCGGCGACTTGGCGGGTGGGGCCGGACGGCCTGCGGCCGGGCGCTGCTCGGCGGGCGCAGCTGGGGGCCGGACCGGAGCGGCAGGCCTGGCAGGCGTCGCGGGGCGCGCGGGCGGCGGCGGCGCCACGGCCCTGGCGGGTGCGGGGGTGGTGGTGGGTGGTGCAGCAGGGGGCTTGAGGGCGGCGGGCCTCTCGGGTGTTCTGGCGGGGGCTTCGGGCCGCACGGCCTGCTGGGGCTGGGGCCTGGTGGGTGCAGCAGGCTTGACCTCGCCCTGCGGGCGCGCCGGGGCAGGAGGAGCGGGCCTGGCCGGAGCGGGAGAGGGAACGGCGGCTGCCTTCTTCACGGTGAGGATGGCCTTGGCCTGGGGCGCAGTGGTGGGTTTGGCGGCGGAGCCATTGCTGCCCTTCTCGAGCAGCTGGCGGATCCGGGAGGCCTCGGTGTCGCTGATGGAGCTGCTGTGACTCTTTACGGCCAACCCCAGCTGCTCGGCGGCATCGAGCACGTCCTTGTTCTCCAGGCCCAGGTCCCGGGACAGCTCATAAATTCTGACTTTGCCGCTGCTGGTCATTCAGATCTCCAAAGGACGCGGCCTCTGTGCCGGCAGGCGGCTCCAGAGGACACCGACCGCACGCGCTCTGCGGCCAAAAGCCATCTTGCCTCAGGGGGGGGCAACTCAGCTCCGCGGACCCTCCGCCAGTCGCTGCCCGAGCTCGTCGAGCAGCGCGTCGTCCAACGCACAGCGCAGAGCGCGCTGCAGACGCCGGCGCCGGCGTGCCTCGTCCAGGCAGGCGGGATGGGGACAGAGGTAGGCCGAGCGGCCCATGCCCTGATCCAACTGCACCCCTCCCCCGGCCAGGCGAACCACCCGCCAGAGCCGGGTGCGGTCGCTCAGCTGGCGGCAGGCCACGCAGCGCCGCAGCACCGGCTTCCCGGCCATGGCGATCAGCTCTCCTGGAGAACGCCGGACTCCTCGACGAAGTCAGCCTCCTCCTGCACCTCCTCCTCGTCCTCCGGCAGGGGGTAGAGCTCGCGCAGACGGGCGTCCTCCTCGGCCCGTGCCGCCTGCTCGGCCGCCAGGCGCGCCTCGGCCTCGGCCTGCAGCCGCTCCTCCTCCTCCCGGTGGGAGATCAGCTCGGCCACCACAGCATCCTCGGCCGCCTGGTCGTATTCGGCGGCGTTCTTGATGTCGATCTTCCAGCCCGTCAGCCGTGCCGCCAGACGCACGTTCTGGCCCTCGCGGCCGATGGCCAGGCTCAGCTGGTCGGGCGGCACCAGCACGTGGGCGTGCTGGCCCTCGGGATCCACCAGCCGCACCATCTCCACCCGGGCCGGGCTGAGGGAGTTGGCGATGTACTGGCCGGGATCGGGGGACCAGCGGATCACGTCGATCTTCTCGCCGCGCAGCTCGTTCACCACCTGCTGGATGCGGGAGCCGCGGGCACCGATGCAGGCCCCCACCGGGTCCACCTCGCGCTCCACCGAATCCACGGCAACCTTGGTGCGCGGGCCCACCGAGCGGCTGGGGGGGTTGGCTTCGCGGGCCACCGCCACGATCCGCACCGATCCCTCCTGAATCTCCGGCACCTCGTTCTCGAACAGGTACACCACCAGGCCGGCATTGGAGCGGCTCACGAACAGCTGGGGCCCGCGCCGGGGCACTTCGCTCACCTCCTTGAGGAACACCTTGAAGGTGGCGTTGGCGCGGTAGTTGTCGTTTGGGAGCTGGTCGCGGCGGGGCAGCTCGGCCTCCACCTCGGGCCGGCCCAGACCACTGCTCACAGCCATGATCACGCTCTGGCGCTCGAAGCGGATCACCCGGGCGGTGAGCACCGGATCCTCCAGATCGGCGAACTCCTCCTGGATCATGCGGCGCTGCTGGTCGCGCAGCTTCTGGGCCAGCACCTGTTTGGTGGTGGCAGCCGCCATGCGGCCGAAGTCATCCTTCTCCGGCGTCACATCGAGCACCACGGTGTCGCCCACCTGGGCGTCCTCCGCCACCTGACGCACCTCCTCGATGGCGATCTGGTGGTCGTCGCTCTCCACCTCCTCGACGATGATCTTGGAGGCCAGCACCCGGTAGCCCTCCTCGTCGAGGTCAAGCTGCACGTCGAAGTTGGAGAAGTACTCCTCGTCGAAGGGGTCTTCGCTGATGCCGAGGTAGAGGGTGCGGCGGTAGCGCTCGTAGCCCTTGAGCAGGGCCTCACGCAGGGCGGCCTCGACCACCGCGGGCGGGAGCTTCTTCTCTTCGCTGATGTCCTCGATGAGGTTGTTCAGCCCGGGGAGCAGGACCAGAGCCATGGTTCTTCGGTTTTGAGGTGATTCGGTTGTGGAAAGGATGTCAGCCGTGCTCGGCGGCGCTGACCAGGCGAACCCCGATCACGGCCTCCCGGGGGATCCGCCGGGTGCGGCCGCGGACGTTGATCTGCAGCTCGCTGGCCGTGCGCTCGAGCAGCAGCCCGTCGCAGTGCGTTTCGCCGCCCCTGGCATCGCGGTAGCGCACGGCCACCGGAAATCCGCGGAAACTGCGGAAGTCGCGGTCGTCGTGTAGCTCCTCGCTCACGCCGGGGCTGCTCACCTCCAGAACATAGGGCGCCTCCCCCATCACCCCCGCCGCCTCGAGGGCCTCCCCCAGCGGCGCGCTCAGGCCGGCGCAGTCGTCCAGGCTGATGTCACCGCCATCGCGGCGGGCCGCCAGCACCTGCAGGGTCATGGGGATCCTGTGGGTGTGCAGCTGCACGCGGCGCAGTTCGAAGTCCGTCGCCTCCAGGGTGGTCCGGGCGAGCCGTTCCAGCTCGGGGATCAGCGGATGGGTCACGGCATGGCGCGGACGCTGATCTCAACCTAGGGAGCCTCGGAGCCTCCCCCGCCCTGCCCCATGGCACCACCCAGATCGATCACCGGAGCCTCGGCGTAGTAGTCGCTCTGCACCACCGTGCCGCGCACGGTCGCGTCCTGGTTGAGGCACTTGGCGCGCTGCTCGTCGCTGCGCAGGTACTGACACACGCGGGCCCAGAGCTTGGCCCGCGTGCCCGGTGCCCCCTGGCTGAAATGCACCAGATCGTTACCGCCCACCATGCCCTGGATCTCCACCTGGCAGAGGCTGCAGCGCTGACGGCTGCCGGGGGGAATCGCTGCCATGGTGCGCAGGGAGAGAGGG
>JALOOQ010000151.1 GCA_025454305.1 Cyanobium sp. Prado107
GTGCGCTCGTACTGGGTGAGCACCCGCAGTTTCCAGCCCGTGTCGGACTCCACCTGGCTCAGGTGCTGCTCGAGGTTGGAGCGCTGCTCGTCGGTGAAGGCCCGGGCCAGGTCGATCACGGGGGTGGGGTGATCGGGCAGGAGCCCGGGGTTGTCGTAGGCGCTGGCCGGCAGTGCCCAGCCGCCAACGGCCAGCAGCACCGCCAGTGCCGCGGGCATCAGGGCCGCCGCCAGCCTCGCCGCCCAACCGGCCACCACCGCACCCATGCACCCGCTCCAGAGAAGATGCATTCTCCCTGAGCTGGCGCCTGCGTCGTGAGCGTTCCCGGCTGGTTGCAACAGCGTCTGGCGGCGGCCGGCGGCGCCGTGCCCTTCGCCACCTACATGGACTGGGTGCTGCACGATCCCGGCCACGGCGCCTACGGCAGCGGCCGGCTGCGCATCGGCAGGCGGGGTGATTTCGTCACGGCCCCATCCCTCGGCGCCGACTTCGCGGCCCTGCTGGCACCACAGCTGGCCGAGTGGCTGGAGCAGCTGGCCACTGCCCCCGGCCCGCTGGCCACCGCCCGCGGACGGCTGGCTCTGGTGGAGGCCGGCCCCGGTGAGGGCAGCCTGGCGGCCGATCTGGCGGCGGCCCTGGCGGCGGGCTGGCCCGCCCTGGCCGCCCGCTGCGAGCTGGTGCTGGTGGAACCAAACCCCGGCATGGCGGCCCGCCAGCGCCAGCGGCTCGCCGCCTGCCCCCTGCCCTGCCGCTGGAGCAGCTTCGCCGAGCTGGCCGCTGCCCCGGTGCGTGGCGTGCTGCTGGCCCATGAGGTGCTTGATGCCCTGCCGGTGGAGCGGATCTGCTGGGATGGCGCCGACTGGCGGCGGCAGCGGGTGGTGCTGCAGGGCGGCACCGATGGCGGTGACGGCTGCGAAACGCTGCTTCGTCTGGAGCCCGGCGAGCCTCTGGAGGCCCAACTGCGTGCCCCGCTCGCCGGCCTCGGCCTCGACCCGCCGGGCCCCCGGCGTCCCCCGGGCTGGACCACCGAGCTGCATCCGGGCCTGGCCCCCTGGCTGGAACAGGCGGCCGCCGCTCTCGGCGAAGGCTGGCTGCTGGTGATCGACTACGCCCTCGAGGCCAGCCGCTACTACGCCCCGGCGCGGGCCCAGGGCACGCTGATGGCCTACCGCGACCAGCAGGCCAGCGGTGACCCTCTGCTGCAGCCCGGCAGCTGGGACCTCACCGCCCACCTCTGCATCGACACCCTCGAGCAGGCGGCCGTGGCCAGCGGCTGGCGCTCCCTCGGCCACTGCCGCCAGGGGCAGGCCCTGCTCGCCCTGGGGCTTGCCGAACGTCTCCATGGCCTGCAGCGGCTGTCCGGGGCGCAGCTGGCTCAGGCCCTGGACCGCCGCGAGGCGCTGCTGCGCCTGGTGGACCCCCACGCCCTCGGGGATTTCCGCTGGCTGGCCTTCGCCCGCGGCGCCTGCGGGGGCTCACCCCGCTTTCTGCGCGAACCCGCCAGCGGCCCCTGACCCATCCGCAGGCAGCCGCGGCTATGGTTCGGCGCTTCCCGACTCCACCGTGCCCGACCCCTTCCGACTGCTGGAGGCCCTGGTGCTGCTCACGGCCCTGGTCGGCTTCCTGGGGCTGATCTGGCGCCGGAACCTGTTCCTGCGGGCGCTGGCCCTCGATGTGATGGGCACCGGAGCCGTGGCGCTGTTCGTGCTGGTGGCCGCCCGCAGCGGCCTGCGCACGCCCATCCTCGACCGCAACGAGCTGATCCGTGCCGCCTCGCCGGACCTCTCCTGGGCCGACCCCATCCCCCAGGCCGTGATCCTCACCGCGATCGTCATCGGCCTCTCCATCCAGGCCCTGCTGCTGGTGACCATCGCCCGGCTGTCGCGCCTGGATCCCCTGCTCGAGACCAGCAGCTTCGAGCGACTGCTTCTCGAGTCGTCCGTGCCGGCGTCGTCCGGGCGCCGCTCCTGATGGCGATGTCGGCCCTCACCCTGGCGATCGCCTGGCTGTTGCTGCCTTTTCTGGCCGCCTTCAGCGCCGCCCTGCTGCCCCGGCTGGCCCGCCCCCTCGCCCTGGTGTGCGTGCTCACCACCCTGGCCTGGGGCGTGTGGGCCAGCCTGCCCGGCCGGCAGGTGCTGTTCGAGCTGATCGGCAGCCTCGGGGTGCAGCTGCAGCTCGATGCGGTCGCGGCCCCGTTTCTGCTGCTCAACGCCCTGGTGGTGCTGGCGGTGCTCGTGGACAGCTGGCGGCAGCCGCCGCCGGGCCCATTCCTGCTGCTGCTGATGGTGCTGCTGGGAGGCCTCAACTCCGCCTTCCTGGCCACCGATCTGGTGAGCCTCTACGTGGCCCTGGAAGTGGTGGGCATCACCGCCTTCCTGCTGATCCTCCAGAGCCGGGAGCCCCGCCAGCTCTGGATCGCCCTGCGCTACCTGCTGGTGGGCAACGGCGTGATGACCCTGTTCCTGATCGGCACCGGGCTCCTCTATCTCTATACGGGCAGTTTCCGCCTGCAGTCCCTGCAGGAGCTGCCCTCCGGCAGCGCCACCCTGGCGGTGGGGCTGGCGCTGGTGATGCTGGGTCTGCTCACCAAGGCAGGCGTGTTCCTCAGCGGCCTCTGGCTGCCCCAGACCCATGCCGAGGCTCCGGCCCAGGTGTCCGCGCTGCTGTCGGGCGTGGTGGTGGCCGGCGGGATCTGCCCTCTGCTGCGGCTGGCCCTGCTGCTGCCGGCCCAGCAACCGGTGTTCACCTGGGTGGGTCTGGCGAGTGTGCTGCTCGGCCTGGTCTATGCCCTCGCCGACGGTGATCTGAAGCGCCTCCTGGCCTGGAGCACTCTCTCCCAGATGGGCTTCGCCCTGCTCAACCCGGCCGCCGGAGGCCTGTTCGTGCTCGGCCACGGCGTGGCCAAGGGGGCCCTCTTCCTGGTGGCCGGCAAGGTGCCCAGCCGCGACCTCTCGGTGTGGGGCCGCCAGCCCCTGGCGCCTGCCCTGGGTCTGCCCCTGCTGGTGGGAGCCCTCTCGATCGCCGGGGCGCCGCCGCTGCTCGGCTACTACACCAAGGCCTCCCTGGAGACGCTGCCGCCCACCGGCATCCCCGGTCTTCCGGTGCACGTGCTGGTCTGGCTCCTGCCGCTGCTGATGGTGGGCACGGCGGCGGTGTACGCCCGCCTCTGCTGGCTGCCCCTGGGAGCCGGCTGGCAGGTGCCGGCGCCAGGGGGTCTGCTGCTCGCCCTGGTGCTGCTGCTGGTGGGCCTGGTGGGGCCGCTTCTCCCCGGCGGTTCGCCGTTCCCGAGCACCGCGGCGCTGGGCAAGGGCCTGGCGGTGCTCGCCGCCGGCGCCGGCGTGGAGGCCCTGCGGCGCGGGCTGGCCAGGCCTGTCACGGCCCTTGGCTTCCGCCGTCGGCTGCGGCTGCCCAGCCTGGAGAGCCTCGTCGACCTGCTCGGTGCCCTCGCTGTGGTGGGGGCGGGTCTGCAGCTGCTGCTGCTGCGTCTGCAGCCCCTGAGCGCCGAACTGCTGGCGGTGGAGGCGGCATGTCTCGGCTGATCCTGATCGCCCTGCGGATGCTGATCTGGCTGCTGCTCACCGCCGACCCCGATGAACTCAACGTGGTCATCGGTCTGGTGGTGTCCCTGGCCCTGCCGCTCCCCAGGCGCGTGCGCTCGCTCACGCCGGCACAGCTCAGGCGTGCTCTGGTCGCCAGCCTGGCGGCCGTGCCCCAGGCCTACAGCGAGGCGGTGCAGCTGCTTCTGCACCGCAGGCTGGAGGAGAGCGTGCTGCACGACGAGCCGGCGCGGGCCAGCGGCCGCCCCTCCAGCCTGCTGGTGTTTCTGGACGTGTTCCGGATCACCATCACCCCGTTCACGATCGTGCTCGGTCTCGACGACGGCGGCCGCAGCTACCGCGTGCACCATCTGGTGTTCGAGGAGGAGCGGCGATGAGCGTGCTGCTGTTCGGCATGGTGCTGGCCCTGCTGCTGGAGATCCTGGTGGTGTGCCGCCGCACCGACGTGTGGCACCGCCTGGCCGCCTTCGCCAGCGTGTCCACCAAGGTGGCGATGGTGATGCTGGTGGTGTCGGTGGTGCGTGACGACTGGATGGTGGGCCTGGTGGGCGTGATCGTGCTCAGCGTCGGCAACGGCGCCGTGATGCTGCTGGCCAACCTGCTGCAGGGGGTGGAGCGATGAACCCGGCGCTGCCCGAGGCCCTCTCCGGCCTGGCCGAGATCGCCAGTGCCCTGCTGCTGCTGCTCGGGCTGGTGTTCTGGTTCGCCGGCAGCTGGCCCCTGCTCGGTCGTGGCAGCTACCTCACCAAGCTCCACTACCTGGGGATCTCCGACACCCTCGGCTCGGCCCTGATGCTCATGGGGCTGCTGCTGCGCTTCCAGCGGGAATGGCCGCTGCTGCTGCTGGCGCTGCTGTCGCTGGTGGTGTGGAACACGATCTTCGGCTACGTGCTGGCCGCCTGTTCCCAGACCGCCCGCCGCTTCCCGCCCCGTTCATGACCGCCACCCTCGCCACCGACCTGCCCCTGCTGCTGCCGATCACGGCCCTGCTGCCGCTCACGGCGATCCTGGTGGTGGTGCAGTCCAACCCGTATCAGACGCTGGTGCTGCGCGGCATTCTTGGCGCCGTGGCGGCCCTGATCTACGCCCTGCTGGGCGCGGCCGACGTCGCCCTCACCGAGGCCCTGGTGGGCACCCTGCTCTCCACCACCCTCTATGCGGTGGCCCTGCGCTCCTCGATGGTGCTGCGCCTCGCCTGGCCCGCCGGCACTGCGCCCCTGCCCGCCGAGCGCCGGCGCCAGCTGGAGGCCTGGCTGGATCAGCTCAGCCTGCGGCTGGAGCTGGTGCAGGAGGTGGACGTGCAGGGCCTCCACGGTCTGCTCGAGTGGCATCCCGATGCGGCCGTGCTGCAGGTGCGCCTGCACAGCCCGCGGCTGCTGCAGCGCCTCGCCGCCCTTCCCCGTCAGGGTGGCTGGGGCGATCTGCTCGACGTGCTGCAGCTGCTGCCGGCCGGCACCGCCGCGTCTGCCGAGATCCGGGAGCAGGGGGCATGAGGCTGATCTACGCGCCGGCGGCGCTGCTGCTGTTTCTGATCCCCCTGTCGGTGGCCCTGCCGCCCCTGCCCGACGTCAGCGGCACGGTGGATGCGCTGCTGGCGGCGGGGCGGGTGCCGAATCTGGTGTCCACGGTGATCCTCTACACCCGCCTCTACGACACGGTGGCCGAG
>JALOOQ010000001.1 GCA_025454305.1 Cyanobium sp. Prado107
CCTGCGTCCCTGCCTGCGCTTCCGCTTCGACATGCGGCGCGTGGGCAGGCTGTATCAGCTGATCGACGCCCTCAACGGCCTCGATCTGCCGGACTGCCCCGCACTTCAGCAGCCCGAACAGCGCTGCGCGGATCCCTCATGACGCGGCTGGGCCTGATCGACTACGGCATGGGCAACCTGCACTCGGTGCGCAGGGCCTTCGAGCGGCTGGGGGCGGAGGTGCTCAGCGTGGCCGATCCTCAGGCCGATGCGGCGCTGATCGACAGCTGCCGGGCCCTGGTGCTGCCGGGGGTGGGAGCCTTTGATCCGGCCATGGATCGCCTGCGCGCCACGGGACTCGAGCGGACGCTGCTCCGGTGGTGTGAGGCGGACCGCCCCCTGCTCGGCATCTGTCTGGGGCTGCAGCTGCTCTTCGAAGCCAGCGACGAGGGCAGCAGCCGGGGCCTGGCGCTGCTGCCGGGTCGGGTGCGGGCCCTGCCCCGGCGGCCCGGACATCCCATCCCGCACATGGGCTGGGAGCCCCTGATCCCCGGCACCCCGAGCCCCCTGCTGCCGGAAGGCTGCCCCGAAGCGTGGGTGTATTTCGTGCACTCCTTCGCCGCCGACCCCGAGGATCCGACCATCAGCACGGCCGGGGTTGCCTTCGCGGGAACGACGGTGACCGCCGCGGTGTGGCAGGGCGCGATCGGCGCCTGTCAGTTCCACCCCGAGAAATCGGGCCGCGCGGGTGAGGCCATCCTGCGGCGCTGGCTTGCCTGGCTGCCGGCATGAGCCTGCGCCTCAGCGGCGGCCGCAGACTGAAGAGTCCGCAGGGATTGCTGGCGCGCCCCACCCCCGCCCGGGTGCGGCTGGCGGTGATGAACCTGCTCGGCGGTGAGCTTGCGGGCTGCCGCTGGCTCGACCTGTGCTCCGGCAGCGGCGCCATGGCCTGCGAGGCACTGCAGCGCGGTGCAGAGGTGGTGCTGGCCGTGGAGCAGGACCGGCGCCTGGCCGCCCTGGCGCGCGCCAACCTGGAGGCGGTGCAGCGGGGACTGGATCGCCCCAGCGGGGTGGCCGTGCACGCCGCCGAGGTCCTGCGCTGGCTGCGCAAAGGCCGTGCGCAGGAGGAAGGCGTCGACCTGATCTATGCCGACCCTCCTTACGCCGCTGAGCTCTACGCACCGATCGCGGCGGGGGTGGTGGCGGGCGACTGGCTGAAGCCGGCGGGAACGCTGATCTGGGAATGCGGCACCAGTGCCGTGCCGGAGGTGCCAGCGGGCTGGCGGCTGCGCGATCGCCGGCGCTACGGCTCCACGACGGTGCTGCTGCTGCAGCCCCGTCAGGACTCAGCTGTCGAGCAGGGAACCGCGGCGGTACTGGTTCCAGGCCGCCACGAACAGTCCCAGCAGGGTGACGGGAATCAGACCGAGCACGATCCCGCAGAGCAGAGGTTCGATCATGGGAGGGCCTGAGCGGCTGTCAGGCCACAATTGTTCCATGCCGGAGCCCGCCGTCCCAGCCCTGCGCCCGCCAGGGTGGTGACGCCACCGACTCCAGCCCGCCACCACCCCGTGAACAGTCCCGTCCCAACCAGCAGCGCCCCGGCAGGATCCTCCGGCGACCAGGGCAGCGGCATGAGCGGCAGCCTGGTGGCCGGGCTGGTGCTGGCGGCTGCCGCCGCCTGCATTGCGCTCGTGCTGGTGGTGCTGCCGGCGGCCCGCAGCGACCCCTACACCCGCCAGACCCTCGCCCTGAGCGGATCGGTGGAGCACGGCGCCCTGCTGTTCCGGCTCAACTGCGCCGGCTGCCATGGCATCGCCGCCCAGGGGCTTGTGGGCCCTGACCTGCACGGCGTGGCGGAGCGCAAGAACCAGCGCCAGCTGATCCGCCAGGTGGTGAGCGGACGTACCCCTCCCATGCCTCGCTTCCAGCCGGAACCCCAGGCCATGGCCGACCTGCTGGCCTACCTGAACGGCCTGGTGTGAGCCGCACCCCACCCCTGGCGGTGGTGCTGGTGGAGACCGCCGGGGCCCTCAACGTGGGCAGCGTGGCCCGGGTGTGCGCCAACTTCGGGGTGAGCGATCTGCGGCTGGTGGCGCCCCGCTGCGACCATCTCGGTGAAGAGGCCCGACGCATGGCCGTGCATGCCGCCGGCCTGCTGGAGCGTGCCCGGCTGTTCCCGACCCTCACCGCGGCCCTGGCGGACTGCAGCAGGGTGGTGGCCACCAGTGGCAGGCGCAGCGGCGAGCCCCTGCCCCTCCAGGGCATGGACACAGCCCTGCGCTGGCTGCGGCAGGAAGCCCATCCCGCGTCCCTGCGCAGCCCAGCCACGTCCAGCGACCGGGCGCTGGTGTTCGGCCGGGAGGACCGGGGACTGAGCAACGCCGAACTGCTCCAGGCCGGCCAGGTGCTGACCATCGACACCGCCACGGCCTACGGCTCGCTCAACCTGGCTCAGGCGGCTGCGGTGGTGCTCCACCACTGGCACAGCCTGCAGGACAACCGCCTGCAGGGCGACCGCCAGCGGCCGGGGGCACCACCAGAACAGGCCGATCCCTGCCCACGCGGCGTTCTCGAGGCGATGCTCGGCGATGCCGAGCATCTGCTGCTGGCCGTGGGGTTCCTCCACCCCCACACCGCCGCGGCACGGATGGCGAAGCTGCGTGCCCTGCTGCAGCGGGCCCAGGTGAGCACGGCGGAGACGGCTCTGCTGCGCGGGATGGTGCGCCAGCTGCGCTGGGCCAGTACCCGCGGCCGCACTGGCACCAGGGTGGACGACGATCCGGACCGAACCCCTTAACTTCGGGCCGACGCTTCAGAGCCGCCTTGACCGCAGGCCGACCCTCCCGCCCACCCCAGAGTCGCTGGCGGCAGACCTTGTTCCTGTTGCTGCGTCTGGCGGTGATGGGAATCGGGCTGGGGGTGATCGCCGGCACGGCGCTCAAGGTGGTCGCTCCCCGGCTGGCCGAGAGCATGCAGTCCTCGATCGGTCTGCCGGGGCAGACACCGCAGCAGCAACAGCTCGATCCGGGGCGGTTCGAGCCTCGCCTGGAGCTCGCGGACCTCAGTCAGCGCTGGCAGCAGCTGGCCGCAGCCCAGAAGGACCTGAAGGCCACGGCCTTTCTGCTGGTGCTGGACGACGGCCGCTACGCCCAGCTCGCGCCGGACCAGCCGATGCCGGCGGCCAGCTCGATCAAGACTCCGATCCTGGTGGTGGCCCTGGAGGATCTGGATCAGGGGCGGGTGAAGTGGAACGAGCCCCTGCAGCTCACCAAGGAGCTGGTGGGCGGGGGTGCCGGCTGGATGGCCAGCCGGCCGATCGGCACCCGTTTCCCATTCCATGAGGCGGCCACCGAAATGATCCGGGTGAGCGACAACAGCGCCACCAACCTGGTGATCCAGAGACTGGGCGGCAAAAGCGCCGTCAATGCCCGGTTCCAGGCCATGGGCCTGGCAGCCACGGTGATCAACAACTGGCTACCCGATCTGGACGGCACCAACACCACCAGTGCCCGCGACCTGGCCCGCTCCATCGCCCTGGTGGACACCGGCGAGAGCCTCAGTCCCAGGGCCCGCGACCACTTCCGGGAGATCATGGGAACATCCGCCACCGACACCCTGATCCCCCTCGGGATCCTGCGCGGTCTGGGCAAGGACGCCGACAAGCCCGATCCCGAACTGCTCAGCCTGGGCATCACCGCCCACAACAAGACCGGCGACATCGGCACGGCCTACGCCGACGCCGCCCTGATCCAGCTGCCCAGCGGCCAGCGGGCCGTGGCAGCCTTCATGGTCACCGGTCCCTTCAACGATCCCCGCTCCGCGGACCTGATCCGCGCCATGGCCGGTGCCGCGGCCCAGACCCTGGTGGGGCGTCCATGACTGATCTGCCGATGCCGCTCCCCTTCCTCCACGCAATGCGCCACAGCCTGCTGGCCGTCACCGGTGCCCTGCTGCTGGCCCCCGGCCTGGCCGCAGCCGCCGCACCGGCTCCGGTCCAGCCACCGGCCGGCCAGCCCCGCGAGCCGATCCTCCGCTCCCAGACCGTGGCGCCGCTGCCCGGGGGGCTGGATCAGGTGCTGGTGGTCAACGACAACAACCCCGAACTGATCAGCGGGCCGGGGATCCTGATCTCCACCTTTCCCGGTCAGGGACGCGGCGTGCCCGAGGCACACCTCGACGTGGCCCTGGAGGGCCGCTTCGACCTGTTCAGCCACCACGTGTATGCCGGCAAGCCGGAAACCGTGAACTCCACGCTCTGGCTGGCGGTGGTGGCCAAGCCCCGCGGCCGGCAGCCGGTGCAGCTGCGCCTGCTGGAGGGATCCACATCCCTGTCGCAGTCGCTCGATCCGGCGATGGCCGGCGCACCCTTCCTGCCCCTGCCGCCGCTGCTGGCCGAGGGCACCACGGCGGCCTGGGCCGGTCCCGGAAGCCGGGTGGCCACCGAGCTGCTGACGCGCCAGCGCAGCCCCGAGATTCCCAGCAGCTGGACCCTCGCCCCCGACACGCTCAGCACGCTGGTGGTGCTGCCCCTGCCGGTGCGCGGTCTGGATCCGCTGCTCAACGGGCGCAACCTGCAGCTGCGCCTGGAGAGCGACGGCCCCGTGAGCCTGGCCACGCTGGCGGCCTTCGGGCCCGACGACCGAGCGCCGGCCCCGGAGACCTGGGCAGCGCTGCTGGACGGCGGCCTGAGTCCCAAGGAGCACGAGCCCACCCCCCGCGGGGCACCGGGACGGATGGTGTACTCGCGGGTGAGCGGGGTGCAGGTGGGCAGCGTCTGGCGGGGCACGATCACCAGCCCCGGCAAATCCTGGCTGAGCGCCGAGAGCGCGCCGATCTCCTGGCCGATCGCCTCCCTGGAGCGGGGCCGGCTGGGCACCGAGCAGGTGCAGACCGCCGAACTCAAGGCCTTCTACCCCGGCACCGCCTGGGCCGCCCACGGCAACTACGGCGTCGAGTACGACCTCACCATCCCCCTGCGCAACACCGGCAGCCAGCCGGTGCAGCTGCAACTGGCCCTGGAATCGCCGCTCAAGACCGACCCGCCCCTGGGCGGACTGCGGTTCAACGCCACCCCGGCCCGGTCGGTGATGTTCCGCGGGCCGATCGAGGTGGCCGGCCTCGACGGCCCTGACGGGCGGCCGACGGCGCGGCGCCGCTTCCATCTGGTTCAGCGCGCCGGCGAGCAGAGCCCCCCCCTCGGCACGGTGACCCTGGCTCCGGGAGCATCCCGCAACCTGCGGGTGCGGCTGATCTATCCGGCCGACGCCACCCCACCCCAGGTGCTGAGCCTGTTGCCTGTGAAACAATCGGCCCAACAGCCAGCCAGCAGCAGCCCGTGACGCCAGTCCGCCAGCGCAGGGTCTACCCCTTCACCGCGATCGTGGGGCAGGAGGAGATGAAGCTGGCCCTGCTGCTCAACGTGATCGATCCGCGCATCGGCGGCGTGATGATCATGGGCGACCGGGGCACCGGCAAGAGCACAACGATCCGCGCCCTCGCCGATCTGCTGCCGGAGATCGATGTGGTGGCAGGGGATCCCTACAACAGCTCCCCCACGGATCCGGACCTGCAGAGCGAGGAGGTGCGCCAGCGCCTGGAGCAGGGCGAGGAGCTGCCGGTGGAGCAGCGCCAGGTGCCGATGGTGGACCTGCCCCTGGGCGCCACCGAGGACCGCCTCTGCGGCACGATCGACATCGAGAAGGCCCTGAGCGAGGGCGTGCGGGCGTTTGAGCCGGGCCTGCTGGCCAAGGCCAACCGCGGCCTGCTCTACGTGGATGAGGTGAACCTGCTCGACGACCACCTGGTGGACGTGCTGCTGGATTCGGCTGCCTCCGGCTGGAACACCGTGGAGCGCGAGGGGGTGAGCGTGCGCCACCCGGCCCGCTTCGTGCTGATCGGCTCCGGGAATCCGGAAGAGGGCGAGCTCCGGCCCCAGCTGCTCGATCGCTTCGGCATGAGCGTGGAGGTGCGCACTGTGCGCGACCCCGAGCTGCGGGTGCAGGTGGTGGATCAGCGCACGGCGTTCGACGACGACCCGGAGGGTTTCCATGCCGCCGTGCAGCCCAGCCAGGCGGCTCTGCAGGCCCGGGTGGTGGAGGCCCAGCAGCGGCTCAGCCAGGTGCGGATCGACGACGACCTGCGCATCCGCATCAGCGCCATCTGCGGCGAGCTGGATGTGGACGGCCTGCGGGGGGACATCGTCACCAACCGGGCCGCCCGCGCCCTGGCGGCCTTCGAGGGCCGCACCGAGGTGAGCGAAGACGACGTGGCCCGGGTGGTGGCCTGCAGCCTTCGCCACCGCCTGCGCAAGGATCCGCTGGAGCAGATCGACTCGGGCGACCGGGTGGTGAAGGTGTTCTGCAAGGTGTTCGAGCGGGGCGAACCGAGCGACCGCAGCGCCTTCGAACTCGTGCTGGCGGCGTAGGGGGGCGGGCCGGAGACCTGAGCGTGCGCATCCTCGGCATCGACCCCGGCCTGGCCCGCGTCGGCTACGGCGTGATCGAGACCGCCGGACCCCACCAGCGCCTCCTCGACTGCGGCATCCTGCGCACGGACCCGGGTGCCAGCGAGGGCGAACGCATGCTGGAGATCGCCCGCGACCTGCGCGTCCTGCTGCGCACCTGGCAGCCCCAGCTGGCGGTGGTTGAGCAGTTCTTCTTCTATCGCTCCAGCACCACCATCGCCGTGGTGCAGGCACGCGGCGTGCTGGTGATGACCCTGGCGCGCTTCGGCATTCCGGTGCGGGAGTTTCCGCCCATGCAGATCAAGCAGGCCCTCACGGGCAACGGCCATGCCGACAAGCAGGACGTGCTCGCTGCAGTGATGCGGGAGCTGGGCCTGGAGTCTCCGCCGCGGCCCGACGACGCCGCCGACGCCCTGGCCGCCGCCCTCACCGGCTGGTTTCAGCGCTGAGCGATGACGGCGCCGGAGCAGGACACAGCCGCCCGCAAAGCGGCCCTGAGGCGGCGCTTCCGGATCCTGCGGCGGCAGCTGCTGGCTGACTGTGAAGCATCGGTCATCCGTCAGGTGGAGGGGGTGCTGGTCCGCCAGGCGGCGGGCGGGGCGCGGGTGGGCATCTACTGGCCCCTGGAGGGCGAGATCGACCTGCGCCCGCTGGCAGGCCTGCTTCCCCCTCTGGATGGCCGCCTGGCCCTGCCCGCCATTGACGCGGACCGGATGGTGTACCGCCCCTGGCAGCCCGGGGACAGCCTGAGCTGCGACGCCAGCGGCATCCCGGCACCACCGCCCGCAGCAGGCAACCTCCAGGCCGCAGAGCTGGGTGTGCTGCTGGTGCCCGCCCTGGCCGTGGACCGGCGGGGGATCCGTCTCGGCTACGGCGGAGGCTGGTACGACCGGCTGCGCGGCAACCCCGACTGGCGCCGGGTGCCCGCTCTGGCGGTGCTGCCAGCCGGGTGCGTGCTGGAGGAACTGCCCGGCGACCCCTGGGATGTGCCCTTCGACGGCTGGATCAGCGAGCAGGGCCTTGAGCGGCCGCAGCTCCAGGACAGAACGGACGACCGCGACACAATCGTCACAAAGCCAGCCTGATTTCCGCGCCGCCCGCGTCCCTTTGCGAAGATCGTCGCCAGTGAACTGGCTGCCGTGAATCTGTCCTCCCCGCGTCCGGCAAGGCCGTTCGCCGCAGTTCCATCGGCCTCCACACCTGCTCCAACTGCATCGGAGCGGGTTCTGGCCGCTGAGCTCGAGGCCCGCGGGGAGGCCCACGACGCCCTGTCGATGATGGTGAGTTCGGTCGTGCGCATGGTGCAGGCCGGCCGCACGCGCGACAGTCGCTGGAAGGACTGCTGAATTCCCCTCGCCCCATGCCTGAGACCACTGCCCACCACCATGCTGTTGGCCTCGGCCTCGGAGCCCTGGCGCTGTTCGCCCTGAGCGCCTCTCCCGGCCGGAGCCACGGCATCCAGAGCAACCTGGAGAAGGTCTCCCCGCTGAGCGAGCAGGTTCGCCGCGAGTTTCTGCTGCAGAGCGAATTCAGCACCGGTGAACCGGCCGGGGACGCCACGGTGCGGCTGCTGCGTACCGACGGCGAGACGATCGAGCTGGGCCGCACCGACGGCGAGGGGCGCCTGCGCTTCGAGGTACCCCGCGACGCCGCCACCGACTGGGAACTGCAGGTGGACGCGGGCCCCGGCCATCGCGACTATCTGGAACTGTCCGAGGCGGGAGGGTCTCAGGCTGCCGAACCACTGGCCCCGTCTCCCGCCACCTCAGCCGCCGGTCTGCCCTCCTGGCGTCGCACCGGCCTGGGCCGGCTGCTGGCCCAGCGCCCCGCGGGTGCGGTCCAGCCGCTCATGGGTGGCCTGGCCGTGGGTCTCGTCGGTGCCGCCGGGATGATGCTGGTGGCGCGCCGCCGGCGCTGAATGGCCGAGTCGCCCCCCATCGCCACGGGCAGCGAAGCCCTCGATCGCATCGTCGCTCGACTGGCCGGCACCACCGACCCGCGGCGGCGCTACGAATACGTTCTCTGGCTGGCCAAGAAGCTTCAACCCCTCCCCGAGGTGTTCCGCAACGACGCCTTCAAGGTGAAGGGATGCGTCTCCCAGGTGTATGTGGTGGGCCAGCTGGAGGACGGCAGGCTGCACTGGCAGGGCGACTCCGACGCCGCCATCACCAAGGGCCTGCTGGCCCTGCTGATCGAGGGACTCGAGGGGCTTACCCCCGAGCAGGCAGTGGCCATCGACCCCGGCTTCATCGCCGCAACGGGCCTGCAGGCCAGCCTCACCCCGTCCCGCGCCAACGGCTTCCTGAACATCCTGCGGCTGATGCAGGCCCAGGCGAAGACACTGGCGGGCTGATGCGGGAGGCACTGGCCGCCTGATTTCTAGGATCGCCCCACTCCAGCTCTCCAGCCCATGACGATCGGCATCGGCCTGCTCGGCCTCGGCACGGTGGGAGCAGGCGTTGCCGAGATCCTGGCCACACCCGAAGGCCGCCACCCCCTGGTGGCCGAGCTGGAGCTGCGCAGGGTGGCGGTACGCGACCTGCAACGTACCCGGCCGATCCAGCTGCCCTCTGAACTGCTGAGCACCGAGCCGGAAGCGGTGGTGGACGACCCGGCGGTGGACATCGTGGTGGAGGTGATGGGCGGCCTGGAGCCGGCCCGCTCCCTGATCCTGCGGGCGATCGCCGCCGGCAAGCCCGTGGTCACGGCCAACAAGGCGGTGATCGCCCGCCACGGTGAGGAGATCGCCGCCGCCGCCGCCGCCGCCGGCGTCTACGTGCTGCTCGAAGCCGCCGTGGGCGGCGGCATCCCGATCATCGAGCCGCTGAAGCAGTCGCTCGGCGCCAACCGCATCCAGCGGGTGAGCGGCATCATCAACGGCACCACCAACTACATTCTCAGCCGCATGGCGGCCGAGGGAGCCGACTACGCGGCGGTGCTGGCCGACGCCCAGCGCCTCGGTTACGCCGAGGCCGACCCTGCAGCCGATGTGCAGGGCGCCGACGCCGCCGACAAGATCGCCATCCTCACCGGCCTGGCCTACGGCGGCTCGGTGCCCCGCGAGGCGATCCCCACCGAGGGCATCGATCAGCTGGATGCCCGCGACGTCACCTACGCCGACCAGCTCGGCTTCGTGGTGAAGCTGCTGGCGGTGTCGCAGCGGATCGAGACCGCGACCGACGGCGACCCGCAACTGCTGGACGTGCGGGTTCACCCCACGCTGCTGCCCCGCAGCCATCCCCTCGCCGGCGTGAACGGGGTGTTCAACGCGATCCTGGTGGAAGGCGAACCCGTGGGGCAGGTGATGTTCTACGGGCCAGGGGCCGGGTCGGGGCCCACGGCCTCGGCGGTGGTGGCCGACATCCTGAACATCGCCGGCGGACCGCCCGGGATCGATCCGCTGCTGGCAGCCGGCAGCTGGCGGCAGTGCCGCCTCATCGACGGCGCCCGCACGACCCATCGCAACTACGTGCGTCTGCGCACCACCGACCAGCCGGGAGTGATCGGCCGGATCGGCACCTGTTTCGGAGACGCGGGGGTGTCGATCCAGTCGATCGTGCAGTTCGAGGCCGACAGCGAGGCCGCCGAGATCGTGGTGATCACCCATGAGGTGCTGGAGGCCGACTTCCGCAGCGCCCTCGACGCCATCGCCGCCCTGCCGGAAGTGCAGCGGGTGGCGGCCTGCCTGCGCACCCTCTGATCTGGATGATCAGGTAAGCAAATCGCCACCGGGTGGTGCCGGCGTCACCCGAAGCGGCAGCATGGGTGCAGATCAAAAGGAATTCTTAAGCACACCACCCAGAAGCCGGTCACAAGTGCGCCACGCGAGAGCGCAACTCAACCGCACTCGATTCAGCACGTCCTTCAGCGCAGTCCTCTTGCTCCTGCCGTTCGACTCACCTCCCTCGATCCGCTGTCCCCACCCTCTCGCACCGGCCCCGTCCGTCCCGCCAGGATTCAGGAACAGGCTCCATTCACCGGCCAAGGCCACCCACCTCGCAGCTTTTTCACCCAACCCTGTCCCGGCATCGTCCCACCCCTCAACCGACCAAACCCGACCCGCCTTCCTCTGCCCACGGCTTCATGACCACCCTTCCCTGTGCCAGCCAGAGCACCATGCCCCGTCAGGGAGACTGTGTGCGGCTCCAGACCGACGAACACCTCTATCAGGTGATCGGTGTGGACGATCGGCACGACCGCTGCTGGCTGCGCCGCTGGCCCCTGGCCCGGCATGGGTCGGAGGTGTTTGAAATTTCCCTGCAGCAGGTCCGGCCCTCACGACCCCACCGCCCTTGAATAGCGGCGGTCCGCTCAGCACCCAGCCTTGCCTCGGTCGTTGCGGCTGACTCCGCGGTCCAGCGTTCTCCTCACCGCCGCAGCGGCCCTGCTGCTGGCCGGATGCCGGGCAGGGTCGACCCCGGCCAGCGGCGGCGGCCCTCCTGAGCAGGGCGCGCCTACGGGTCCATCGGAAGGTCCGCGTGCCGCGCTGGTGGTGGCCACCAGCGCCCGTGTGGGCTCGGTGGATCCCGTGCGCGCCTCCACCTTCGGCGCCACCCAGCTGCTCAGCGCCATCGGCGATCCCCTCTACCGCCTGAAGGACGACGGCAGCGTGGTGCCCGCCCTGGCGTCCGAGCTGCCCCGGGTCAGCCCCGACGGCCTGACGGTGACCATCCCCCTGCGCCGCGATGTGCTGTTCCACGACGGCACTCCTTTCGATGCGGCCGCCATGGTGTTCAGCCTGGAGCGTTTCCTGGCGATCGGCACCCTCAGTTACCTGCTCGACGACCGCATCGAAACGGTGCGGGCGAGCAGCTCCCACGAGCTGAAGCTGCGGCTGAAGCGCCCCACCACGGTGCTGCCCCAGCTGCTCAGCACCATCAACCTCACGCCCGTCTCCCCCAAGGCCTACCGGGACCACGGCGATCGGGCCCTCAGCGACCGCTTCGTGGGCACGGGGCCCTACCGACTGAGCTTCTTCAGCGACCAGCAGCAGCGCCTGGAGCCCTTCGAGCGCTACTGGGACGAGCGACCCCGCAACAACGGCATCGTGCTGGTGAGCCTCGGCAACTCCACCGCCCTTTTCGGGGCCATGGGCAGCGGCGAGGTGGATGTGCTGCTCTCCACCGGCCTGCACGAGGACCACCAGCAGGCCCTGCAGCGCAGGGCGATCCGGGGCGAACTGCGGGAGGGCCAGGGTCCGGCCCTGGAGATCGGCTACATCACGCTGCACACCACCCAGCCGCCCTTCAACGACGCCGGGCTGCGCCGGGCCCTGGCCCACAGCCTCGATCGGCGGCTGATCACCGAGCGGGTGAGCCAGGGGCTGCGGACTCCCCTGCGCGACCTGGTGCCGCCGGCGGTGAGTGGCGCAATCCGGGACGGCTGGCCGGCCTACGACCCGGACACCGCCCGGAGCCTGTTCCGCCAGGCGGGCTACTGCGACGGGCAGGTGCTGGAGCTGCCGCTCACCTTCCGGTCCAACATCCCCTCTGACCGTCTGATGGTGCTCACCTGGCAGGCCCAGCTGGCCCGCGATCTGGGCGACTGCATCGAGCTGCAGCCCAATGGCATGGAATCCACCACCGTGTACCGGCAGCTCGGCGAAGGCGCCTTCCCCGCCGTCATGCTCGACTGGCGTGGAGCGGTGCGCGACCCGGAGGCCTACCTGTTTCCCCTGCTCAGCTGCAGCGAGGCGGAGGGTGATCGCTGCCTCCGGGGCGAGAGTGCCCTCAGCGGCAGTTTCTGGACCGCACCCGGGCTGCAGGAGCAGCTGCTGCTCAGCGAGGGGCTTACGGGGACCGAGCGTCTGGAGCTGCTGCAGACGATCGAGCAGCGCACCGCCGCTGCCGTCCCCTATCTCCCCCTGTGGCTGGTGACCCCGCGGGCCTGGGCCCAGCGCCGGCTCGCGGCACCGCGCTTCGACGGCAACGGGAGGCTGATGCTGCAGGCGCTGCAGCGCCTGCCATGAGCCGCCGCAGCGCCCTGGCCCGCTATCTGGCCGCCCGTGTCGGGCTGGTGCCGGTGATGCTGTGGCTGATCGCCAGCCTGGTGTTTCTGCTGCTGCGTGTGGCCCCCGGCGACCCGGTGGACGCGGTGCTGGGCACCCGTGCTCCGGAAGCGGCCCGATCGGCACTGCGCAGCCAGCTGGGTCTGGACCAGCCCCTGCTAAGGCAGTACGGCCGTTTTCTCGCGGATCTGCTGCGGGGGGATCTGGGCGAGTCGCTGAACAGCCAGGAGCCGGTGAGCCGGATCATCGGCCAGAGCCTGCCGGCCAGCCTGGAGCTCGGAATCACTGCCCTGCTGCTGGCGGCCCTGCTGGGACTGGCGGTGGGCTTTTCAGGCATCGCCCGGCCGGAGAGCAGGCTTGATCTGGCCGGCCGGCTCTACGGGATCGGCACCTACGCCCTGCCGCCCTTCTGGGCGGCGATGGTGGTGCAGCTGATCTTCGCCGTGTGGCTGGGCTGGCTGCCGGTGGGAGGAAGGTTCCCGCCCACCCTGCTGCCCCCCGCCGGCACCGGGTTCTTCCTGCTCGACAGCCTGCGCAATGGCTTCGCCACGGGCCAATGGCATCAGCTCGGCGGCACGATCCGGCACCTGGCACTGCCGGCGTCCACCCTGGCACTGCTGCTCAGCGGCATCTTCACCAACGCCCTGCGGCTGAATCTGCGCCGGGCCCTGGCCTCCGACTACGTGGAGGCGGCCCGCAGCCGGGGGCTGGGCGAGGCCCGGGTGGTGCTGCGGCATGCCCTTCCCAACGCTCTGCTGCCGGTGCTCACGATCACCGGCATCACGGTGGCCTCGCTGATCGGCGGCGCCCTGCTGATCGAGGTCACCTACTCCTGGCCGGGGATCGCCGCGCGCCTTCAGGAGGCCATCGCCCAGCGTGACTATCCCCTGGTGCAGGGCATCGTGGTGGTGGTGGCGGCCCTCGTGGTGCTGGTCACCGTGGTGGTGGACCTGCTGGTGGCCCTGCTCGATCCCCGGATCCGGTTCTGAGCGGAAGCACCTGAGCACCCTCCTTCAGAGGAGCGGGGTCGGCCGGCAGGCGACGCTGCCACCGGCGGGCGGCATCCCGGTCGAGGACGTAGGCCTCCACCCCGCCGTGCCGGCGCCTCTGGGGCATGAGCAGGGCGGCATGCCTGGCCGACTCCAGAAATTCCACCGTCAGCCGCAGCAGCAGCTCCTGCACCAGCTCAGGGTCTTGACCCACCAGTTGCTCCCCAATCCGGAACAGGGCTTCACCCTCACCGTCCAGGCGCACGGGGGAGAAGTGGCTGCCGCCATCCACCAGCACCAGGCGGCTGCGGGGATGGCCACTGCTGATCAGCAGGCTGAGCTGCTCCTGCACCGGCGGCGTGATCAGGTCGAGGCTGCCCCCCACCATCAGCACCGGCACGGGGAGATCCTCCAGTCCCCGATCGGGCCAGAGCAGGCTGCCGAAGCCATTGAAGGTCACCACCCCCAGGAGCGGGATGCCCGCCAGCCGCGGCAACGGGTCGTCGGAGCCGGGCAGGGCCCGGGGGGCGCCATCGCCGGTCACGGCCTCCAGCTGGCACTGCAGCAGGCGGGAGAGGTTGGTGAGCGGCAGGGAGGTGAGGGCCCGACGGCAGCGACCGGAGAGCCCCTGCTCCGGAACCAGCCCCGCGGCCATCAGCGCCGCCAGTCCTCCGAGCGAATGGCCCATCAGCACCACTCCGGCATCTCCGGCACCGGCAGGGCCCAGGGGCGGCAGCCGGCCCTCGGTCAGGGCCGTGAGCACGGCCTCCAGATCGGCCAGCCGCTGGGGAAGCGATTCGGCCCCCGGCAGCGGACCCTCTCCGGCCAGCGAGGCCTTCACCGCCTGTTCATCACTGCCGGGGTGCTCGAGCACCAGGGCCGGCCATCCCTGCTGGGACAGGGAAGCGGCCAGCCAGGTCAGCTGGCTGCGGCTGCCGCCCAGGCCCGGCATCAGCAGCAGCAGGGGCCGCGGCTCGGCCTGGGCCGGACCGAGGGCCGGCCAGAGATCGACCGGCAGCGGCATGGGCCGGTGAGCCACGGCGAGCTGAAGCCGCACGGGCTCGGCAGGCCGGGTACGGCGCGGACCGTCCACCAGGGGACGCGTCTGCCGCAGAGGCAGGGGAAGGCGCCGCAGTTCGGCGACAGCATCCCGCTGATGCTGCAACTGGGCTCGCCAGTGCTGGGCCAGGGCGAGCAGACCATCCACCTGCAGCGTGACCCGAGGCATCGGCAGTTCGCGCAGGAGCTGCACAGCGGTCACCGACCTCTGACGCTCGAACAGCCGGCGCAGGCTCTCCATCAGCAGCGGAGCCGTGTTCTCCCCCCCCGGACCGGTCACGAGCCCGCCCACCTCCCGCAGCATCTGCTCGCCCGTCCAGCTCCCCAGCAGCTCCGTGGCAAAGCTGCGGTGCTTGAGCAGAGGTGCCTGCAGCAAGCCCACCAGACCCCGGCGGGAGCGATCATCCAGCAGGTTCAGCCATTGGGCGAGATCACCGCGGGGCCGATCATGGTCACGGCTCCAGGCCTCCAGATCGGCCAGCTCGATCGGCAGTTCCAGCCCCTCGAAGCGCACCACCAGCTCGTCCACCGCCCGTGCCGGTGGCAACCAGCCGAGCGGCAGGAGCACCAGCAGACTGGCGAGCACACCCGAGAGACGGCGGCGGTTTGAAGAGCGGTTGGGGGGGCGGTTTGGCAAGGGCCGGCGAGCGGAAAACCGCGGCAGCGGCTGGGGGGCAACGGTGAACGGGGAGGCGAGCGCCGGGACGGATGCCGGAGCCGATCCCACGGTGGCCGTGGGCCTGAGGCAGGCCAGATGGCAAAGGGTGGGCCACTGGTGTCTCCAGTTTCCCCCGGCGCTGCGGGAAGTGGCCGTGCTGCGGCTGGTGGGGTCGATCGGTGCCGGCGGGGTGCTGTATCTCACCCCGATGGTGTTTCACCAGGCGGCCTTCAGCCCCACCAGCGTCACCCAGGGCCTGGCCCTGGCGGCCCTGGCCGGCACGGTGGGGCGACTGCTCTGCGGACTGCTGCTGGACCGGGGCCTGAACTGTTCGCTGCCCGTGCTGCTGGCGGTTCTGTTCTCCCTGGCGGCCGACAGCATCCTGTTCGCGGCCAGGGCCTTCCCGGGCTATCTGCTGGGACAGCTGCTGCTGGGCATCGCCATGGGGTTCTACTGGCCGGCCATCGAGCTGGCGGTTCCGCTGAGCTGTGGCCGTGGCCCCACGGCGATCCCCTCGGCCCGGGGCTTCGCCCTCGTGCGCAGTGCAGACGCCGCGGGGATCGCCGGTGGCGCCCTGCTGGGGGCCGCGCTGGCGGCGCTGGGGCTGCTGCGGGGGGTGTATCTGCTGGACATGCTCTGCCTGGCCGCAATGGTGGTGCTGCTGCTGCTGAGCCCGCTCCCCGATCCCGTCCGCCGGCAGCCGAGTGCCGAGTCGCACCGCTGGGCACCCTGGCTGCGGGCGCTGCTGCCGCTGCTGGCCATCGCCCTGCTGGCCACCTCGCTGCCTGCCCTGATGCAGAGCGCCCTGCCCCTGGATCTGGTCCGCGGCGGCCTGCGCCGTCAGGCCCTGTCCGAGAGCCTGGGAGCTCTGCTGATCGGCCTGCAGCTGGGGCTGCTCGTGCTGATCCAGTGGCCCCTCGGTCAGGCCCTGGCGCGGCGGCCGGTGGCCAGGGGGCTGGGATTGAGCCTGACGAGTTTCGCAGCGGGCACCGCACTGCTGTCGCTCTCCGCCCTGGTGACGGGGGGGGTGTGGCTGGTGCTGCTGGCCCAGCTGCCGCTGGCGGTGGGTCAGGCGGCCTTCCTGCCGATCGCCACGGAGGCGGTGATCGAGATCACCCCGGAGGAGCACCAGGGGGTGGCCATGGCCCTCTTCTCCCAGTGCTTCGCCATCAGCGCACTGGGCGCCCCCCTGCTGGCCGGGTTAGCCCTGGAGGGGCAGGGCCACGGGGCCGGGCTGTGGCTGGTCATGGCCGGGCTGTGCCTGGCGGGCCTGCAGCTGGTGCGGAGGATCAGGCCCCGGAGTCCGTGTCTCCGCGCTTGACCCAGGCCTCATGCGGCAGGGGCTCGGTGCCGTACTCCCAGTCGTCGTAGTCCGGATCGTTGCGGATCCGGCGGTGCAGTTCCTTCTGCACGTCGAAATCGTGGGGATGGGCCCCGGGCTCCTCACCGGTAGCCGACGGGGAGGGGTCGTGGACGTGGCTCATGGCGGCGACCAGCTCTGCAGGGATTCTGGCCGAACACACGGGGAGGCCATCAACCCGCATCGACGCCTGCACGAGGCCTAGACGTTGAACAGGAACTCCATCACGTCGCCCTCCTCCACCACATAGTCCTTGCCCTCCGCCCGAAGCCAGCCTCTGTTGCGGGCCTCAGCCAGCGATCCCGCCTCCAGCAACTGCTGGCAACCGATCGTCTGGGCGCGGATGAAGCCGCGCTCGAAGTCGGTGTGGATCACGCCGGCCGCCTGGGGGGCCGTCATGCCGGCCCTGATCGTCCAGGCACGGGTTTCCTTCTCGCCGGTGGTGAAGTAGGTGCGCAGACCGAGAAGGCTGTAGGTGGCCCTGATCAGGCTCCGCAGCCCCCCCTCCGCCACCCCCAGGCCGGCCAGGAATTCAGCGCGCTCCTCCTCCGGCAGCTCGATCAGCTCGGCCTCCACCTGGGCGGAGATGCGCACCGTGCCGGCGCCCTCCTTCTCCGCCAGGGCCGCCACCGCGTCGCAATAGGCGTTGCCGGAGGCCAGGTCGTCCTCGCTCACGTTGGTGGCGTAGATGATCGGCTTGGCGGTGAGCAGGCCCAGAGGCCTCATCAAGCTCGCCTCCTCCTGGCTCAAGGGCACGACACGGGCCGCGGCGCCGGCCTCCAGGGCCGTCTGAATGCGCTCCAGAGCGGCATCTTCCAGCTGGGCCTCCTTGCTGGTTCGCACCTGCTTCTTCAGGCGCTCGCGACGCTTCTCCACCTGCGCCAGATCCGCCAGGCCCAGCTCCAGGTTGATCACCTCGGCATCGCGTGCCGGGTCCACCGAACCGGCCACATGGATCACGTCCTCGCTGTCGAAGCAGCGCACCACGTGCACGATCGCGTCGACCTCGCGGATGTTGGCCAGAAACTTGTTGCCCAGGCCCTCGCCCTGGCTGGCGCCCTTCACCAGGCCGGCGATGTCCACGAACTCCACCCGGGTGGGCACGATCTCCTTGCTGGCGCTCAGCGTCGCCAGCTGGTCGAGCCGCGGGTCGGGCACCGCCACCACGCCCGAATTGGGCTCGATCGTGCAGAAGGGATAGTTGGCGGCTTCCGCCTGGGCGTTGGCCACCAGGGCGTTGAACAGGGTCGACTTGCCCACGTTGGGCAGACCGACGATTCCGGCTTTGAGCATGGCTGGAATCTACGGAGCGTCCGGCACCTCCGGAAACGCTGGACGCCTCGCCGGAGCCGCGGTCCAACCGCGAAACTGGTGTGAGTGGCAGGCAACCCGATTCCCACCCTCACCCCCCTGCGCCGGGTGACACCCGTCCCCCCCCCTGCCAGCCCCACACCGCTGCGGCGGCCCGATGGGCCGCCCCCCTGGCGACAGCGGCGGCTCTGGGCAGGGGCCGCCGTGCTGGTGATGATGCTGGCCGGCCTCGCCCTCTGGCAGCGCCAGCGCGGCCCCCGTGAGGCCGACCTAGGCCCCTACACGGTGCAGGCCACCTCCGGTGAGCTCCCGGGCGTGGTGAGCGCCTCCGGCGAGCTGGAGGCCGAACAGCGGGTGAATGTGAGTCCGAAGCGCCAGGGGGTGCTCGAGGAACTGCTGGTGGAGGAGGGCGATCTGGTGCGCCGCGGCCAGCCCCTGGCCCGCATGGACGCCGGCGATCTGAACGAGCGTCTCAGTGAACTGAAGGCCCAGCTGCGGTCCGCGGAGGCCCAGCTGATCCGCAGCCGCAGCGAACTGGAGCGCAACGAACGGCTGTTCCGCGAACGCGCCATCAGCCTCAGCGACTACAACGCCGTCCGCAGCACCTATGAAGTGGATCTGGCGGCGGTGCAGGCCGCCCGCCAGCGCCTCGAGGCCCGCCGGGTGGAGCAACAGGAGCTGATCGTGCGGGCCCCCTTCGACGGGGTGATCAGCCAGCGCTTCGCCGATCCCGGATCCTTCGTCACCCCCACCACCACCGCCTCGGCCACGGCCGGAGCCACCAGCTCCTCGATCGTGGAGCTGTCCCAGGGGCTGGAGGTGGTGGCGAAGGTGCCCGAGAGCGACATCGGCAGGATCAGCGTCGGTCAGCCCGCCCAGGTGAGGGTCGATGCCTTCCCCGAGCGCAGCTTCGCCGCGCGGGTGAGGCGGATCACCCCCAGGGCCGTGAAGCTGAACAACGTCACGTCCTTCGATGTGTTTCTGGAGTTCACCGATCCCCAGCCCGATCTGCGCATCGGCATGACCGCCGACGTGGGCTTCCGGACCGGCGCTGTGCAGGCCAAGACCCTGGTGCCCACGGTGGCCATCGTCACCGAGGATGGCAAGCCCGGCGTCCTGCTGGTGGATGAAGACCGTCAGCCCCGCTTCCAGCCGGTGGAGCTCGGCATCAGCGGCGGGCGTGACACGCAGATTCTCTCGGGCCTGGAGCCCGGTGCCCGGGTGTTCATCGACCTGCCGCCCTGGTCCCGCCGCCGCCGCTGAGGAAGTGGCGGGCCGCAGCCACGATCCGGCCTGAGGCCTGGCCGTCGCCGAAGGGATTGTGGGCATGCGCCATCGCCTGATAAGCCTCGGTGTCGGTGAGCAGACGGCTGGCCTCGGCGACGATGTCCTGCGTCGCGGTGCCGATCAGGCGGGCCGTGCCCGCATCCACGGCCTCGGGCCGCTCGGTGGTGCGGCGCAGCACCAGCACCGGCTTGCCCAGGGCAGGGGCCTCCTCCTGGAGCCCGCCGGAGTCGGTGAGCACCAGGGTGCAGCCGCGCATCGCCGCCACCAGCTGGCCGTAGTCGAGGGGTTCGGTGAGGAAGGCCCGCGGGTGGCTGCCGAGCAGGACCTGCAACGGCTCGCGCACGGTGGGATTGCGGTGCAGTGGCAGCAGCAGCGCGGTGTCGGGGAAGCGCTCCAGCAGCTGCAGGAATCCCGCGCCGATGGTCTGCAGCCGCTCACCCCAGTTCTCACGCCGGTGCACCGTGGCCAGGATCACCCGCTGCCCCTGCCAGTCGAGGCCGTCCAGCTCGTAGGCGGGGGCCTGGTCGGCCATCTGCAGCAGCGCATCGATCACGGTGTTGCCGGTGGTGAGCACCTCTCCCACCACCCCCGAGGCCCGGCAGTTGGCCGCCGCGCGATCGGTGGGGGCGAAGTGCAGCTGGGCCAGCTGGGAGATCAGCCGTCGGTTGGCCTCCTCCGGGAAGGGATCGAGCAGGTTGTCGGTGCGCAGGCCCGCCTCCACGTGGCCGACGGGGATCTGCTCGTAGAAGGCGGCCAGGGCCGAAGCGAAGGCGGTGGTGGTGTCCCCCTGCACCAGCACCAGGTCGGGCCGCTGCGCGGCGAATTCCTCCTTGAGGCCCTGCAGGGCCGCACAGGTGATGTGGGTGAGCGTCTGCTGCGGCGCCATCAGCGCCAGATCGCGATCGGCCTCGAGCCCGAACAGCTCCATCACCTGGCTCACCATCTCGCGGTGCTGGCCGGTGAGCACCACCCGGGTGTGGAAGTCGGGAGCCGCCAGAAACGCGCGGATCACCGGGGCCAGCTTGATCGCCTCGGGCCGGGTGCCGAGCACGATCGTGACCAGGGGCTGGGACACCGGAGTGGGGCGCTGGCGGACGGGCGGATCCTACGGAGCACGCCTGCAGGAGCTGATCCGGGGCTGACAAAACGGCCGGAAGCCACCAAGCTTCGCCATATCGGTGGTCTCCGATGACGACCTCTCCACTGCCCCTCTCGCCGCTGCCGCCGCCGCCGGCCCCGGCCCCCTCGGCCAGCTTCGGCGACCAGCCCGCCGATCTCGAGGGGATGGTGCGGCTGGCCCACGAGCGCGTCTACTCCGACCTGCACCTGGGCGTCGGCGAGGAGCCGCGCTACCGCTCCGCCGGCGCGATGCTGCGCACCGGCTGGCCGGTGACCGACGCCGACACCTTCCAGCGCTGGCTGCGCGAAATCCTCCGCCCCGAGGAGATCGAGCGGTTCGAGCGCAGGAAGGAATTCGATGGCGCCCATGCCTTCCCCTTCGTGAGGGTGCGGATCAACCTGCTGGATACCCTTCGTGGTCCCGCTGTGGTGCTGCGTCTGATCCCGCACGAGATCCCCACCCTCGACGAGCTGGGGATGCCGGCGGTACTCAGCGAGCTCTGCACCCGTCCCAAGGGAATGGTGCTCGTAACGGGTCCCACCGGCTGTGGCAAGACCACCACCCTGGCGGCGATGATCGACTGGATCAATCGCCACATGTCCCGTCATGTGGTGACGATCGAAGATCCGATCGAATACGTGCATCAGAGCCGCGCGTCCCTGATCCGACAGCGTCAGGTGGGCCTGCACACCCTGCAGTTCCACAATGCCCTGCGGGCCTCGATGCGGGAGGACCCGGACGTGATCCTGATCGGTGAGATCCGCGACCGGCTCACTCTCGCCACGGCGATCGAGGCCTCCCAGACCGGACAGCTGGTACTCGGCACTCTGCATACCAACTCCGCCATCAAGACCGTGGAGCGGGTGCTGGGCATGCACCCCCCCAACGAGCAGGAGAGCGTCCGGCAGGCGGTGTCCGAGACGCTGCTGGCCGTGATCTCCCAGGGCTTGATCAGGACCACGACCGGAGAGCGGACCGCCTACCAGGACATCCTGATCAACACCGATGCCTGCAAGGACTACATCCAGCAGGGCGAACTCGATGAGGTGGAGGAGATCATGCGCCGAAGCCGGTTTGACGGCATGGTGACCAGTAACCAGTCGCTGTTGGATCTGGTGGAGGACGGCCGGGTGACGCCGGAAGAGGCCCTCGCCGAGAGCATCAGGCCCCGGGAACTTCTGCAGGCCCTGCGCGGTCGCACCGCCTAGCGGGAGGCCAGCCGGGCGATCAGCAGCACGGTGAGGCCAACGGACAGACCGAGCATGGCCAGACGCCCGTTCCAGATCTCGGCCTGAGGCGTGAAGCCACGCCTCCAGGCGTTGAGTTCACTGCTGCTCACAGGCTGCACGTCGGCATCCTGGGTGCGGGCCGGGTGCGCGTCAGCAGGCTCAACGGTGTCTGCGCTGGCCATGGCATGGGGCGCGTTGGCACCCCACCCTAGTGAGGTCAGAACGGCGGTGGCGTGGCGTAGAGGCATGCGGCCTGATCCAGCGGCAGGCGGGCGGCGACGCCGAGGTCGATCGCGCTGCGCTGACCATGCTCCAGGCGCTCACAGGCGGCGACCCCGATCATGGCGGCATTGTCGGTGCAGTAGGCCAGCGGAGCCACCCGCCAGTGCAGACCATCCCGACGGCAACGCTCCTCCAGCAGGCCGCGCAGCCGGCGGTTGGCGGCCACCCCCCCCACCAGCACCAGGGTGCCCAGACCCTGATCCAGGGCACAGCGGCAGCTGCGCTCGACGAGCACCTCGGCCACCGCCTGCTCGAAGCTGGCGGCCAGATCGGCCAGGGGCAGGGACGCACGTCCAGCCGCACCCTCGGCCTCACCCTCCAGGCTGCGCACCAACCGCAGCATGGCCGTCTTGAGGCCGCTGAAGCTGAAGTCGTAGGGGAAGAAGCCCCCGTCCGGCCTGGACACGCGCCCCCGGGGCAGGCGGAAGCGACGAGGATCCCCCCCCTCCGCCGCCGCCTGGATCGCCGGACCACCGGGGTAGCCCAGCCCCAGCAGCCGCGCCACCTTGTCGAAGGCCTCGCCGGCCGCGTCGTCGTGACTGCGGCCCAGCCGCTCGTAGCGCCCCGGTGCCGCCACCCGCACCAGCTCGGTGTGCCCACCGCTCACCAGCAGCACCAGGTAGGGACCCGGTGGCAGGGGCTCACCCAGCTGCACGGAGGCCAGGTGCCCCTCCAGATGATGCACCGCCAGGAACGGTTTGCCGTGCAGGCGCGCCAGGGTGCGGCCGGTGACCGACGCCACCAGCAGCGCGCCTACGAGTCCCGGCGCGGCCGTGGCGGCCACGGCGTCCAGCGCCGCCGGCTGCAGACCGCTGCGGTCAAACACCTGGCCGATCAGCTGGGGCAGGGCCTCCACGTGGCGGCGTGAGGCGATCTCGGGCACCACGCCGCCCCAGCGGGCATGTTCCTCCACCTGCGAGGCGACCGCGCTGGCGAGCACCGTGTGGTCGCGCACGATGGCGGCGGCCGACTCGTCACAACTTGTTTCGAGGGCCAGAACCGTTGGCATGGTGCCGCTGCAGCGCCCCTACTGTCCGCTCGTGACATCCTGCACCGCGATGCGACGTCTCCTCCCCCGCCTGTGCGCGGTTCTGCTCTCCGCCTTCCTGATCTTCGGTCTGGCACCCGTCGCCCATGCCGACGCATCCGTTGCCGGACTCACCCCCTGCGCCGAAAATCCCCGCTTCCAGCAGCGGGCCGCCGGTGCCCAGACGGCTCAGGCCAAGGCACGCTTCGAGCACTACAGCCAGGCCCTCTGCGGAACGGATGGCCTGCCCCACCTGATCGTGGACGGCCGCTGGAGCCATGCCGGTGATTTCCTGATCCCGGGCCTCCTCTTCCTCTACATCGCTGGCACGATCGGCTGGGCCGGCCGCGCCTACCTGATCGCCGCCCGCGCAGGCAAGGACGCCACCATGAAGGAGATCCAGATCGACATGCCCCTGGCGTTCAAATCCACCCTGTCGGCCGCCGTCTGGCCTCTCGCGGCCTTCAGTGAGTTCGTTGGCGGAAAAATGATTGAAGCCGACTCCAAAGTGACCGTTTCGCCCCGCTGACTCTTGCAATCATGACGAAATTCCTCACCACCGCCCCAGTCGTGGCAGCCATCTGGTTCACCTTTACAGCTGCCCTCACGATCGAGATTTTCCGCACCTTCCCCGACCTGATCTTCTGACCGTTCTGACAGCGGTCGCCACTGACACCCGCCAGGACCCGGCCATCCCAGCTAGCCGGCGGCCGATGCCCCCCCGATGGGGGGCTTTTTGGTGGTCAGATGCATGATCCGCTCCAGGGCCGAACGGCAGGCGTCCAGATCGTCGTTGACAAGCACCGCATCGAATTCCCCCTCGGCGGCCAGCTCCACCCGGGCACGCTCCAGTCGCTTCTCGATGGCCGCTTCATCGTCAGTGCCTCGTCCGCGGATGCGGCGCTCCAGCTCCTCGAAACTGGGGGGTTTGATCAACAGCTGGAAACCGGCGGGAAAGCTCCGCCGCACCTGGCGAGCTCCCTCCAGTTCGATCTCCAGCAGCACGGGACGGCCCTGCGCCAGGTGGTCCTCCACCGCCCGGCGCGGAGTGCCGTAGAGGTTGCCGGCGAATTCAGCCCACTCCAGGAAACCACCGGCGCGCACCCGCTGCTCGAAATCCTCACGGCTGAGGAAGAAGTAGCTCTCCCCCTCCGTCTCTCCAGTCCTCGGTGCCCGGGTGGTGGCCGACACCGACAGCCAGATCTCGGGATGCCGCTCCAGCAGCTGGCGCACCAGGGTGCCCTTGCCCACACCGCTGGGGCCCGTGATCACGGTGAGGCGTGCCATCGCAGCGCTGGGGGCTGGGCTGCAGAGTAGAAGCCGGCGTGGTGCTCTCCGGCGCAGGTGATGGCGAGGCTGCAGCCGATGGATTTCACCAGCCTCAGGGCGGTGCTGGCCGAATGGCGGGCGGTGTTGCTGCCCAGCCGCTTCGAGAAGGCGCAGCAGGGCAGTGCCCACAGCGTCCAGATCGGCCTACGCCACCTGCAGGGGATGAGCTGGCTGGAGCTCAGCTGGCAGGCCGAGGCCGCACGGGTGCATGCCATCGACACTCCGCCGCGCCAGGGAGAGGGCAGCACCCTGGCTCAGCAGCTGCAGCACGCCCTACGCGGCCTGGCGCTGATCCGCATCGATCAGCCGGGCTGGGAGCGGGTGGTGGAGCTGGGGTTCGCGCGCCGGCCTGGCGAACCCGTGCAGCGCTGGCTGGTGGCGGAGCTGATGGGACGCCACAGCAACCTGTTTCTGCTCGACGGGGATCGGCAGGTGGTGGCGCTGGCCCGGCAGGTGAAGCCCAGCCAGTCGCGGCTGCGGCCGATCGGCACCGGTGACCCGTATCAGCCGCCGCCGTCCCTCAGCGGGGAACCGCCCAGCCTGGAGGAGAGCTTCACAAGCTGGCAGCGGCGGCTCACGCTGCTCCCCCTGCCCCTCGGCCAGGCCCTGCGGGATGCCTACCAGGGGATCAGTCCCGCCCTGGCCACCCAGCTGGCACCACAGGCCTTGCTGCAGCAGGAGGTGAACAGCCTCGGCGCCGCGCAATGGCACCAGCTCTGGCAGCACTGGCGCGGCTGGCTGCAGGCCCTGGCGGCGGAACGCTTCAGCTGGCACCCCCTGGACGGGGGCTATGCCTGCTGGGATCAGGAGCCTGCCGCCGCCCCCGCATCCGACCTTGCCATCAACCGGGCCCTGGCCGCCTACTACCGCGATCACCTGGCCCGGCAGCAGCTGAAGCAGCGGCGCCAGCACATCCGGCAGCTGCTGGAACGGCTGCAGCAGCGTGAGAGCAGCCGGCTGCAGGAGCAGCAGGCCCTGCTGGCGGCCGTCCCCGCCGCCGAGGAGCTGCAACGCCGGGCCGATGCTCTGCTCAGCCAGCGGCAGCCCGATCGTTCCGGCATCGAGGAGGCCCAGAAGCTCTACCGCAAGGCCCGCAAGCTGCGCCGCTCCGCCGCCGCGATCGGCGCCCGGATCGAGCTGCACGACCAGCATCTGGCCACGCTCGCCGCCAGCCTCACCTACCTGGAGCAGGCGGACACCATCGAGCAGCTCCTGGCGATCGAGGAGGAACTGGAGGTCCTGCCGGGACGATCCGGCGCCACCCGGCCAGGGCGGCAGCGGCACTGCGGCGTCAAGGCTGAAGGCCCCAGGCCGCTGGAGCTGCGCACCGCCTCCGGAATCGTCCTGCAGGTGGGGCGCAACCACCGTCAGAACGAATGGATCGCCTTCCGCCAGGCGCGGCGCGGCGACCTCTGGTTCCATGCCCAGGAACTGCCGGGCAGCCATGTGGTGCTCAAGAGTTCAGACGCTCCCGCCATGGACAGCGATCTGCAGTGCGCGGCCGACCTGGCCGCCCATTTCAGCCGCGGCCGCGCCAATGGGCGGGTTCCCGTGGTGATGGTGCCGGTGGAAGATCTGCAGCGGATCCCCGGCGCCGCTCCCGGCACGGTGCGCCACCGCGGCGGCGAGGTGATCTGGGGTGAGCCAGAGCGGGCCCTTAACCTCCTGGCAGCAGGGCAGCCATGACCAGCCCCCCTTCCGACATCCGCTCCGATTCCAGGTCCGACGGGCCAATCAACGGCACCGAGGCGGCCCTGCAGAGAGCCCTGCCTGCGCCGCCGCCGATCCTGGTGCCGGCAGCAGCCGGCACGCCCACCTCGCCCGGCGACGAGTTCCCCGGCGAGGTGGAGATGAGCCTGGTGGACCACCTGGAGGAGCTGCGGCGCCGGGTGCTGCGAAGCCTGCTGGCGGTGGTGGTGGGCGCAGCGGCCGCACTGCTGTTCGTGAAGCCGCTGGTGCGGGTGCTGGAGATGCCCGCCGAAGGCATCCGCTTCCTGCAGTTGGCGCCCGGGGAGTTCCTGTTCGTGTCGCTCAAAGTGGCCGGCTACGCCGGGCTCACCTTCGCCCTGCCGTGGGTGCTCTACGAGTTCCTGGCCTTCGTGCTGCCCGGTCTCAGCCGCCGCGAGCGCAGGCTCGTGGCCCCGGCGGTGGGTGGGTCGGCCGTGCTCTTCGCCGCTGGGCTGGCCTTCGCCTGGTGGGCCCTGGTGCCCGCCGCTCTGCGCTTTCTGGTGAGCTTCGGTGCCGATGTGGTGGAGCCCAGCTGGTCGATCGAGCGCTACCTCGACTTCGTGCTGCTGCTGATGGTGGCCACCGCCCTGGCCTTCCAGCTGCCCGTGCTGCAGCTGATCCTCGGGGCGCTGGGCCTGATCCGCTCGCGCACCATGCTCGCCGGTTGGCGCTGGGTGGTGCTGATCTCGGCGGTCTCCGGGGCCGTGCTCACTCCCTCCACCGACCCGGTGACGATGCTGCTCCTGAGCGGAGCGATCACCGCCCTGTTCCTGATCGGCGTCGCCCTGGTGGCGCTGGTCGAGCGGCTCCGGCCCAGCCCTCAGGGAAACAGCGGTGTTCCCTGATAGGGGTCGATGGCGTCGTAGAGAACGGGCATCTCGCTCTGGAGCGGGCCCGGCTCGGGTCGATCCTGCTCCGCCAGCGGCGGAGTCCACGGGGGAGCCGCCTGCTGAGCTGGAGCTGGCTGAGGCGTGGGCGGGTAGGGCACGGACGGCGCAGGCAGCGGGGGTGTGGAACGCTGAAGGGCCGGCCGCGGGACCCTGGGCGAAGGCGGCGCAATGGCCACCTCCCGACGTACGCCCATCTCCAGACCCGACACTCTGGTGAGGTTCTCCACCAGGCTCCGCACCGGACTGACATGGATGAATCGGAAGGTCTCGGTGAGTGGGTTGCCGTGCTGGTCGTAACCGGCCACGGAGAATTGGTAGTCAGCCGTCTTGCCTGCGCGCGAGCCGGCCACGCCCCCCACCACGGCGCCGCCGAGAATGCCGAACGGGCAGGCGATCAAGGTCCAGCAGGTGGCCAGGGCTCCCACCACGGTTCCGGTCAAGGCGCCACCGGTCGCCCCGAGCGAGGACACCAGGGCATTGTGGTTGTCCCAGCCCACGGCGTTCCACTGGGCGATGCGATCGGCCGGGATGAAGCCCGCAGGGCCCTTCACCCCTTGATCAGTCACCTCGATTCGGCAGCGCTTGCTTCCGCAGATCGCTTCGTAGCGGGCGGCTTCGGCAGGCATCGGCAGCAGCAGCGAAAGCCCGATGCCCACACTCACCAGCACGGGGGTACAGACGGTCCCGGCGCAGGAGGTGCCGGCATGCCGTGGACGACGCATGGGGATAGGTCAGGCAAGGAAGGGACGGAGTGTGACGATCGCGCCAGGCCTCCAGCGTTTGGATAACACCTCCGCAGCCCGCGCGCATCCCGGACCGTGCCGTGCAGGCCTGTCCGTGGGGTCCGGCGCCGCGTGGGTTCCAACGAATCGGTGTCCCCGGATCGTGGGCCCCGACTAGAGCAGAAACTCCCCGGCCCGCTCCGGCGGTGGATCCAGGGCAAGTCCCAGGGCGCGGCCGAGGCGGGGCCTGCCGGTGGTGGTGGTCAGCCATCGGCGCACCTGGGAGGCCACACCCATGACGTTGAGCAGCGCCGCCACCTCCTCCAGCCTGGCGGCATAGGCCTCGGCACTGAGCGGAAAGGACTGCTGCTCCAGATGGCCCCACATCACCTGCAGATAGAGCCGCCGCCGGCGCTGCACCACCTGCAGGTCGTAGGACGCCTGCCAGCGGGCGCGCAGTGCCCGCTGGAGCTCCACACCCGTGAGCGGAGCGCCGCCGTGCGGCGCATGGGGATCGACGCGATCGGGGGCCACTGGGGCTGGGACTGGGCAGGCCTTAAGGTGGCACGCACGTTGCCGTGGCTCCAGGGAGCAACCTCGAATGACCCAGATCCCAGCGAGCGCCTCGAGTGGTGATGTGCCCGGAATGGGTCGTCGGCAGTTCATGAACCTGCTCACCTTCGGGTCGGTCACCGGCGTCGCGCTCGGTGCGCTCTATCCGGTGGTGAACTACTTCATCCCGCCCCGCGCAGGCGGCTCCGGCGGCGGCACCGCCGCCAAGGACGAACTGGGCAATCCGGTCACCGCCAGCGGCTGGCTCGGCAGCCACAAGGACGGCGACCGCAGCCTGGTGCAGGGCCTCAAGGGAGACCCCACCTACCTGATCGTGGAGGGCGATGACGCCATCGGCAGCTACGGCATCAACGCCATCTGCACCCACCTCGGCTGCGTGGTTCCCTGGAACAGCGGCGCCAACAAGTTCATCTGCCCTTGCCACGGCTCCCAGTACGACGCCACCGGCAAGGTGGTGCGTGGCCCGGCGCCCCTCTCCCTGGCCCTGGCCCACGTGTCGGTCGAGGACGACAAGGTCTTCCTGAGCCAGTGGGGCGAAACCGACTTCCGCACCGGCGACAACCCCTGGTGGGCGTGACCCCGGCCAGCTGAACCCTCCCTCCCCGTCGTCACCGCCACCGTCGTCACTGCCACCGATGCGTCCGCTCCTCTCCTCCCTCGTCACCACGTGCGCCCCGCTGCTCCGGCCCCTGTTCGGAGCAGCCCTCTGCCTCAGCCTGCTCACCTCCGCAGCCGCGCCGAGCTGGGCCTATCCCTTCTGGGCCCAGCAGAACTACGCCAGTCCGCGCGAAGCCACCGGCAAGATCGTCTGCGCCAACTGCCACCTGGCCCAGAAGCCCACCCGGGTGGAAGTGCCCCAGGCGGTGTTCCCCGACACGGTGTTCAAGGCCGTCGTCGAGATCCCCTACGACACGTCAGTGCAGCAGGTGGCCGGTGACGGCAGCGGAACCGGCCTGAACGTGGGCGCCGTGGTGATGCTCCCCGACGGCTTCACCCTTGCCCCGCAGGACCGCCTCAGCGACGAGCTGAAGGAAGAGACGGCAGGCATCTTCTACAGCCAGTATTCCGAGGATCAGCCCAACATTCTCCTGGTGGGGCCGCTGCCCGGGGATGACCACCGCGAGATCGTCTTCCCCGTTCTCTCCCCCGACCCCGCCGCTGACGGCAGCATCCACTTCGGCAAGTACCAGTTGCATGTGGGCGGCAACCGGGGCCGGGGCCAGGTCTATCCCACCGGTGAGAAAAGCAACAACACGGTCTTCACCGCTCCCACCACCGGCACCATCGCGGCCATCACCCCCGCCGACAACGGCGCCACCCAGGTGGAGATCAGCACCGAGGACGGCACCCTCGTGAGCGAAACCATCCCGGCCGGTCCTTCCCTGATCGTGTCCGTGGGCGACGCCGTCTCCGCCGGAGCCCCGATCACCAACGACCCCAACGTGGGTGGCTTCGGCCAGGTGGACGCCGAGGTGGTGCTCCAGAACCCGCAACGCATCATCGGCCTGCTGGCCTTCTTTGCGGCGATCGCCGTGGCCCAGATCATGCTGGTGCTGAAAAAGCGTCAGGTGGAGAAGGTGCAGGCGGCCGAAGGCATCGTCTGAGCGGACCCAGCCCGAGCACCCTTGTCAGTTCTCGCCACCTTCACCTCTCCGGGGCCCCTGGTCTTCCAGCTGGGCCCCTTTGCCCTCCGCTGGTACGGTCTGCTGATCGCCCTGGCCGTGCTGGTGGGGCTGGTGCTCTCCACCCGCCTGGCCAAGGCCCGGGGGATCGATCCGGGCCTGATCGCCGACCTTCTGCCCCTGCTGGTGCTCGGCGCGGTGCTCGGTGCCCGGCTCTACTACGTGGCCCTGGAGTGGCGCCAGTACGCCAGCAACTGGGTGGATGTGCTCTCGATCTGGCGCGGCGGCATCGCCATCCATGGCGCACTGATCGGTGGGATGGTCACCACCATCCTCTTCTGCCGCTGGCGTCGTCAGCCCTTCTGGCCCCTGCTGGATGTGCTGGTGCCTTCAGTCGCCCTGGGCCAGGCCATCGGCCGCTGGGGCAATTTCTTCAACTCCGAGGCCTACGGCCTGCCAACCCAGCTGCCCTGGAAGCTCAAGATCCCGGCCGCCAACCGCACACCGGAATTCCTCGAGCAGCTCTACTTCCACCCCACCTTTCTCTACGAATCCCTCTGGAACCTCGGGGTCACCGTCCTGCTGCTGGTGCTGTTCCGCCGCGCCAGCCAGGGCAGGCTGCGTCTGCCGGCAGGAGCCCTCAGCTGCGTCTACCTGATGGCCTACAGCAGCGGCCGGGTCTGGATCGAGGGACTGCGCATCGATCCCCTCTGCCTGTTCTCCGAACCGACGTTCTGTGAAGGTGGAATCCGCATGGCCCAGCTGATGAGTCTGGTGCTGATCGGCCTCGGCGGGCTGGGGCTCTGGTGGCTGGTGGGCCGTGGCCGGCCCCTGCCCGATCCCGCCGCGGTCGGCCGCGGAGTCGGATCTTGAGCACGCCGGGGTCCGGTCTCCACCCGGTATGGATCGTGGGGGCGGGGCCGGGGGCCCCGGATCTGCTCACTCTGCGGGCCGCTCGGCTGATCGAGCGGGCCGAAGTGCTGGTGTGGACCGATTCCCTCATCAATCCTCAGATCGCCGCCCTGGCAACCGAGGGCTGTGAACGCATCCGCACCAGCAGCCTCACCCTGGAGCAGGTGATGGAGGTGGTGGTGGAGCGGGCTCGCGCCGGCCTGCGCGTGGTGCGCCTGCACGACGGCGACCCCTGCCTCTACGGGGCCCTGGCCGAACAGCTGTACCGACTGCGGGAAGCGGGGCTGGAGGCTGAGGTGGTGCCTGGACTGAGCGCCTACCAGGCCACCGCCGCGGCACTCAACCAGGAGCTCACCATCCCCGGGCTGGTGCAGACGATCGTGCTCAGCCGGGCCGGAGGCCGCACCGGCATGCCCGAGAGCGAGGCCCTGCCGCGGCTTGCGGCGCTGCGGGCTTCTCTCTGCCTCTACCTCAGCGCCCGCCACGTGGACGACGTGCAGGCGCAGCTGCTGGAGCACTACCCCGCGGACACCCCTGTGGCGATCGGGTACCGGGTGAGCTGGCCGGATGAGTGGATCACGGTGGTGCCGCTTGCCGAGATGGCCCGGGCGAGCCGGGAGCGCCAGCTGATCCGCACCACCCTCTACGTGGTGAGTCCGGCCCTGGCGGCACCGCAGCAGGCCCGCTCGCTGCTGTATTCCGGCAGCCACCGCCATCTGTTCCGGGGGGGAGTACCGGACCCGGGCTGAGCTCAGGCCGCCACCTTGTGCGTCGTTTCCCCGTAGAGCTCCCGGGCCAGCCGCTCCCGGTCGAATCCGCAGCCGAGGCGCTCGGCGATGGCCTCCAGGTCGCGGGCGGCGTTGCCCAGGCAGCAGGTGCCTCCCGGGGACGGGGTGACGTTGAACACCAGCCCCGGCCGGGCCGGGATGCTTGCCTCGCCCAGCATCAGCCGGCGCTCACGCTTGTCGATCAGCTGCGGGCGCACACCGCCGAAGCCCTTGGCGAAGCGCAGGTCCTCCAGCCGCATACCGGGCACGATCTTGCGCGCATCGGCCAGGAACAGCCGCCGCCGCAGCCAGGGCACCTCGAACAGGAGGTTCCTGAGAATGTAGTTGCGGATGTCGGCAACCCGCAGCAGCTGCCAGAGCACGGTCAGCACGGCCCAGTCGAGCCGCAGCACCCGCAGAAACTCCCAGAAGGAGGCGGGGCGGTAGCGCTCCAGCAGCGGCAGCAGCAGGGCGGTGGGGCCGAAGCGCGTCTGACCGGGAGCGCGCACGTCGGGATCCCCGTGGATGGCCGCGAAGGGCAGCTTGTCGTTCTGCAGCGTGTACACCTTGCCCCGCAGCAGATCGGGGGTGAAGTAGAAGCTGCCGGCCACCGGCAGGCAGGAGTAGTTGAGGCCGTAGCCCATCTGCTGGGCCATCAGCAGGCTGTGGGCGCCGGCGTTCACCACCACGTGGCGGGCCAGGATCTCCCGGGGAGCGCTCTGGCTGGTGCCGCAAGCCGGGGTGGGGGCCAGCTCGACGCGGAAGAGGTCCCCGTCGGGTGTGATCCGGCGCACGGTGGTGCCCAGCAGCAGATCCAGGTGTCTGGGCCCTCCGTCGGCCGCAGTGCTGCCGGCGACGGCGGCACGGGCCTGATCCACGAACGACGCCGCCAGCTGCTCGTAGTCGACGGCCGTGTAGGTGCTGCGGATGCCGATGGCCAGCAGGGGCTCCGGCCTCAGCTGGCCGTTGAGCAGAGCCACATTGGGCTCCCATGCGGCGATCTGCTCCTTCTCCAGCAGCTCCATGGCGGGAAAGTGGGAGGAGAAGCGCTCGAAGCGCTCGCGCAGCGCTTCACACTCCGCCTCGCCCACAGCCAGCACCATCTTCGGGGTACGGAAGACGCAGCGCTCACGCACGTGCGGCTCGAGCAGCTGGGCGTAGTGCACGATCATCTCGGCCGTGCGCTTGACGCCCAGGGCCTTCTCCAGCGTGTAATTGGTCTCGATGTCACCGCAGTGAATCGTCTGGCTGTTGCTGGAGGCCCTGGAGTTCACCTGCGCCAGCTGGGGGTAGCGCTCCACCAGGACGATGCGTTCCAGGTCGGTGTAGCGGGCCAGTTCGAACAGCAGGGCGGTGCCGCAGACCCCGCCACCCACGATCAGGACATCCACCCGCCCGGCGTCGGGGGTGCAGACCGGCACCGCAGATCCGTTCCGGGGGTGGGAAGAGGGGCGGGACTGCGGCGGGATCACAGACAGGACGGGGCCACGGACGGCGCTCCATGGTCGCCGATCGCCGGACGGCGGGTGGGGCCGTGCTCTAAGCTCGCCTCACCGGAGCCCACCAGGGCTGCAGGGGCAACGCAGCCGGAATGGCTGCAGCTGCAACGGGCGATTAGCACAGCGGTAGCGCACTTCCTTCACACGGAAGGGGTCACTGGTTCGAATCCAGTATCGCCCATTTCAAACCCCTGACCTTCATCCACCCGGCTCCAGGCCGAGGCCGATGCCCGGTTCACACCCCGTCTGAACAGTGGTGCAGATCGGCGCACTCGGGGCAGAATGTGTCGACAGGCAGTCGGCCCACCGTCTGCTCTGCTGTGTCTCTGCAGTTCCCTGGCGCACCTCCTTCCGATGCGCCCGTCCCGCCTTGCGCCCTGTCCGTTCATCCGCCGTTCCCGCTGAGTGAGCGCTGAAGCCAATCCGGCACTGCAGCAACTGGGGCGGCGGCTCGCGCAGGCACGCCAGGCCTGCGGCCTGAGCCTGGAGGAGCAGGCCGACCGTCTCAACATGGGGAGGGAGCAACTCCAGGCCCTGGAGGCCGGTGACCGCGACCTGCTGCCGGAAGCGGTGTTCGTGATCGCCCAGGCCCGGCGCGTTGCGAACAGCCTGGGCATCGAGATCAACGCCGAGATCGAGGCCCTGCGCTGCAGTGATGGCTTTCGACCGCAGCGACCTCTGCGACAGGCGTCCCTGGGATCCCCGAGCGAGCCCACCGCAGGACGGGTGGACCGGGTCCAAGCCAGCCCGGCCCGGCGTTCCGGAACGGGCCGATCCGCGTTGCTCGCCCTGACGGCCCTCCTGGGCGCGGCCGCTGCCGTGGCGTTGGTGATCCGCCAGGGCCTGCCCCGCCTCACGACCGGTCAGGCCGCTCCCCCTCCGCCCCCGGTCACGTCCGCCAAGGGCACCCGTACCGCCGCAGACACATCAGCTGAGCTGGTGCTGCAGTCATCAGAACCCAGCTGGCTGGAGGTGCGCAGCGCCGACGGCCGCACCCTGTTCCGTGGCACGCTGGACGCTGAGCAACGCTTTCCCCTCGATGGCGAGATTGCTGTGCTTGCAGGCCGGCCCGATCTGGTGATGGTGAGCATCGGCCGGTCGGAGCCAACCCCCATGGGCTCGATCCAGGAAGTTCGCTGGCGCCGCTTCAGGGCTGAACAGGCTCCGCCACCCTGAGCACCAGGCCGGAGGCCTCCATCACAACGTCGCTGCAGGAGCGCAGACTCCAACGCTCCAGGCTGAGGTCCACGGCCCCCTCACCCGGACCCGCCTGCCTGGGCACCAGCTCCACAGCAACACCCCGGTCGTCGCCGGGCGGCAGCGGCCCCATGCGGATCGCCTGGATCACCGCAGCAGGACGGCGGTCGAGGGCCGCGGCCAGGCGCAGCAGCAGCGCCATCGAGGCCACGGTGCGCCGCTGCTCCCGGCCTTCGATCAGCAACCACGACTCATGGCGCTTCTTGGGCAGGCTGCGGCGGTGGTAGCGGGCGATGGCCGCCACCATCAGGTGCTCAGCCTGGGAGTAGCCGAGCAGCTCGCCGTGGCGGATCAGATACCAGCTGTGCTTGTGGTATGCGGAGATGTTGATGCTCTTGCCACAGGTGTGCAGCAGGGCGGCGGCCCAGAGCAGTTCCCTGCCCGGCCCCGCGTCATCGTGCAGCAGGCCCCGGCTCTGGTCGTAGAGGCTGAGGGCGTGCTCGGCCACCCGCTCGGCCCGCGTCAGGTCGACACCGAAGCTGCGGGCCAGATGCCGCACCGTGCGCTCCCGGATCGTGCTCTGGAAGGAAAAACGGTCGCCGAGGATGCGGTTGCGCAGCATCCAGTCGACGATCAGACCCTCCCGCAGGGCCCGGTCGCACACCACCAGATCCCGGGCCCCCAGCATCGCCATGGCCGTCTGCAGGATCAGGGCGCCGGGCACGATGATCTCGGCCCGGCGTTCGTTGATGGCGGGCAGAGCGCGGCGCTGCTCGGGCGTCATCGCCAGCAGTCGCGCCACCAGCTGATCCACCCGCTCCCGGCTGAGCCGGTAGCCCTGAAGTTTGAGGGTGGGGCGCTCATCGTCCGCCGCCGCCAGGGCCGCCAGGGCCATGGCGGTGCCGCTGGTGCCCACCAGCTGAGGTACCTCAGCGGGCCGCAGGGAACGGCGCAGCTCGGCCACGGCCGGGTCGAGGGCGCCCTGGATGTAGGCCTGCAGGAAGCCCCGCCGCTCGGGGGGCAGGGGATCCTGCTGGCAGAACTCGCGCTGCAGCCGCACGGCGCCGATGCGGGTGCTGGTGAGGGCCCTGGCGTCACGGCCGTCGGCCAGCACCAGCTCGGTGGAGCCGCCGCCGATGTCGATGATCGTGTGGGGGCGCTCGCCGAAGGCCATGCCGGAGAGCACGCCCAGGTAGATCAGGCGGGCCTCCTCCGGACCGCTCACCAGATCCACCTCCAGCCCCAGCTGGTTCTGGATCGCCTGGAGGAAGTCCCTGCCGTTAGGGGCCTCGCGCACGGCGCTGGTGGCGGCGGTGACGATCTGCTCCACCCCATGGCTCTCGGCCAGCTCCCGGTTGTGGCTGAGGGTGCGGAAGGAGCGTTCGATGGCGGCGGCGCTGAGATCGCCGCTGTCCGGATCCCGCTCCCCCAGCCGGGTGGTGCTCTTCTCGGCCAGCAGCACCGAGAAGGTGGAGAGCTGCACATCCACCTCGGCGATCAGCAGATGGATGGAGTTGGTGCCGATGTCGATCGCGGCCACCCGCCTGCGGGACAGCGGCCTGGGATCCGCCGCGGCCTCAGGCTGGGCGCCCGTTTCCGACGTCGTGGAGGACTGGGAGGCCCGGACCATGGGGGCAGGCGGGGCAGGCGCGGCGCCACTTTGCCACCGCCGGCGCCCCCTAGCCTGCGGCGCAGCGGAAGGCGGACATGGCCGGCTCGGCGATCAGGGCACGAGGACGGGCCTGGCTGGAGCTGGTGCGCTGGCACAAGCCCAGCGGCCGCCTGATTCTGCTGATCCCGGCGGGATGGAGCCTCTGGCTCAGCGCCGCCGCCCCCCCGCCGCCGGCGCTGGTGGGATGGATCGTGATCGGCGGGCTGGCGGTGAGCGCCGCCGGCTGCATCGCCAACGACCTCTGGGACAGGCGCATCGATCCGCGGGTGGAACGCACCCGCGGCCGGCCCCTGGCCTCCGGGCGGGTGAGCGTGCCGGAAGCGCTGCTGCTGCTGCTGCTGTGCCTGCTGATCGCCCTGGCGGTGGTGGTGTGGGGGCTGCCATCCGGCGGCCGCGCTCTGTGCCTGCTGCTGGCCCTGGCCGCCCTGCCGCCGGTGCTGCTCTACCCCTCGGCCAAGCGCTGGTTCCCCTACCCGCAGCTGGTGCTGGCCTTCTGCTGGGGGTTCGCCGTGCTGATCCCCTGGGCGGCCGCCACCGGCTCGCTGGCAGGGGGCTGGCCCCTGCTGCTCACCTGGCTGGCCACGGTGCTCTGGACCTTCGGCTTCGACACGGTGTACGCCATGGCCGACCGCGACGACGACCGTGCCATCGGCGTGCGCAGCAGTGCCCTCAGCCTCGGCCGTCAGGCGCCCCAGGTGGTGACCCTCTGTTACGGCGGCACGACCCTGGCGCTGGGCCTGGCCGCAGGCCTGCGGGGGCTGGCTCCGCTCGGCTGGCTGCTGGGAGGGATCGCCGCCGCGGGCATGCTGCGCGAGGGCTGGACCCTGCGCCGTCCCGGCCTGGGGGCGGCGGCCTACGGCCGTCACTTCGGGCATCAGGTGCGGCTGGGGGCCCTGCTGCTGCTGGCCCTGGTGCTGGGAGGACCGTCATGACGACGACCTCCGCCGGCGGGCCCGGCCACGTGGTCTGGCCACAGCCGCTGCACGCGGGTGATCGGGTGACACCGGTGGCCGCCAGCTCGGCCCTGGTGGAGCCGCACGCCGTGCAGCGCCTCGAGGCGGGCATCGCCGTGCTGGAGGGCTGGGGACTGGAGGTGCAGCGCCAGCCGGTGCACGAACGCCGCTGGGGTTACCTGGCGGGGCGGGATGCCCAGCGCCGCGACGATCTGCAGCGGGCCAGCCGCAGCGGCGCCGACCTGCTGGCCTGCCTGCGGGGCGGCTGGGGCGCCGCCCGGCTGCTGGAGCGCCCCCTGCCGCTGGCGCCCAGGTGGCTGCTGGGGTTCTCCGATGTCACCTCGCTGCTCTGGGCCCAGCTGGCCCTGGGGCACGGGGGGGCCATCCACGGTCCCCTGCTCACCACCCTGGCGGGCGAGCCGGGCTGGAGCCAGGAGCGGCTGCGGGCCCTGCTCTTCGGCGAACCGCTGCCGGCCCTGCCGGGAGTCGGCTGGGTGGGCGGAATCGCCGAGGGGCCGCTGGTGGTGGGCAACCTCACGGTGGCCACCCACCTGCTGGGCACACCTCACCTGCCCGATCTGCGCGGCGCCATCCTGGTGCTGGAGGACGTGGGTGAGGCCCCCTACCGGATCGACCGCCTGCTCACCCACTGGCGCCTGAGCGGTGCGCTCGGCCAGCTCGCCGGGATCGGCCTGGGCCGCTTCAGCGACTGCGACGACCCGGACGCCACCGACGCCGTCGACGGCGAGGCGGCTGGCGACACGGACCGGTTCAGCGTCGAACAGGTGCTGCGGGAACGCACCGCCGACCTGGGCATCCCCGTGCTGGCCGCCCTGCCGGTGGGCCATGAGCCCGGCAATGCCGCCCTGCCCCTGGGGGCCTGGGCCCGGCTGGATGCCACTGGCGGACGCCTGGACGTGTCGATCTGAGCTGGCACCACCAGAGCCTCGTCAGCGGCGGGCAGCCAGCACGGCCTCGGCGATGGTGAGGTCGAAGGGGGTGGTGAGCTTGATGTTGGAGGGCGGCGCTTCCAGCACCTGCACTGCCAGCCCAAGCCGCTCGAACAGGGCCGCGTCGTCGGTGACGCTCCAGCCCCGCTCCCCGGCGGTGGTGTGGGCCTGGCGCAGTTGCTGCACCGGGAAGCCCTGGGGAGTCTGGGCCGCCCAGAGCCGGCTGCGGTCCGGAGTGCCGGTGATCATGCCCTCACCGTCCACCTGCTTGATCGTGTCGGTGACCGGCGTGGCGGCGATCACCGCCTGGCCCTGGGTCACCGCCGCGGCGCAACGCTCCAGCAGGTCCGGCTCCACCAGGGCCCGGGCGCCGTCGTGAATCAGCACCCCCTGCGCTTCGGGGGGCAGTGCCGCCAGCCCCCGCCGCACCGACTCCTGACGGGTGTCACCCCCCAGGATCCAGCGCACCGGCCGATCCGGGGCGGCGGCGGCCACGATCCCGGCAACCGCCTCGGCGTCCACCGGCTGACCGATGATGCCGACCCAGCGGATCGCCGTGCAGGCCAGCACGGCATCGAGGGTCCAGGCGAGGACGGGACGTCCGGCCACCGGCAGCAGCAGCTTGTTGCCGACCGCACCCATGCGGCGGCCACTGCCGGCGGCGGCGATCAGCAGATGCACAGACGACTCCCGCCGAGTGGGCCCGATCGAACGGCATCCATACAATCAGGCCGCCGAGTCCGAGCCATCGTCATGCGCGCCCTGTTTCTGATCCCGGGCGAGAGCAGTCGTCAGCTCCAGGCCTTCCCGGCGGTGGCGGCAGTGGCCGACCAGCTCGGCGCGCGGGCGCAGGTGGTGTGCCCCGCCGCAGCGGTGTCACTGTGGTCGCTGCACCCCCAGGTGGAGCGCTCCATCCCCTTCGCCTTCTCCGGCGCCACCCTGGCCGACTGGGCCAACCTGCTCGGCTCGGTGCGGGAACCGGACTTTCAACTGTGCATCAACCGGGCCCGGGGGCGGCAGGTGGATCTGATGCTGTCGATGAGTCACATCCCCAGCCGGGTTGCGGCTGCCGGGTTCTCGGCCACCGACACGGTCCAGGAACCGGAGGGTGTCTGGGGGGCTCAGGCCTGGCAGGCATTCCTGCGCCCGGTGGGCGTGGATCTCGACGCCGCCGCCTTCCGTCTGCAGCTGTCCCGGACCGATCTGGAGGCGGCTTCGGCCGAACTGCCTACCGGCGATGGGCCGCTGCTGCTGCTGGCTCCGGCCGGCGGCCCTGGCGACTGGCCACCCGGTCGCTGGCAGGAGCTTCCCGAGACGATCCGCCGCCGGCTGCCGAACCTGCGCACGGCCACAGGGGAAGCAGGCTCGATCCGCCGGCTGGCCGCCCGCATCGCCAGCGTCGATGTGGTGCTGGCCAGCGACCCGGTGTGCGTCGAACTGGCGCTGCTGCTGGGCATCCCTGTGGTGGCGCTGGGACGCGGCCCGAAGGATCTGCCGACGCGCGAAGGAGTGCAGGGAATCGGCACACCCGCCAGCCTGGAGCGGCTGGATCCCGCCGAGGTGCTGACGGCCCTGGGGCTGGGCTGAGCGGCGGCAGCGGATGACGATGCGGGGGGCCATACGATCGGCGCCGCCGCCAGCTCCCGAGACCATGGTCACCGCCTCACCCCTTGCCGGCCAGGTCGCCCTGGTCACCGGCGCCAGCCGCGGCATCGGCGCCGCCATCGCCAGGGAGCTCGCCGCGGGCGGCGCCACCGTGGTGGTGAACTACGCCAGCTCCCCTGAAGCCGCCGACGCGGTGGTGGGCGAGATCCAGGCGTCCGGCGGCCAGGCCTGGGCCCACCAGGCGAACGTGGCCGAGGAAGAGCAGGTGGAGGCGCTGGTGAAGGCGGTGCTGGAGAAGGAGGGCCGCTTGGATGTGCTGGTGAACAACGCCGGCATCACCCGCGACGGGCTGCTGATGCGCATGAAGACGTCCGACTGGCAGAGCGTGATCGACCTCAACCTCACCGGGGTGTTCCTCTGCACCCGCGCCGTGAGCCGCACCATGCTCAAGGCCAGAAGCGGCCGGATCATCAACATCACCTCGGTGGTGGGCCTGATGGGCAACCCCGGCCAGGCCAACTACAGCGCCGCCAAGGCCGGCGTGATCGGCCTCACCCGCAGCTGCGCCGCCGAATTCGCCAGCCGCGGCGTCACGGTGAACGCGGTGGCCCCGGGCTTCATCGACAGCGACATGACCGCCGGGCTCGACAAGGAGCCGATCCTGAAGGCCATTCCCCTGGGCCGCATGGGTCAGCCGGCGGAGGTGGCCGGCGCCGTGCGTTTCCTGGCCGCCGACCCGGCCGCGGCCTACATGACCGGCCAGGTGCTGCAGGTGGACGGCGGCATGGTGATGCGCTGATCCCGAGGCGGTTCAGGGGCTGCCGCTGCTGCCAGGGCTCCCCACCGGCTTGCCCAATTCCTCACGCAGCTGGCGGATGCGCTGCAGCAGCCGCAGCCGGCGGCTGCGGGCTGTGAGCGTGAGAAACAGCCGCAGCGGCACGTAGATCAGGGCCATCACCACCCCCAGGGCGGCGATCAGGGCGAACACCATGGCGTTGGCGCTGGTGGTGGGATCCAGCACCACGCCGTCGCCACCCTCGCGGGCCGAGTCGAGGGCTGTTTCCAGGGCGGAGTGCAGCAGATCCTCCATCGTCCCGGTCACAAGGCCACAGGCTGGCCAGACGCTATCGGGCCAGGGGGAATTCGGCTTTCCCCACCTGTGAGGCGGCAGCGGCATGGGACGCTGGATCCAAAGCGTTGTCTGATTCACCGATGGCCAAGCTGGTCAGCTTCTCCGATGCCTCCCGCGGCGCTCTGGAGCGGGGGGTGAACGCCCTTGCCGACGCGGTGCGGGTGACCATCGGCCCCAAGGGCCGCAACGTCGTCCTCGAGAAGAAGTTCGGCGCGCCCGACATCGTCAATGACGGCGTGACGATCGCCCGGGAGATCGAGCTCGAGGATCCCTTCGAGAACATCGGCGCCAAGCTGATCCAGCAGGTGGCCAGCAAGACCAAGGACAGCGCCGGTGACGGCACCACCACCGCCACGGTGCTGGCCCAGGCGATGGTGCACGAAGGGCTGCGCAACGTGGCCGCCGGTGCCAACCCCGTGGGTGTGCGCCGGGGCATGGAGAAGGCGGCCGCACAGGTGGTGAAGGGCATCGCCGAGCGCTCCCGGGCCGTGGCGGGCGACGCCATCCAGCAGGTGGCCACGGTGAGCGCCGGCAACGACGAGGAGATCGGCCGCATGATCGCCGAGGCGATGGAGAAGGTGAGCGCCGACGGGGTGATCACCGTGGAGGAATCCAACTCCCTGGCCACCGAGCTGGAGATCACCGAAGGGATGGCCTTCGACCGGGGCTACATCTCGCCCTACTTCATCACTGACCAGGAACGGCGCGAGTGCGTGTTCGAGAATGCCCTGCTGCTGATCACCGACCGCAAGATCAGTTCCATCACCGACCTGGTGCCGGTGCTGGAGGCCGTGAGCCAGGCGGGCCGGCCCCTGGTGATCATCGCCGAGGACGTGGACGGTGAGGCGCTGGCCACCCTGGTGGTGAACAAGAGCCGCGGCGTGCTGCAGGTGGCGGCCGTGAAGGCGCCCGGTTTCGGCGACCGCCGCAAGGCGAGCCTGCAGGACATCGCCATCCTCACCGGTGCCACCCTGGTGAGCGAGGACCAGGCCATGACCCTGGAGAAGGTGAAGCTCTCCGACCTTGGAACCGCCCGGCGCGTCACCCTCACCAAGGACGACACCACCATCGTCGCCAGCGGCGACCACCAGCAGGCCGTGGCCGAGCGGGTGGCGGCCATCCGGCGCGAGCTGGAGCGCACCGATTCCGACTACGACCGCGAGAAGCTGCAGGAGCGCATCGCCAAGCTGGCCGGTGGCGTGGCGGTGATCAAGGTGGGCGCCCCCACGGAAACCGAACTGAAGAACCGCAAGCTGCGCATCGAGGATGCGCTCAACGCCACCCGGGCCGCGGTGGAGGAAGGCATCGTCGCCGGCGGTGGCACCACCCTGCTGGAGCTGGCCTCGGAGCTGGAGGGGCTGGCCGCCGCTTCTGCGGGCGATGAGCGCACCGGCGTGGAGATCGTGCGCCGGGCGCTGGAGGCGCCGGTCCGTCAGATCGCCGAGAACGCCGGCGTCGACGGTGCCGTGGTGTGCGCCCGGATCCTCAGCCAGGGCAAGGGTTTCAACGCCCTCAGCGGCGGCTACGAAGACCTGGTGGCTGCCGGCATCGTCGACGCGGCCAAGGTCACCCGGCTGGCCCTGCAGGATGCGGTGTCGATCGCCTCGCTGCTGATCACCACCGAAGCCGTGATCGCCGACAAGCCTGAACCGCCAGCCCCCGCCGGCGGCGGTGACATGGATGGCATGGGCGGGATGGGCGGCATGGGCATGCCCGGGATGATGTGAGCAACCGGGCCTTCACCCGAGGGCCCGCGCGTAGGCACCCACCTGCAGGTCCACCCCCGTGATCGCTGTGCCCACGACCACGGCATCGGCACCCAGGCCAAGGGCCCGGGCCGCCTGCTCGGGGCTGGCGACTCCTCCCTCGCAGATCAGAGCGGTATCCGCCGGCAGCTGCCGCCGCAGGGGGCCGAGCAGGTCCCAGGCCGGTGGCATGCCGTGGGCAGTGGCCTCGGTGTAGCCGAACAGGGTGGTGCCCACCCAGCGACAGCCCAGTTCTGCCGCCCGGAGGCCGTTGGCGACGCTGTCCACATCGGCCATCAGGGGGGCGCCGAGGTCCCGCTCGGCCCTGGCCACCAGGTCGGCCAGATCCTGGCCACCGGGGCGTTGCCGCTCGGTGGCATCCAGGGCCACCACGTCGGCGCCCGCGGCCCACACCGCCCGGATCTCCTCCCAGCCGGGGGTGATGTAGACAGCGCTATCGGAGTAGGTGCGCTTCCACAGGCCCACGATCAGGGCGTCGGGGCAGCGGCGGCGCACGGCGCCGATGTGCTCCGGACTCTCCAGTCGGACGCCGGTGGCCCCGTTGCGCAGGCTGGCTTCCGCCATCGCCGCGATCACCTGGGGATCGCGCATCGGGGAGCCCTCCGGCGCCTGCACCGACACGATCAGACCGGTGGGCGAGGGGAGACGGGCCATGGCAGAGCGGGAAGCCGGGAGAGCCCGGGTCAGGAGAGCTTGCGATCCAGCAGCGGACGGATCAGCAGGAACAGACCGACGGCCAGGCCCGCAAGCACCCCGAGGCAGCCGGCGGCGCTGAGCTGGCCATAGGGGGCCTCGAGCACCACGGCCGTGAGCGAGAGCTGACCGGCATAGGCGGCACGGATCGGCTCGATCGCGAAGGTGAGCGGGTTGATCGCCGCCAGCCAGCCCAGCCAGGTGGGCATGAAGGAGATCGGCGCCAGGGCCGTGCTGGCGAACAGCAACGGCAGGTTGGCCACGAAGATCACCGCGATCAGCTCGATGTGACCCGGCAGGGCGAAGGCCAGGCCGAGGCTGAGGGCGGTGACGGCGAACACCAGCAGCAGCAGCGTCACCAGCACCAGCAGGAGGCCGCCGCCCCCCGGCCAGCCGTAGCCCAGCAGGGCTGCGGTGGCCATGATCGCCAGGCTCTGCACCAGGCTCATCACCGTGATGTAGAGCACGGAAGCCAGCACGATCGAGCTGCGCGAGCGCAGAGGGGCCACCAGCAGGCGGTTGAGGAAGCCGAACTCGCGATCGAACATCACCGGCAGGCCGGCATTCAGAGCACCGCTGAACGCGGTGAACACGATCACGCCGGCGCCCAGGAAGCGGCCGTAGCTCATGCCCTCGGGGAGCAGACCCTCGGGGGCCTTGGCGAACAGGGCGCCGAACAGCACCAGCCAGATCAGCGGCTGCAGCACGCCGGCCACCAGGGTGGAGGGGCGGCGCTGCAGCTGCACGAACAGCCGCCGGGTGAGGGCCAAGGTTTCCTGGCTGATCTCGGCGAGAGCCGAGGGTTCGGCTGACAGGGCTTCGAGGCTGGGATTGGCAGACGTCATCGGTGGGCCGCAATCGGGGAACGGAAGGCTGACTCAGCGCATGCTCTGCTTGCGCTCCGCCTTGGGGTCGCGCAGACCGGCCACGGCCAGCTCCGCGTCCATCAGCGTGCGACCGGTGGCCTGGAGGTAGACATCATCCAGGCTGGGGCGGCTCTGGGCCAGGGCGAACACCGGCAGCCGCGCCTCCGACAGCTGCCGCCGCAGCTGCTCCACCACCCCCTCGTGCTCCACCACCAGGTTGAGGGAATAGCCCTGGGACTGGTTCACCACCACCTGGCGCACACCGGCGCAGCCCTGCAGCAGCCGCTGCACCCGCGATGCCTCCTCGGCATCGCTGAACTCCCGCACCCGCAGGGTGACGCGATCGCCGCCCAGGGCCTGCTTCAGGGCCGCCGGCACCCCTTCGGCGATCACCCTGCCGCGCTCGATGATCGCCAGGCGGTCGGCCAGGGCGTCCACCTCCTCCAGGTAGTGGCTGCTGAGCAGCACCGTGGTGCCGCCATCGCGCAGCTGGCGCAGCACCGTCCAGATGGCGGCGCGGCTTTCGATGTCGAGGCCCACGGTGGGCTCATCCAGCACCAGCACCCGGGGGCGGTGCAGCAGGGCGGAGGCCAGATCCAGCCGACGGCGCATGCCGCCCGAGTACCCCCCGCAGCGGCGATCGATCCATTCACCCATGCCCAGCAGCTCCACCAGCTCGGCGATGCGGCGGTTGCGCACCGCACCGTCGAGATGGTGCAGATCGCCCTGCAGGCGCAGCAGTTCACGGCCGGTGAGGATCTTGTCGATCGCCACCTCCTGGGCCACGTAACCGAGCAGACGGCGCACCGCCCGGGGCTGGGCCAGGGCGTCGACGCCGGCGACGCGCACACTGCCTGAGTCGGGGGCCAGGAGGGTGCAGAGGATCCGCAGGCTGGTGGTCTTGCCGGAGCCGTTCGGCCCCAGCAGCCCGTAGAGACTGCCGGCCGGAACGCTGAGGCTGAGTCCATCGAGGGCCTGCACCGCCTTCTCGCCTCTGCCGTAGCTCTTGCGCAGGTCGCGGAGCTCGATCAGCCCGCCGCCAGCAGCACCATCGCCCATCAGTGGGGTCGCCCGTGGAGTCAGGGTGACAATGTAGGCAGCCCGGGTGGGAGCACGGACGGCGGCAGCTGCAGGGCCTCAGCCAGGGGCAGCCGGGCCAGCAGCAGCAGCAGGCAGATGCCGAAGAGGTAGAGGATCGACCAGCGGAACAGGGCCCGCGCCCGGCCGGCATCATCCGGCTGCAGGGCCAGATCGCCGCTCAGCTGCAGCAGGCGGCCGTTGAAGGGCAGCACCAGCAGGCCATAGAGCAGGCCGCCGGCCGGCAAAGCCAGCACCCCGGCCAGGCTCAGCAGCGCAGTGGCTCGGGCATAGCCCTGGATGGCCCTGCCAGTGACCTCCACGCCGCTCACCACAGGGAGCATCGGGATGCCCACGGAGCGGTAGTCGTCACGAAGGAGCAGCGCCAGGGCCCAGAAATGGGCCGGCGTCCACACCATTACCAGGGCGAAGAGCCACCATCCCGGCCAGCCCAGCTCGCCGCTGGCCGCCGCGGCCCCCACCAGGGGCGGGATGGCGCCGGCCACGCCGCCGATGACGATGTTCTGGGGGGTGCGGGGCTTGAGCAGCACCGTGTAGAGCAGCACGTAGCTGCAGAGGCCCAGCAGGGAGAGGCTGGCAGCCAGCGGATTCACGCCGATCACCAGCACCAGCACGGCCGTGACGGTGAACAGCGCGGCCAGCAGCAGGGCCCTCGTCCGGTCGAGCCGGCCGGACGGCAGGGCCCGGCGGCTGGTGCGGGCCATGCGCCCGTCGAGGTGTTCTTCCCACAGACAGTTGAGGATTCCCGCCGCCGCTGCCGCAAGGCTGCCTCCCACGAGGGTGCAGGCGATGGTGGCGGCATCCACGGGGTCCGGGCTCACGGCCATGCCCGCCACGGTGGTGGCCAGCAGCAGGGGAATGAGGCGCGGCTTGGCCACCTCCAGCCAGGCCGGCAGGCGCATGCGTCGTGGTGGTGGCGCGGCCCGGAGCGCGGGTGCGGCGGCGGCCTCGACCGCAGCGATCGCACGGGTGTGGGTGCTGAAACTAACCATGGGCGGACTGCGCGCTGGGGTTGAAAGCGGGGTCGCCGCTGGGATGGAGGGATCGGGTGCGGGCCAGGAGGCTGCGACCGGCCATGGCCCCCAGCACCGCCACGAGCAGAGCGGCCACGAGCTGGTGGGACACGGTCACCGCAGGCACGGCGAGCTGAAGGCGCAGCGTGGCTACGCCGAGGCTCACCTGAAGCACGGCGAGCAGGGCCGCTGCTGCGGCGAACCAGCGGAGGTGGCGTTCAGTGGCCGGCAGCGCCAGCGCGGCAGGCGGCAGAGCGGCCACCGCAAGGGCGGCAGGGGTAGCGACAACCCGGTGGCGCAGCAGCCACTGGCAACCCTCGGCGGCGGCGATGCAGCGCTCCGCCGCCCACTGGCTGGCGAGGGAACCACCCAGAAGACACTGGGCGAGAACCAGCACAAGCGCCAGCAGCGCCAGACCTGTCCACCAGAAGGGCAGTTGGGGGTGGACCTGGGATGAGGGAGCCCGGGCTGATCCGGAGCCCAGGCGCTCCGCCTCGAGCGCCTGGTGCAACCCACTGACAAGCGCCACCAGGAGCAGAGCGGTGCCCAGATGGGCCGTCACCAGCCCCGGAGCCAGCAGCCGGGTGACGGTGAGTGCCCCGAGCGCACCCTGCAGTGCCACCAGCAGCAGGGCAGCCATGCAGCAGCCGGGCAGCCAGGACGGGAGATCGCGGCGGCCCAGCCAGGTGGCGGCGCTGAGCACGAGCAGGGCAACCCCCACCACGAAGGCGTCGAGCCGGTGGAACCACTCCAGAAACACCTGCAGGTTCATGCGTCCCCCAGGCAGCCACTGGCCGTAACAGAGCGGCCAGTCGGGGCAGGCCAGGCCGGCCTCCATCACCCGTGTGGCACCACCGATCACCACCAACGCCACCAGTGCCACCGCCAGATGGGCCGTGACCGGCTCGAACCTGGCGGTGTTACTGGGACGATCCGGCGTGCCGCGGAAGGTTGATGCGTCAGCGCTGTGCCGAAGCACCGGTGTGGCCGAGCTGCCCGGACTGTGCTGGGGCCTGGCGGACATGGCACCCCGAAGAGGTCGCGTCAACGTAGCCAGCAGTTCCGAAAGCCGATGCGGAGCCGATCACACTGATCTTGATTTCGCGACATGAAACGGTCCACTGCAAGCCAGCAGGCCAATCTTCTGAGCTGCAATTGTCACCAACTGTCGCATTGACCGCTGTCGGCCACCAGGTCATCGCAGTGCGTCGACAACGTCCATAGCCTTGGGCGAACAGCGATCCAGACAGCCGCCAAATCCTGTGCAGATCCGCACCGCCATCACCGCAGCCCTGGCCACCACCGCTCTGGTGGGCACAGGCTTGCTGGTGGGCAGCCAGGTGAGCCTGCTGCCCGTGGCCGCCAGCACCAACGCCCCGCCCTACGACAGCCTCTTCCGGGTGCTGTTCAGCATCGGCACGATCCTCTTCCTGGGGATCTTGATCGTTCTTGCTTACAGCCTGATCCGCTTCCGGCGCCGCCCCGGTGAGCTGGCGGAGGGGCTGCCGATCGAGGGCAATCTGCCGCTGGAAATCGTCTGGACGGCGATCCCTGCTGTGGTGATTCTGTTCGTCGGCATCTACAGCTACGACATCTATGACCGCATGGGTGGCATGGCCAGCCTCGACCACGGCGCCATGCAGCACCAGGCCATGGATCACGGCAGCATGAACCCCACTCAAATGGACCCCACACAACTGGCCGACGGCATCGAAGCCAGCGCCGAACGCATCTGGGGCGGAATCGGCAGCACCCAGGCCTATGTGGATCAGACCGGCGACGGGTCGGAGGCCTCAGCGGCTGTCCCGCCGCTGCCGGTGGAGGTCACGGCCATGCAGTTCGCCTTCATCTTCCACTATCCCGACAACGACATCACCAGCGGGGAGCTGCATGTACCCCTGGGTCAGCCGGTGCAACTGCGCATGCAGGCTCGGGATGTGATCCATGCCTTCTGGGTGCCCGAGTTCCGTCTCAAGCAGGACGTCATTCCGGGCCAGCCCACCGTGCTCTCGCTCACGGCAACCCGGGCCGGCACCTACCCCGTGATCTGCGCCGAACTCTGCGGTCCCTATCACGGCGGCATGCGCACCTCGGTTGTGGTGCATGAGCCGGACGATTATCTCGCCTGGGTGACTCAGAACACGCCCGCAACCACCGCCTGAGGCCCGTCCCTTGACCGTCGCACCATCCCGTCCTGCATCTCCCCAGCAGGTTTCCCTTCCGTCATGACCGTCGCCGACCCCAGCGCCCTGCAACCGGGCCTCCAGCCCCGCGGCTGGTTGCGCTACTTCAGCTTCAGCCTCGATCACAAGGTGATCGGCCTGCAATACCTGGTGTGTGGATTCTTCTTCTACCTGGTGGGTGGGGCCCTGGCGGGGGTGATCCGTACGGAACTGGTGAGCCCGATCGCCGACTTCGTGAGCCGGGACACCTACAACGAGGTGCTCACCCTGCACGGCACGGTGATGATCTTCCTGTGGATCGTGCCGGTGGTGAATGGCGCCTTCGGCAACTACCTGATCCCCTTCTACGTAGGCGCCCGCGACATGGCCTTCCCCCGCCTCAACGCGGTGGCCTTCTGGATGATTCCGCCGGCGGGCCTGCTGCTGATCAGCAGTTATCTCCTGGCCGGTGCCGCTGCCCAGTCCGGTTGGACCGCCTACCCGCCCCTGAGCCTCACCACGCCGGCCGCCGGGCAGGTGGTATGGATCCTGAGCGTGCTGCTGCTGGGCGGGAGTTCGATCTTCGGCGCCGTCAACTTCATCGCCACCGTGCTCAAGCTGCGGCGGCCGGGTCTGAAGATGATGCAGCTGCCCATGTACTGCTGGGCGATGCTCGGCACCAGTCTGCTGGTGGTGCTGTCCACGCCGGTACTGGCCGGAGTGTTGATCCTGCTGAGCTTCGACATCATCGCTCACACCGGCTTCTTCAACCCGGCCCTGGGGGGCAATGTGGTGGTCTACCAGCACCTGTTCTGGTTCTATTCCCACCCGGCCGTTTACATCATGGTGCTGCCGGCCTTCGGGCTGGTGAGCGAGATTCTGCCGGTGCACGCCCGCAAGCCCCTGTTCGGCTACACCACGATGGTGTATTCGATCATGGGCATCGTGTTCCTGGGGCTGATCGTGTGGGCTCACCACATGTTCACCAGCGGAACACCCCCCTGGATGCGGCTGTTCTTCACGATTGCCACCTCCTTCATCGCGGTGCCGACGGGGATCAAGTTCTTCAACTGGCTGGCCACGCTCTGGGGCGGCAAGATCGCCCTGAATTCAGCGATGCTGTTCTCGTGCGGGTTCATCCTCAACTTCGTCTTCGGAGGCATCACTGGGATCACCCTGGCCCAGGTGCCCTTCGATATTCACGTGCATGACACGTACTATGTGGTGGGACACTTCCACTACATTGTCTACGGAGGAACGGTGTTCGTGATCTTCGCCGCCCTCTACCATTGGTATCCGAAGTTCACCGGCCGGCTGCTCAACGAAGACCTCGGGCGACTGCACTTCCTGCTCACCTTCATCGGCTTCAATCTCTGTTTCCTTCCCCAGCACTGGCTGGGGCTGAACGGGATGCCCCGGCGGGTGGCCGAATACGACCCCGCCTTCACCACCCTCAACCAGCTGAGCAGCGTGGGCGCGCTGATCATGGCGATCAGCACCCTGCCGCTGCTGCTCAACGTTGTGGTCACCGCCCTGCGCGGGCAGTCAGCCGGTGACAACCCCTGGAACGCCCTCACACCCGAATGGCTCACCAGTTCGCCGCCACCGGTGGAGAACTGGCATGGCGAGGCACCGCTGGTGACCGAGCCCTACGGCTACGGCCATACCCCTGCGGAGAGCGGCCGATGACCACCACCAACCCCAGCGACCTGCGCAGCCAGACGCAGCCGGACGAGGCCACGCCGTCCGCCCATGCGGAGCACCAGCACCACGACGCCCGCCTGTTCGGCCTGGCCACCTTCCTGGTGGCTGACGGCATGACCTTCGCCGGCTTCTTCGCCGCCTACCTCACCTTCCGGGCGGTGAACCCGCTGCCGGAAGGCAGCACCTACGAACTGGAGCTGGTGCTGCCCAGTATCAACACCGTGCTGCTGCTGGTGAGCAGCTTCACCTTCCACCGGGCCGGTCGTGCCTGCCTGGCCGACCGTCCGCAGGCCTGCCAGGGCTGGCTGGCGGTGACCGCTGGACTGGGCATCGCCTTCCTGGCGGGACAGATGGTGGAGTACTTCAGCCTGCCCTTCGGCCTCACCGACAACCTCTTCGCCAGCACCTTCTATGCCCTCACCGGCTTCCACGGTCTGCACGTGACGCTGGGGGTCATCTGCATCGCCGTGGTGACGCTGCAGTCCAGGCGTGGAGGGGCCGTGAGCGCCTCCAGTCCCTTCGGACTGGAGGCGGCTGAGCTCTACTGGCACTTCGTGGACGGCATCTGGGTGGTGCTCTACGCCCTCCTGTATCTGCTCTGAGCACCTGCCTGTGAAGGAATCAGGTTGCCGATGATCACTGGAGCTGGGCACAATTGCCCAGGCATGTCGGTGCGGATCAGAGCCATGGCTTCAGGCAACGGCCCGGCTCCGGGAGAGATGCTCGAGGGCAAGGCCCTGCTGGACCGCGCCCGGGCTCTGAGCAACCGGCCTGAGGACCAGATCGCCAGGGCATGCGGCTATGTGGGGCCGAGCGGGCGGGTGCTGCGCAAGAGCTTCTACCGCGCGCTGGTGCTGGCCAAGGGCTATGCCCTGCCGGAGCACACCGCTGCGGGCGGACCGGCGGGCAGTCGCGGGCGGCAGGCCGAATTCCGCACCCGCGTGCACGGCAACGGCAACCTGCTGATCGGCAATGCCTACACCCGCCTGCTGGGCCTGGAGCCGGGCCAGGAATTCCGCATCGAACTGCACCCGGAGACCGGCTCGATCTGGCTCACGCGTCTGGATGGCGGAGACTGCGGCGAGGAGGCCGGCTGAGCTGGGGAGCTGCCGGGTGCTTCAGACCGGCTCCCCGGCGTCATCCGGCTCGTCGTCGTGGAAGCTGGCGCTGAAGGTGAGCAGATCGATGCCGCTGAACAGGAAGCTCACGCCCACCAGGATGCCGATGACACTCAGCAGGGCCTGCTTGCTCATGGTCAGGATCACCACCCCCAGCGCCAGGGTCACCAGCCCGTTGAGCAGGCCCCAGCCCCAGCCCCGGATGCGGCGGTGGGAGAGCGACACGCCCACGGCCACCGCACCCTCCGCCAGGAACACCAGGCCGAGCGCCAGGGCCAGGGTGGCGACCGATGCGGCCGCCGCGGCCCGGCCCGAGCCCAGCTGCTGAATGATGGTGAAACCAGCAACCAGGAACAGGGTGGAGACCACCAGCCGCCAGAAGGTGAGCCAGCGGTTCAGCAGGCGTGCCCGCATCAGGTTGTCGATCCAGCCCACGATGCCGCCCACCAGGAAGACCACGGCCACCACCGCCGTGGCCCACACGGAGGCCAGCACCGGGAAGAGCAGCGCCAGCACCCCCAGCACCAGCATCAGCACCCCTTCGAACAGGGTGAAGGCCCGCAGCTGACCGCCCAGAAGCAATCGGGAGGAACGGGTCATCGGCTCACGGCTCGGCTGATCCGAAGCTAGGCAGACCAGCCGTGTTCGACCAGCCAGGCCGCATCAAGAGGGGACGGCGGAGTCGAGGGACGCGCGCGCAGCAGGCTCTCGGCGTACTTGGCCAGGAGATCGGCCTCCAGGTTCACCACGTCGCCCGGCCGCAGCAGCCGCAGGGTGGTGCCGGCCCAGGTGTGGGGAATCACGGCGATCCAGAAGCGGGTGCCCCCCTCGCCGCTGCCGGCCACAGTGAGGCTGACGCCATCCACCGCCACGCTGGCCTTGTCGCACACAAAGCGCCCATAGGCGGGATCCTGCCAGCGGATCTCCAGGTGCCAGGAGTCCTGCCGGGCCTCGATCGCCTCCACCCTGCCGAGTCCGTCCACGTGGCCGCTCACCAGATGGCCGCCGAGCCGATCGCTCAGGCGCAGGGCCGGTTCCAGGTTCACGGCGGCACGTCGGTCGGCCTTGGCCGCAAGGGTGCTGCGGCCCAAGGTCTCCCCGCTCACGTCGGCGCGGAAGCCGTCGGCCAGCCGTTCCGCCACCGTCAGGCACACCCCGTCCACCGCCACGCTGTCACCGAGCCCCAGCTCCGCGGGGCCCCAGTCCCCGGGGGAGGCCGCCCAGCGCAGCCGCACGCCGCCACCTGTCCGTTCGATCAGGCCCGTGGCCCGCACCAGTCCGGTGAACATCGTTGCGGTCCTCCCCGCTGGTCATAATCGATCAGAGGGGGGCCTGGACCATGGTGGAAATGAGCGTCGCCGGCATCGCGCTGGACGCTGCCAGCCGCAGTCCGATCGTGCTGCTGCGCGATCCCTCGGGCCGGCGCCAGGTGCCGATCTGGATCGATCAGGCCCAGGCCCAGAACATCCTCGCCGGCGTCGCCAGCGAACCGCCGCCCCGACCCCTCAGCCACGACCTGATGGTGTCGCTGCTCAAGGCCGGCGAGCTGCAGCTGGAGCGGGTGATCATCCACGCCATCGAGGACAACACCTTCCGGGCCGCCCTCAAGCTCAGCCGCCAGGGCGAGGGCGAGCAGCCGCTGCTGGAGGTGGATGCCCGGCCCAGCGACGCCATCGCCCTGGCGGTGCGCACCGGCAGCGGCATCTGGATGCTGGAGGAGGTGGTGGC
>JALOOQ010000029.1 GCA_025454305.1 Cyanobium sp. Prado107
CTGGCGGCTGAGCTGGTGGGAGAGGGCCAGCCGCTGGAAGCCGAAGGGCTCCAGCCAGGCGGCCAGGCGGCGCTCGTGCTCCGGATTGCGGCAGGCGTGGAGCAGGGCCACCGCGCAGCTGACGTAGCCGTCGGCGAGGGCGGCGCGCACGCCGTCGGCCAGCGCTTCGTCGAGGCCCAGGGGCTCCAGTTCGCTGCCGTCGGCGGCCAGCCGGCCCTCCACCTCCAGCACCCGCACCTGCAGGGGCCTGGGCTTCTCGATCGCCAGGGCGAAGATGTCGGGGCGGTGCTGGTCGCCGATCTCCAGCAGATCGGCCAGCCCGCGGTTGATCAGCAGCAGCACCGGGGCGCCGTGGTGCTCCAGCAGTGCGTTGGTGGCCACGGTGGTGCCCAGCCGCACCTCCTCCAGCGCGGAGCGGGGATCGCCGGCCCCCGGGCCCACCGGAGCCGCCGCGGCCAGCAGATCGGCGATGGCGTTCACGGCCGGATCGCCCGGCCGCTCCGGCTGCACCGACAGCACCTTGCGCACGTGCAGGCCGCCACCGGGGTCGCGGCCGATCACGTCGGTGAAGGTGCCGCCGCGATCGATCCAGAAGCGCCAGCCAGCCGTCATCAGCACTGCGGGCCTGAGCAGGGCCCGGAGCCGGTCCAGGGGCAGCGCTGCGGAGTCTGCGGGGGCGTGTTCAGGAGAAGTGGCATCAGCGACATCGGCGCTGCGCCGAACCCAGGCAACGATGGACCATCCTGATCCGAGGGCGACGGGGTGACACCAGCACCCATCCACGCACTGGCCCAGTCGCTGATGGGGATCCCCTCCCTGCGGGACCTCATCGACCGCCATGTCACCCCCGAGCAGCTTCTCTGCGTCGAGACCGCGCTGGAGGTGGCCCTGCTGGCCAGTCTTCACCAGAACGAAGGCCGCAACCTGCGCTTCGCGCTGGTCGTGGAGGCCCAGCCCCAACGCTCCCTGGACATTCAGCGGTTCCATCGCCCGATCGCGCTGACGGCGAAACAGCTGCAATCCATCAGCATCGCCTTCAACCCGGAGCGCACCGGGTTCGTGGTGGTTCCCGCCGGGGCCCGGGGCCACGGCCCCCTCATCCTCGGCACCATCGCCAGGCCGGGCGCCTCCCTGTCCCCTCCGCAGCTGCACCGGCCCCCGCTGGTGATCGAGGCGGAGGCGCCGGGAGTGGTGTCCGTCTCGATCGGCGAAGCCAAGGCCGTCTACCGCCGTGGCGAGGTGCGGGAACAGTCGCGCACGATTCCAGGGCTGGCCCTGGAGGCGGAGACCGAGCTGCTGATCCGGGAGGTGTGCCGCCCCCGGCTCCAGCTGGAGCGCATCTGCCTGCCGGGGGATCAGGGTCTGACACCCATCCCGAGCAGCAGCTGGGCCAGCCAGAGCAAGGACATCGCCGCCATCGTGCGCCGCTCCACCCGGCGGATCTACGACCGGGTGCTGCAGAGCATCGCCCGCAGGATGGTGCGGGCCCGTCGCGGTGGAGCGATCCTGGTGCTGCCGGCGGAGACCCCGACGGAAGGGCTGTTCGCAGGGGGTCGCTGGTACGCGCAGCCCGATCGGCGTCTGCTCCGGGATGTGGTGAGAATCCTCAGCCTCGAAGTGGTGCACCGCCTCACCGTGATGGGCCGCTCCCTCGGCACCGAGCCGGGCCTCTCCTCACCGGCGGAACTGGCCAGCTGGGCGAACGATCGGCTGCGCTCCGCCCTGGCCACGCTGGAGGAGAGCTGTCAGTTCTGCGCCGATCTCACCGAAGCCGATGGTGCCGCGGTGCTGCGCAGCGACCTGGGAATCGAGGGGTTCAGCGTCAAGCTCCGCTCCCACGAGGGGAACTGGCCTGCACCTCTGGCGAAGTTCCTGGAAACCCGCGGCAACCGGCATCGGGCCGTGGCCGGGGCCGTGGTCCGGCAGCCCGCCGCCATCGGCCTCGTGGTCTCCCAGGACGGGGATGTCACGGTGTTCACCCATTCGCCCCACCGGGACCCCTGCTGCGTGGAGATCGTGCTCTAGATGGCCTCCCGTGGGCTGGGCGTTGTTGTGGCGCCGGGGCTCGGGGGGCTGACCCCGAAGGTGTCCAGCACCAGCGCCAGGCGGGCGTCGCGGCGCCCGGCTTCGGCCTCGGTCGCATCCGGCGCCAGGGCCCAGAGCGGACTCCGGCTGGCCAGGGCCTCGGCCAGCTGCCAGGGATGCAGGAAGCTCAGGCCCTCCAAGGCGGCCACCGCCTGGCGGTAGGGGGCAGGCAGGCTGGTGCGCTCCAGGGCTTCGAGGCCTGCGGCATCGATGGTCACCGGCCGGATTTCGGCGATCCGCAGCACCAGCGCCTCCTGGGCGGGCTCCAGACGCACCTGGCGCCGCAGCCAGTCGCGGAAGCGCACGGAGCCCACCACCGGCTCCACATCCATCGCCAGCCGCTCGGTGGGCAGGCGTTTCTCCGCCAGCCGCACCAGGGCCGGCGGCGAAAGCTGGTAGGCCACGGGACGGAACACCTGCTGACCGAAGACGTTCTGCACCACGAACAGCAGCACGAACGCCACCAGCGCCGCGATCAGGGGCGTGGTGATCCAGCCGGAGGCGATGCGTCCGAGCACCCCCCAGCGGATCTGGCGCACGCCCCGGCCCCCCTGCAGCAGGCCGATGCCCAGCACGGCCCCGATCACCGCCTGGGAGCTGGACACCGGGATCAGGGGGATCGGCGGCAGCCCCAGAGACACCACCAGGGCGGAGAGCTGCGGCGACGAGAACACGAACAGCACCAGGGCATTGGCCAGCACCACCGCCAGGGCCGCCACCGGCGAGAGGGCCATCAGGCTGTCGCCCACGGTGAGCATCACCCGGCGGGAGTAGGTGGCGACACCCGCGGCGATGGCGATGGCGCCGAGCAGGAACAGCTGCTGCTCGCCGCTGAGGTGCAGGCCGCCGGCGATGGTGAGCTCGGCGAAGGGGGACGCGTTCACGAACACCCCCATCACGTTGCCGATGTTGTTGGCGCCGAGGCTGTAGGAGCCGAACACCCCCGCCAGGATCAGGCCGAGGCGCAGGTTCGCGTCCAGGCTCAGCAGGTGGGGCCGGCCGCGGCGGATGGCGGCCAGGAGCAGCCGGTGCAGACCGGCGGCCAGCAGGGCGGCGATCAGGGGCGAGGCCACCCAGGCGAAGGCGATGCGCGAGAGCTGGCTGAGGTCGGTGATCGAGCCGCTGAACCAGTTCCAGCCCACCACCGCACCCACCACCGCCTGGGAGGTGGAGGCCGGCAGGCCGCCGCGGGTCATCCAGGTCATCGTCACGCCGGCCGCCAGGGCGGTGGTGAAGGAGCCGGCGATGGCGTTCACGGCCCCCAGCTCGCCCAGCCCTGCGGACGCGGCGCCGCCGGCGGTGACCGCCCCGAGGATCACGAACAGGCTGCAGAGAACGGCGGCGGTGGAGAAGCGCAGCATGCGGCTGCCCACCGCCGAGCCGAACACGTTGGAGGCGTCGTTGGCACCCAGGGACCAGCCCAGGAACAGGCCGCTGGAGAGGAACACCAGGCTGGCGATCACTCCAGCACCCGTTTGATGGCCAGGATCGAGAGCTCGTCGCTGATCTCCTCGGCCCGGTCGGCCAGGCCGTCGATCACCGCCAGGGCGTCGCGGGCCAGCAGCTTGCTCTCCAGCGGCAGGTCACTGCCGAACAGGCCCTTCTTGAGGCGCAGGGTGATGGCGTCGGCCTCGGATTCGTAGACGCGGATGTGGTTGATGTGGTCGCGCACGGCCTCGGGCTGGCGGAAGAAGGCCCGCGCTCCCCGCACAGCGGCCTGCATGCTCTGGTCCACCACCGCCACCAGCTCGCGCACGTCGGCGCCCGTGTCCAGGCCCTCGAAGGCGGCGGCGTACTCGATCAGCAGCTCCTGGAACACATTCTTGGTGGCATCGAGCAGGCCGTAGAGATGGGAGAGCAGGCGCAGCACATCGCCGCGGAAGTCGGGAATCAGCATCTCGCTGTAGAGGGTGTTCACCACCGCCCGGCGCAGCTCGTTGGCGCGCTCCTTGAGCTGGATCAGCTGATCGAGCTTGAGCTCGGTCTCCGGCACCACACCGCGATCGAGCAGCAGCTCGATGCCGCGCTGGAAGTAGATCCCACCCTCGGACACCTTGTCGAGAAACTCATCGATCTGAGCCTCGAGAAAGTGGGTCTTGCCGAACAGCAGCGGCGAACTCAACGGGGCGCGCTCAGCGGTAGTTCTCGAACTGGAGCGGCACCTCCAGATCCTTCTCCTGCTCGCGCAGCAGGGCGATCACCTGCTGCAGATCGTCCTTGCTCTTGCTGGTCACCCGCAGGCTCTCGCCCTGGATCGCCACCGTCACCTTCTTGATGCTGTCGCGCACCTGCTTGCTGAGCTTCTTGGCCAGCTCCTGACTCAGCCCCTTGCGCAGCTTCACCACCTGCTTCACCTTGTTGCCGCCCACCGCCTCCGGGTCCTGGAAGTCGAAGATCTTCAGCGACAGGTTGCGCTTGGTGGCCTTCTGGCGCAGCACGTCGCCCACCGCCTGCAGGGTCATGTCGCTGGCGGTGGTGATCGTGAGGCTGGCCTCCTCCAGCTCGATCTCCGTGCCGGAATCCTTGAGGTCGTAGCGCTGCACCACCTCGCGACGCACCTGATCCACGGCGTTCACCAGTTCCTGGCGGTCGAAGTCGCTGACCACGTCGAAGGAGAAGCTGTCGGCCATGGGAGCGGGGCGGCGGGGAGCAGCGGGCTGAGGGCAGCCTAGAAAAGAGCGTCCGCCCAGCCCACCGATGGCCCTCCCCGCTCCGGCGCTCGCCCTCGCCAGCGCATCAGCCGGCGCATCAGCCCCCTTCGCCTGGTCGCTGCTGCTGGCAGCCGGGGTGGTGGTGTTCAGCACCGTGCCCCTGGGGGTGGCGCGCTCCCAGGCCAACTTCCAGATGGCCGACCTGGCGGCGCCGCGGGCGATGTTCGAGCGCCTGCCGGCCTGGGGCAAGCGGGCGGCCTGGGCGCACCAGAACTGCTTCGAGGCCTTCACGCTGCACGCGCCGGCGGCCCTGCTCTGCCTGCTGGCCGGCGTGGGCGCTGCGCCAGAGGGGACCCCGCTGGGGGTGACGGCGGCGGCGGTGGCCGCCTGGCTGCACCCGGCCCTGCGCCTGGCCTACATCGGCGCCTATCTGGGCAACGTGCCACCCCTGCGGGGCCTGTGCTGGGCCGGCGGTCTCACCTGCAGCGGCATCCTCTACATGGAGGGGCTGAAGGCGGTGCTGGCCGGCTAGTCGAAGTACATCAGGCTCACCACCTTGCCCATGTCCTCGGCCACGCGCACGCTCGCCAGCAGCGTCTCGCTGTCGTGGAAGGCGTAGCAGATCAGCTGGTCGCAGCGGCTGATGATCTCCTGGTTGCAGAGGCTGCTGGCCATCGGCAGGGGTAGCTCGTCGTGCTCGGGCTTCTCCACCAGGTGCAGCACCTGCTCAAGCTGCTCGCGCGATTCGCTGGGCTGCCGGTCGAGGCTCTGGGGCAGCAGCACCGTGAGCTTGCCGGGGTCGATCTCCAGCACGCTGCGGATCACGGCGGCGTTCACGCCCTGGGCGCCGGAGGTGATCAGGCTGTGGCCCTCCTGGGCCAGGGAACGGGCCACCAGCTCCACCAGATGCACCGACACCACGGGCACGTGGCGGCTGCCGAGGATGGCGATGCGCCGCTTGCTGCGGTCCTGCAGCATCGCCAGCTCCTGGGCCAGCGTGTCGATCCGATCCAGCGAGGCGATATCCAGAGACCGGGTCACACCAAACCCCAGGCGGCAACCCGAAACTAGCAGTGGCGGAAGGGGTTTCAGGCCACGGGCAGGGGCAGGGCGAGGCGCTGAAACAGTGGCTCGAAGTCGCAGTGCTCCTCCACCAGCCGCACCGCGTAGGTGGCCTTCACGTCCTCGTGCAGGCGCACATGGCCGAAGGCCTGCTCGATCACCTCCACGGTGGTGAGGGTGTCGTGCTCCACCTTGAGCAGGGGCACATCCAGCTCCTCGGCGCGGGTGACGAGCTGGGGCAGGGGCTCGCCGGCGCCGGTGAGGATCAGGCATTGAGTGGAGGCCTCCAGGGCCGCCAGCTGGATGTCGGTGCGGTCGGCACCGGTGACCACGGCCATGTTGCGGCGGCGGCGGAAGAACTCCATGGCGGAGTTCACGTTCATGGCGCCGATCGAGAGAGTCTCCACCAGCAGGTCGAGCCGGTCGCGGCTGCAGAGCACCTCGGCCTGCAGCCGCCGGGCCAGCTCCTCCACGGTGACGCTGCGCAGCAGCGGGCTGCGGGGCATCACCCCCAGCACCGGCAGGCCGAAGCGCTCCAGGGCCGGCACGATCTCCTGGCGCAGGGCGGCCAGCCCGTCGGGATCGACGCCGTTGAGCACCACCCCGGCCAGCCGCTCACCCAGGGCGGCGCGGGCCGCCAGCAGCGGGTCGACGCTGCGCACATCGGTCCAGGGATGCACCAGCAGCACCGGCGCATCCAGGCCCCGGGCCAGCTGGGGCAGGCTGAGACCGTGCAGCAGCCCCTCGTCGAGGCTGCCGGCGGCCTCCAGCAGGTTGAGCCGCACCGCGCCGGCAACCGCAGGCTGCGCGGCGGGGGGATCGGCCAGGAGATCCTGCAGCCGCGTGTAGCCGTCGCCCGGCTCCGGCTCGCCGGCCAGCAGGCGGCGGCGCACCTCCGCCAGATCGAGGGAGTGCAGGGAGGGCAGCAGCTGCTCGGGCGCCAGCCGCAGGTTGGCCCCCACGAAGCGCACGTCGGCGTCGAACAGCACGCCGCCATCAGGGACGGGGGCGTCGTTCTCCAGGACCGTGGCGAGCGGCTTGCCGAAGCGCAGCAGCACCCCGGCGCGCAGCAGCTGGCGGGCCAGCCCCAGCACCACGGCCGACTTGCCGCTGAAAGGTTGACACGAGCCGATCAGCAGAGTGGGGGCCATGGGTCAACCGCGCCGCGGGCTCAGGCTAGGCAACCGCTGCGTCCCCGCCCGCAGCGGCGCTGTCCGCGGAGGAGCCGGGCAGCTCACCCAGCAGCAACCAGCGCCAGAAGCTCGCCGGCAGCTGGCGCTCGTGACACTGCATCAGCCACACCACCAGCCGGTAGGCCGGCAGGGTGAATTCGTAGTTCACCGAGGGCAGATCGGGAAAGTGCAGCTCGCAGCGCAGCGTCTCCAGCGGCGCCGGCTCCCCGTGCCAGCGCAGGGTGAAGGGGCGGCTGGCGCCACCCTCCAGCCGCCGCTCCCCGGACCATTCGCCCATCAGCAGCTGCCCCACGGCAGCCTCGAGCAGCAACTGCTGGGTGACGCCGCCGCAGTAGGGAGCGAACAGGGGCACCATCGGTTCCAGAATCGCCTCGGTATGGAGCTCGGATTCGAGCCGGGGCGGAGGTGGAGGAATCATCGGCAAGGGCGACTGAGGCAGCTCAGGTTCGGCGGGGTAGGTGAGCGACCCGCTTCGGGGAGGCGCTCACGGACAGAAATCGCTGAGACAAGTGACGGACATCAGGTCACGGAGACAATGGTGACTGAGGCAGCGTTGACACGGATGCCCACCCCCCAGAATCTCAGCTGAACCCAACCCGGATCTCAGGCGATGCCAAGCGGCATGCGGGTGAAACCACGGTGCCCCGGATGCCCCTGCTGGGGCCGGAGGCTTCATCGATTCAGGCACAGCCCGATCCGACCCGGCACTCTCTCCCCCGCCTGCCCCGTTGACCCGCACATCGCCGATGACCTCCCCCCCCTGCGTGGCGATCACCGGCGCCAGCGGCAGCCTGGGCCAGGCGCTGCTGCGGCGCTGGCACCGGCGCGGCGCCCGGCTGATCGCCCTCAGCTGCGGGCCCCGCGACCTCGACCTGCGCGACCCCGGCGGCCAGCGGATCCCGCTGCGGGACGTGACCTGGTGCGTGGGCCAGGAGGAGGACCTGCGGGAGCTGCTGCGCGAGGTGGACGTGCTCGTGCTCAACCACGGCCTGAACGTGCATGGCCAGCGCAGCGCCGAGGCCAGCGCCGATGCGCTGGAGGTGAACGCCCTGAGCGGCTGGCGGCTGCTGGAGCTGTTCGCCGCCGAAGTGGCCCAGCGTCCCCAGGCATCCGGGCGGCCGCAGGCGGAGGTGTGGGTGAACACCTCGGAGGCCGAGATCCAGCCGGCCCTCAGCCCCCTCTACGAGATCAGCAAGCGGCTGCTGGGTCAGCTGGTGAGCCTGCGGGCCCTGGATCTGGCCGGGCCACGGCTGCGCATCCGGCGGCTGGTGCTGGGTCCGTTCCGCTCGGCCCTCAACCCGGTGGGCGTGATGAGCCCCGACTTCGTGGCCGCCCAGGTGATGACCCAGGCGGGCCTGGGCTTCAACCTGATCATCGTCACGCCCAATCCCTTCACCTACGCGCTGATGCCGCTGGCCACCCTCAGCCGCTGGCTCTACTACCGGCTGCTGACACGCTCCGGAGCCTCGGGCTAGAACTCTCTGTCGGTGAGGATCTCGCAGCCGTCGCCGGTCACGGCCACGGTGTGTTCCCACTGGGCCGAGAGGCCGCCGTCCACGGTCACCACGGTCCAGCGGTCCTTGAGGGTGCGGCAGGCCTTGCTGCCGGCGTTGAGGATCGGCTCCACCGCCAGGGTCATGCCGGCCCGCAGCGTCATGTTCGGCAGGTCGCGGGTGCGGAAGTTGAACACCGACGGTTCCTCGTGCAGGTTGCGGCCCACGCCGTGGCCCGTGTAGTCCTCCACCACCGCGTAGCCGTGGGCCTCCACGTGGTCCTGCACGGCACCGGCGATGTCGAGCAGGGTGTTGCCGGCCTTGATCTGAGCCAGCCCCTTCATCAGGGATTCCTGGGCCACCCGGGCCAGGCGGCGCGCCTCCTCCGGCGTCTCCTCGCCCACGCAGATGGTGATGCAGCTGTCGCCGTGGTAGCCGTCGAAGTAGGCGCCGGTGTCCACCTTGAGCAGATCGCCGGCCTTGATCACCCGCTTGCCGCTGGGGATGCCGTGCACCACCTCGTTGTTGATCGAGGCGCAGATGCTGGCCGGGAAGCCGTGGTAGCCCTTGAAGCTGGGGGTGGCGCCCAACTCTCGGATGCGCTTCTCGGCGTGGGCGTCGAGGTCGCCGGTGGTGAGCCCCGGAGCGGCGATCTCCATGATCTCGCGCAGCACCGTGGCCACGATGCGGCTGGCCTGGCGCATCGTCTCGATCTCGCGGGCGCTCTTCACCTCCACGCCGCGGCGTGACTTCTGGATGCGTGGGCCCGTGGCCACCTGGGCTGAAGGTCTTAACCCCTGGGCCCCGCCCTGGCGGCTGCCGGTGGTGCTGGCCAGCAGATCGGCGAAGAGATTCATGGAAGGAGGGCGGCAGCCCCGCGGCCAGGGCACGGATTGACCGTCAAGCTATCAACGGTGCACCGGCCGCCGCACCGAATGCCCCTGCTGCCCGTCCAGCTCGTCCAGCGCCTGCGCCGGCTGCACGCCGGCCTGGCCCCGCTCGTGCTGCTGCCCCTGCTGCTCACCGTGAGCACGGGGGTGGGCTACCGGCTGCTGCGCGACTGGGGTGGTCTGGGCCGTGACCAGGCCCACCTGCTGATGGTGCTGCATGAGGGGGAGTGGCTCACCACCTGGTTCGGCCCCAACGGTGAAACGGTGTACGTGCTGCTCAACGGCCTGGGGCTGCTGTGGATGCTGATCAGCGGCGGTGCCATGGCCCTGCAGCGTCTGGCCCGGGGGAGGGGGTGACCCCCCAGCCGGTACACTGTCGGTTTGGCCAGGCGTTGCGGAGCTGAGATGGCAGCTGAGGAGAAGCAGGCAGAACAGGAGCTGAGCGACCAGCCGATCGAGCTGGGCGACCAGCAGACGGAGCTGAGCGCCCAGCCGGAAGCGGCCGTTGCCGTGCAGGAGAAGCCCGCCGCAGGCGCGGCCGCCGTGCGCACCGGCCGGATCAGCGCTCAGGACATGATCCGCGCCTTCGAGGCCGAACAGCTCAAGAGCGATCTGCCCGACATCTACGTGGGCGACACCGTGAAGGTCGGTGTCCGCATCCGCGAGGGCAACAAGGAGCGCGTGCAGCCCTACGAGGGCGTGGTGATCGCCAAGCGCCATGGGGGCCTGAACGCCACCATCACCGTGAGGCGGATCTTCCAGGGCGTGGGGGTGGAGCGGATCTTCATGCTCCACAGCCCCCAGGTTGCCTCCGTGAAGGTGGAGCGGCGCGGTAAGGTTCGCCGAGCGAAGCTCTTCTACCTTCGCGACCGAGTGGGGAAAGCCACTCGTGTCAAGCAGCGCTTCGATCGCTGAGTCCGGTCTCGCACCGTTCAGTCTGGCGCCGTCCAGCAGGGGACATCCCTCTGCGCCGTTAGTTCAGTTGGTAGAACGCAGGTCTCCAAAACCTGATGTCGGGGGTTCAAGTCCTCCACGGCGCGCTCGATGTCCCCTCCGGCATTCATAGCCGGTTTTCTGCTCTCGCCTCGCCGTTTCTCCTCACCGAACATGGAGTTGGATCTTCAACCTGGAGATGTGGTCAAGGTGCTCGAATCCGCAGCCCTGGGCTGGGTTCGTGCCCGCGTCATCCGGGTCAAATCCGGTGGCCGTGTGGTGGTTCAGAGCGATCAGGGTCGCGAATTCACGGCCCGGGGCAACCAGGTACGCCTGATCGAACCGGCCGGCTTCCGCCCCTGAGCGTCGTCGCGCACGGTGCCACCGGCGCACGGTCCAGGGTCGCACTGTCCGAGGAGCCGTCCGAGCCGTCCACCGGCCCCGTCAACTGGCCCCGTCCACCTGCCTTGGCCTGCCGGCCAGGCTCCCGGCCCATCCCTGCGGGGGTGGGCTTTCTGCTGACGGCACAACGCCTGAATGGGGCGGGGTCGGTCGGTCGGGTGAGCCGAGCGGGTCAGTTGACGGAGGTCAGTTGACGGAGGGGGGGGCGGCGGCGGATACTTTTCTGGTCGCACAGGCGACAACAGCGCCCCCAGCGGCAGGTCGCAGCACACCACGCAGCGGCTCCGGAACGGCGGCCTGGGACTGTAGTTCAATCGGTTAGAGCACCGCCCTGTCACGGCGGAAGTTGCGGGTTCGAGCCCCGTCAGTCCCGTTTCCATCTCCAGGAGAGCCGGCCGTGGCAGCTGAGGCGAACGCAGCGCGTCCGGTCCGCGTGCGCCTGGCCCCCAGCCCTACCGGCACCCTGCACATCGGCACCGCACGCACGGCGGTGTTCAACTGGCTGTTCGCCCGCCACTGCGGCGGCCGCTTCCTGCTGCGCATCGAGGACACCGACCGCGAGCGCAGCAAGCCCGAATACACCGCCAACATCCTCGACGGCCTGCGCTGGCTGGGGCTGGACTGGGACGGCGAACCCGTGATCCAGAGCCAGCGCCTGGAGGAGCACCGCGCCGCCATCCAGCGGCTGCTCGACGCCGGCCACGCCTACCGCTGCTACGCCAGCGAGGAGGAACTGACGGCCATGCGCGAGGCCCAGGCAGCGGCGAAGCAGGCGCCTCGCTACGACAACCGCCACCGCGAGCTCAGCCCCGAGCAGGAGGCCGCCTACATCGCCGAAGGCCGCCAACCGGTGGTGCGCTTCCGCATCGACGACGACCGCACGATCACCTGGACGGATCTGGTGCGCGGCGACATGCGCTGGAGCGGCAGCGACCTGGGCGGCGACATGGTGATCGCCCGGCGCGCCCCGGCCGACCGGATCGGCGATCCCCTCTACAACCTGGTGGTGGTGGTGGACGACGCGGCCATGGCGATCAGCCACGTGATCCGCGGCGAGGACCACATCGCCAACACCGCCAAGCAGCTGCTGCTCTACGAGGCCCTGGGCGCCGAACCACCCGTGTTCGCCCACACGCCGCTGATCCTCAACCAGGAGGGCAGGAAGCTCTCCAAGCGCGACGGCGTGACCTCGATCAGCGACTTCCGGGCCATGGGCTACACCGCCGCCGCCCTGGCCAACTACATGACCCTGCTGGGCTGGTCGCCGCCGGAGGGCATGGGCGAGCGCTTCTCCCTCGCCGAGGCGGCTGAGGTGTTCGGCTTCGAGCGCGTCAACCGCGCCGGCGCCCGCTTCGACTGGGACAAGCTCAACTGGCTCAACGGCCAGGTGCTGCGCGAGCAGGGGGCCGAGGCGCTGCTGGAACAGCTGGCGCCGCTCTGGGCCGAGCGGGGCTGGGGCCTGGCGGATGCCGCCAACCCGGTGCACGCCGACCCCGCCTGGCAGCACGATCTCACCGAGCTGGTGGGCCCCTCGCTCACCCTGCTGGCGAACGGGGTGGAACAGGCCGAGCCATTCTTCACCAGCCCGGAGCTGAACGAGGCCGCGCGGGCCCAGCTGGAGACCGACGGCGCCCGCGCCGCCGTGGCGGCGCTGCTGGAGCGGCTGCCGGAGGCGGAGCTGGGCGCCGATCAGGCCCAGGCGCTGCTCGGCGAGGCCGCCGCCGCCGCCGGCGTGAAGAAGGGGGTGGTGATGAAGAGCGTGCGCGCCGCCCTGCTGGGCAGCCTGCAGGGCCCCGACCTACTGGCCACCTGGCTGCTGCTGCACCGCAGCGGTGACGACCGGCCCCGTCTCGCCCGCTGCCTGTGACAGCCCCAGGCGGCTGGCCAGGGGCCCGGCGCTGAGCCCCTGCAGGCCCACCGTGAGCAGGATCGTGAGGAACACCAGGCCCTGCAGGCGGCCGGCGCCCACCACCCCCGCCTGCTCCAGGCGGATGGCGAACAGGCTGGCCACCGCGGCGGTGACGATGCCGCGCGGCGCCAGCCAGCTGAGCAGGGCCAGCTGGGCCAGGCTGAAGCCCATGCCCCAGGTGGCCAGGCCGATCGCCAGCGGCCGCAGCAGCAGCATCATCGCCAGCACGCAGGCCACCCCGCCCCAGCCGAGGGGACTGAGCTGGGCGACGGTGACGTCGGCGGCCAGCAGGGGGAACAGCATCGTGATCGCCAGCTGGGCCAGCTGACGGATCAGTTCATCGAGCTCCTCGGCATCGGTGTCGGGGCGGCGACCCACCACGAACCCCGCGGCCACGGCCGCGGGCAGGCCCGATTCCGGCAGCAGCTGCTCACAGCCGGTGAACATCAGAAACAGGATGCCCAGGCTGAGCTGCAGGCGCAGGGCGCCGTTGCCGGCAGAGGCGGGGACGCGGCGCAGCAGCTCGGCCAGCAGCCAGCCGCAGAGGGCGCCGATCAGCACGCCGCCGCCGAGCCGCACCATCAGCCCCAGGGCGAGCTCGCGCCAGCCCTGCAGAGTGCCCAGCAGCAGGTCGAGCAGCAGCAGCGCCAGCACCGCGCCGATCGGCTCCAGCACCAGCCCCTCGCCCTCCAGCACCTCCCCCAGGGGCGGCGCCAGGCCGATCTGGCGCACCAGCGGGTTCACCACCGTGGGGCCGGTGGCCAGCACGATGGCGCTGAACACCGCCGCCAGGGGCCAGTTCAGACCCGCCAGGCCATGGGCCAGCACCAGCCCGCCCAGCAGCGCCAGCACCAGGCGCACGGCGCAGATGCGCAGCACCGCCTGGCGGGTGCCGTCGGCCGGCAGGCGCAGGTTGAGGCCCCCGTCGAACAGCACCAGGCTCACCAGCAGGCCCACGATCGTGCCCAGTCCGGGGCCCAGATCCAGGGGTTCCACCAGCCCCAGCCCGGCGCGGCCGATCAGCAGGCCGGAGCTGAGCAGCAGCACCACGCCGGGCAGGCCGGTGAGCCAGGCGAGCGCCTGGGCCACGGCGCCGGAGAACACGGTGACGCCCCAGAGCAGCCCCAGCCGCTCAGGCGTCATTCATCGTCGAGGGCGTTGAACCGGGGCTCCACCCGGATGCCCACCACGGCGCTGGGGCGCACCACCAGGTATTCCCCCTCCAGCTCGCTGATCGGCACGTTCACGAACGTGTCGGGGGCCGAGGCGGTGAGCACATCGCCGTACCACTGCTGGAAGGCCTGCAGGCTCGGGAACATCACCGATTCCGTCTGGCCGCCGCTCATGTGCAGGTGAACGGCGTAACGCCGTGGGTGGGGGGACATGGAGGAACGGCGAGGCAGCGGGCGGACACCTCCTCAGGATGCCCCAGGCAGGAGGCATCGTGCCATGCACCGCCCGGCCAGGGCTGCAGGCAGGCGCTGACAGGGAGGTAGAGGGGATGGCGGGGATGGCCGCCGCGGGTGGCGCCCAGGGCCAGCAGCCGCCGGCCCCGCAGCAGGCGCAGCACCGCCCGGTCGCGGCCGCGCCAGCCGCCGTGGGCGCCCCAGCCCAGCCACAGCGGCGCGGTCGGGCAGGCGGCCAGGCGCCGGCGGATCCAGCTGTCGGCCTCGCTGCCCTGGGGATCGGCCAGGCGCCGCAGGGCGGCCGGGCTGGGGCTGACGGCGGCGAACAGGTTGAGCACCTCCAGCTCGCCGTAGCCCCAGTCACGGGCGAAGTGCAGCAGCCGCCGCAGCGTGGGATCGTCACGCTCGCCATCGGCGCGGGAGGGGTTGAGACCGATGAACAGCAGCGGCGGCGCGCCGGGATCCCAGCGGCGCCGCAGCCACCAGCGGTAGCGGCCGCAGCGGCTGAAGCGGGCGCAGCCCGAGGGGGTGGCAGCACTGGCGCGGCTCAGCGGATCACGGCCCCTACCCTGAGATCCTCCTGCAGCGGACTGCACAGCGGCGGACTGCGGAGGCGAAGGGGCTGAGGCGAGGGGGAGGCATGGGGCTGGATCTGGACCCGCAGACGCCACGGCAGAGGAACCGGCAACAGCGAGGTTCAGTGGCGGCGAGGTCTGTGGCAGCGAAGCCTGTGGCGGCCAGGCTGGCGGCTGGCTCTGGTGCTGGGCCTGGCCCTCAGCCTGCTGGCGGGCCTGCTGCCGGGTCCGCCGGCGGCGGCCCTCGTGGAGATCCCCGGGGGTGGAGCTGAGGATCCTGCGGCCCGGGAGGGGTGGCTGGATCGCGATCAGGCCTTCTCCTGCGGACGCCTGTGGTGCCGCACCGTGGTGTTCCCCCACGACGTGCTGAGCCCCCCGATCACCCTGGCGATCGATCCCGGCGCAGACCTGACGCCCCAGGCGGCCGCCCGGGCGGTGGAGCAGCGGGCCGAAACGGTGGAGCGCAGCGTGGAGGGGGTGATCGAGCAGCTGGGCCAGCTGCGCGTGCAGCTGGACGGCGTGAACACCTTCTCCTTCGACTGGATGGGGTGATCGAGATGTCGCCTTCAACGACCCTGGTTCTGCACAGGTGACCTTTGTTTCCTGGACAGATGACCTGTTCTGGAGAGATGACTGTTTTGTTCTGGCAGATCACCTGTTCTGGACAGACAAGCCTTGATCGCGTGATATCGCGACCAGGGCGGCCTCGTGAAGGAATCAACGCCGCAGCGTCCGCCTGGCGGCCTTGCTCAGCCTTGCGCCGTGGGGTCCACAGCAGGCCGTGGGCAGCCATCCCGGGACCGAAGTGTGGCTGTGCGGCTCCCTGGCCGACGACCAGCTGGCGGCCCGCCTCGGCGACGCCCCCGACTGGCGCGCCATCGGCCGCAAGGCCCTGGGGCTCAATCGGCCATGCCCCCACGGGCCCAGCTCTGCCAGGCTGG
>JALOOQ010000152.1 GCA_025454305.1 Cyanobium sp. Prado107
TCGCGCTGCCACACCGGCTCCCATGCGGCAGTTCGTGCCCGCCATCGCTGAACCCTCCCCCCGGGCCACCCGCCTGCTGGGCGAGCGCATGGAACTGGTGGAAGACCTCTGGCAGACGGTGCTGAGCAGTGAATGTCCACCGCGCCAGGCCGAACGGCTGCTGCGCCTCAAGCAGCTCAGTGATCCCTGTGAACCCGGCGAGGGGAGCGACAGCAGCGCCGCCATCGTTCAGCTGATCCAGGAAATGGATCTGGCCGAGGCCATCGCCGCGGCCCGCGCCTTCTCGCTGTACTTCCAGCTGGTGAACATCCTCGAGCAGCACATCGAGGAAGACACCTACCTCGACAGTCTCAAGAGCCAGGCCGAACCGGTGGCCAGCGACCCCTTCCTGCCGCCCCTGGCGAGCCAGACCGAGCCTGCCACCTTCCGCCAGCTCTTCGACCGGCTGCGCAGCCTCAACGTACCCCCCGCCCAGCTCGAGAACCTGCTGCGCGACCTGGACCTGCGCCTGGTGTTCACGGCCCATCCCACCGAGATCGTGCGCCACACAGTGCGGCACAAGCAGCGGCGGGTGGCGGCCCTGATCCAGAAACTGGAGCAGGGTGCCGGGCTGATCAACCCCCTGGAACTGCACAACCTGCGCCTGCAGCTCGAGGAGGAGATCCGCCTGTGGTGGCGCACCGACGAGCTGCACCAGTTCAAGCCCACGGTGCTCGATGAGGTCGACTACGCCCTGCACTATTTCCAGCAGGTGCTGTTCGACGCCATGCCGATGCTGCGTCAGCGCATCCGTTCGGCCCTGGCCCAGAGCTATCCCGACGTGGAGGTGCCCCGTGAAGCCTTCTGCACCTTCGGCTCCTGGGTGGGTGCCGACCGGGACGGCAATCCGTCGGTCACGCCTGAGATCACCTGGCGCACGGCCTGCTATCAGCGCCAGCTGATGCTGGAGCGCTACATCAGATCGGTGAGCGAGCTGCGCGACCAGCTCAGCATCTCGATGCAGTGGAGCCAGGTCAGCCCGGCCCTGCTCGAGTCGCTCGAGATGGACCGGCTGCGCTTCCCGGAGATCTATGAGGAGCGGGCGGCCCGCTACCGCCTCGAGCCCTACCGGCTGAAGCTCAGCTACGTGCTGGAGCGGCTGCGCCTCACCGAGGCCCGCAACAGCGTGCTGGCCGAGGCGGGCTGGGAAGCGCCCTGCGACGGCATCGCCAGCGTGCCGCTCAGCGGCGGCAACCTCAGCAACACCACCCCTTCCCCGGACCTGCACTACGGCTCGGTGGAGGAGTTCCGCAATGATCTGGAGCTGCTGCTTGACAGCCTCGAGAGCACCGGCCTGAGCTGCGAGTCGATGCAGCACCTGATCAGCCAGGTGCAGATCTTCGCCTTCTGTCTGGCCAGCCTGGACATCCGCCAGGAGAGCACCCGGCACAGCGACGCCATCGATGAGCTGAGCCGCTACCTGCAGCTGCCGGTGCCCTACGGCGAGATGGACGAGGAGCAGCGGGTGGCCTGGCTGCTGGGCGAACTGCAGACCCGGCGCCCCCTGGTGCCCCCGGCCGCCCATTGGAGCGAGGCCACTGCCGAAACGTTCGCGGTGTTCCGGATGTTGCACCGGCTCCAGCAGGAGTTCGGCACCCGCATCTGCCACACCTACGTGATCTCGATGAGCCACACGGTGTCGGATCTGCTGGAGGTGCTGCTGCTGGCCAAGGAGGCCGGGCTGGTGGATCCGGTGGCTCAGCACACCGCACTGCTGGTGGTGCCCCTGTTCGAGACGGTGGAGGACCTCCAGCGCGCTCCTGCGGTGATGGAGGAACTGTTCCGCCAACCGGTCTACCGGCAGCTGCTCACCGGCAAGGAGGGAGAGCCCCCCCTGCAGGAGGTGATGCTCGGCTACTCCGACAGCAACAAGGACTCCGGCTTCCTCTCCAGCAACTGGGAGATCCACAAGGCCCAGATCGCCCTCCAGCGACTCGCCACCGCCCACGGGGTGGCCCTGCGCATCTTCCACGGCCGGGGCGGTTCCGTCGGCCGCGGCGGCGGGCCTGCCTATCAGGCGATCCTGGCCCAGCCCAGCGGCACGCTGCGGGGACGCATCAAGATCACCGAACAGGGGGAGGTGCTGGCCTCCAAGTACTCCCTGCCGGAGCTGGCCCTCTACAACCTCGAGACCGTCACCACGGCGGTGATCCAGAACAGCCTGGTGAGCACCCCCGTGGACGACACCCCCAGCTGGAACGAGCTGATGGGGCGCCTCGCCAACCGCTCCCGCGACGTCTACCGGGCCCTGGTGCACGACAACCCCGATCTCGTCGCCTTCTTCCAGCAATGCACGCCGATCGAGGAGATCAGCAAGCTGCAGATCTCCAGCCGGCCCGCCCGCCGCAAGAGCGGCGCCAAGGACCTCTCCAGCCTGCGGGCAATCCCCTGGGTGTTCGGCTGGACCCAGAGCCGTTTCCTGCTGCCGAGCTGGTTCGGCGTGGGCCGGGCCCTGCAGGAGGAACTGGAGCGCGACCCCGAACAGCTCGACCTGCTGCGCCTGCTGCATCAGCGCTGGCCCTTCTTCCGGATGCTGATCTCCAAGGTGGAGATGACCCTCTCCAAAGTGGACATCGAACTCGCCCACCACTATGTGCAGGCCCTGGGCCGCAGCGAGAATCTCGACGCCTTCGAGCGGATCTTCGCCACCATCGCCGCCGAGTTCGCGCTCACCCGCGATCTGGTGCTCCGGATCACCGGCCACAGGCGGCTGCTGGACGGCGACCCCGCCCTGCAGCTCTCGGTGGATCTGCGCAACCGCACGATCGTCCCCCTGGGGTTTCTGCAGGTGGCCCTGCTGCGCCGGCTGCGGGATCAGAACCGCCAGCCGCCGATGAGCGAGACCGCCGGCCCCCGCCAGGATGGACGCACCTACAGCCGCAGTGAGCTGCTGCGCGGCGCTCTGCTCACCATCAACGGCATCGCCGCCGGCATGCGCAACACCGGCTGATCACCGCGCGAGGACACCCTGGGCTCCCTGCTCCTGCCATTCCGCAACCATCCACCGGCACCGCGCCTGCGGGAGGGCTACCGCCTGCTGTCCGAGGGCCAGCCGGATCCAGAGGCTCTCAACACCCTGCTCCAGCAGACCGGAGAGCGCAGCCGCAGCCCGGAGCGCTGGCGGCGGGTGCTGGAGCGGAGCATGTGGCACCTGCGCATCGTCAACAGCGAGGAGCGGCCGGTGGGCTTCGTGCGGGCGACCAGCGACCTGGCCCTCAACGCCAACCTCTGGGACCTCTGGGCGGATGCCCAGGATCCGGCCCAGCCGGAGCTGTTGCTGGCTCTGGTGCAGGGGGCGCTCACCCGGCTGCGCCGGGAGCTGCCGGGGTGCAGCATCTCGCTCTCGGCCCCGCCTCAGGCCCTCGAGGCCCTCAAGCGCCAGGGGTTCGTGGTGGACCCGGGGGGCATCCGGGCCATGGGACTGGAGCTCTGACGCCCACGTCAGGTGCCCAGAAAAAACCCTCCTGTTCCGGCAGGAGGGCAGTGAGGCGACGAGCATGGAGGGACTCGAACCCCCGACACTCAGAACCGGAATCTGATGCTCTATCCAACTGAGCTACATGCCCGTGAGCACGGGTCGGGAGCGGGCGCCACACTGAGGCTCTGAAGGATCCCGATGCACGGGGAAGGGCTCCACCGAAGCGGCGGATCGCCCCACGACACATCCGGATACCGTCGGCCTGGCCCCCGCGGAGGCCCGCTCTCGATGGACCTACCTTAGCCGGTGGCCGCCTGCGACCCATCCGGCTGCAACGCCTGGAGCTGACCCACTTCCGCAACATCGAGCAGCTGGACCTCACGCTCGATGCCCCGCAGCTGCTGGTGGTGGGGGCCAACGGAGAAGGGAAATCCAACCTGCTGGAGGCCGTGGAGCTGCTGGGCAGCCTCCGCTCCCATCGCACCGGCAGCGACAGGGACCTGATCCGTCACGGCGAGCCCGGTGCTGTGCTGGGATGCCGCACCGCAGGAGGTGACCGACTGCGCCTGCAGCTGCGCCGGCAGGGCGGCCGCCAGGCCAGCCGCAACGGCAGGACCCTGGAGCGGCAGCAGGATCTGCTCGGGTCCCTGCGCTGCGTGGGCTTCAGTGCCCTCGACCTGGACCTGGTGCGGGGGGAGCCGGCCCTGCGCCGCCACTGGCTCGACAGGGTGGTGCTTCAGCTCGAGCCGCTCTACGGCGAGCTGCTCAGCCGCTACGGACGGCTGCTGCGCCAGCGCAGCCAGCTGCTGCGTCGTGGGCTCGGGGGCGCTGAACTGGCTGGGCTCCTGGATGCCTTCGACCAGCAGATGGCCCTGACCGGCACCCGCCTGCACCGGCGTCGCCATCGTGCCCTGCGGCGTCTGGAGCCCCTCGCCGCGGCCTGGCAGGAGCGGCTCAGCGGTGGCCGCGAGCAGCTGCGACTGCGCTACTGCAGTGGCAGCGAACTGCCGGGAGAGGAAGCCGAGGAGCCCTGGCGGGCGGCGCTGGCCAGCCAGCTGGCCGCCCAGCGCCCTGAGGAACTGCGGCTGGGCCAGTGCGGGATCGGTCCCCATCGCGACGAAGTCGCCCTGCTGCTGGGGGAGCAACCGGCACGGCGCTACGGCTCGGCCGGCCAGCAGCGCACGCTGGTGCTGGCCCTGAAACTGGCCGAGCTGGAGCTGGTGGGCAGCGTGGTGGGTGCACCACCCCTGCTGCTGCTCGACGACGTGCTGGCCGAGCTGGACCCCACGCGCCAGCAGCTGTTGCTGGAGGCCGTGGGGGGGGGCCATCAATGCCTGGTGAGCGCCACCCATCTGGAGGCCTTCTCCGGCGGCTGGCGACGGCACTGCCAGGTGGTGCGCATGCAGGCCGGGCGCGTAGGGTGAGCCGCCCCGAGCCCCTGCATCGATGCCCCAGAGCCTGCACTGCCTCCACCCCAACCCGGGATGGAGCGGAGCCTCGTCCGCAACCGCCTCTGCCGAAACCCGCTCCCCCGCGGCCGCCGCTCAGCCAGCCCAGGCCCAGGCGCCCCAGACCTGCGACACGGTGGGCAAACACTGCATCCTCGAGCTCTACGACTGCGATCCAGGTCGGCTCGACGATCAAGCCTTCCTCAGGGACACCA
>JALOOQ010000153.1 GCA_025454305.1 Cyanobium sp. Prado107
CCGGATGGACGGATGTCACCGCCAGGGCTGGGAGAGCCCGCCGGGCGGCGCTGGCGGCGAGGCGTGCGGCGACCGGCGGGGTCGCTGGGTGGGCACCTCCGCCAGCCAGGCCAGCAGTGCCGACAGGGCCAGCAGAGCGCCCAGCCAGAGCCGGACACCGCGGCGGCGGGAGCGGCCCGGACGGTTCGATGCGGGTTGGAAGCGGCTGCGGCGGCCCGAGGCGCCGGCCCCCAGGGGACGCCCGCAGCGGCCGCACACCAGCCGGCCGGCCAGACTGCGGTCGGCCTTGACCGACCAGCTGCCGCAGTGGGGACAGGCCATGGCGGCTGGCGCTCGGCTGGGCTCCATTCCAGCGTGCCGGCTCCCCCGGCGGCGTCTGCCCATGACAGCCCCCAACTGGTTCATCGCCCTTGTGGTGCCGCCGGAGGCCGGCTGGCATGCCTTCGGCAAAGCGCTGCCGAGCGGTGTGCGCGCCCTCCAGGCGCAGGACCTCCATCTCACCCTGGCCTTCCTCGGCAGCTGCGATCCCGACGAGGCCGCAGCTGCCTGGCAGGCCCTGGCGGCGCTGAGCAGCGGGCCGCTGCGGGCCAGGGCCGGGGCCTGGAGGGCCTTCGGGCCGAGGAAGGCCCCTTCGGCCTATGGCCTCACTCTGGCCCGGGGGCACGAGGAGGCAGCCAGGCTGATCAGCGTGTGGGGTGGTATGGCGCTCAGAGCAGCCGGCCGGACGCCGGAGCGCCGTGCTCCGCTCCCCCACGTGACCGTGGCCCGCAGCGGCCGGCGCCAGGCAGCTGCCCTGCGGGCGCCGATGGAGCGGTGGATGGCCGGCGCGGCCCCGCCCGCCAGCGACGCCCTGCTCTGCGAGCTGGGCCTCTACACCTGGAACCGGCAGCGGGACAGCATGGCGGGCGCGCCGCTGTTCGAGCTGGCGGCCCGTCGCCCCCTGGCGGCACCGGGGACTCAGCTGGAGGCGGAGGTGTAGAAGCGCAGGGCGAAGGCCCAGAAGGCGCGGCTGACCGCCAGGGCCAGAGCGGCCACCAGCACGCTGGTGAGGGCGGCCGGAGCAGTGAGCCGCCCCAGCAGGGCCTCGGCGGGCACCGTGGTGAGGAAGGCCACCGGCAGCACCAGGGTGAAGAACAGCCGCAGGCCGGCGGGATAGGCGCTGATCGGGTAGCGGCCTGCCGTCAGCGCCGCCCGCAGCACCTCGGTGGCGTTCCAGGTCTTCACGAACCAGATCGAGGTGGCCGCCAGCACGAACCAGAGGGCGTAGAGGATCACGGCGGCGGCGAACAGCAGTGTCGCGGCGGCCAGCACCGCCCCCGCCGGCAGTGACCCCAGCTCCCCCCGGGCGGCCCAGAGCATCAGCACCGCCCCCAGGCCCATCTCGGGCAGACCCGCCGGGTTGATCGTGCGCAGGGACAGCCAGAACTGGCTGTCGACCGGCTTGAGCAGCACGAAATCGAGCGTGCCGTCCTGCACGTGGTTCACGATCCGGCTGAGGTTGGGCCGCAGCAGGGTGCTGGTGAGACCGTCGAGGCAGGTGTAGGCACCGAGCACCACCAGCACCCCATGCCAGCTCCATCCCCCCAGCTCCACCCCCTGGCGGTAGAAGAGCCACAGCACCATCAGGCTGCCGGCCAGGTTGCCGGCCATCGCCAGCAGCTCGATCAGGGCGTTGAGCTGGTACTCCAGCTGGGTGGCCAGGGCGGTGCCCCAGAAGCGGCGCAGCACGAGCAGGTGGCGCATCGGGATCAGGCTCCCATGGCCGAATAGCGCCGCAGTCCCGCCCGCCAGAGCACGGCCAGCGCCGGCAGCAGCAGCAGCAGCCAGAGCAGCATCGCCGCGAAGCCGCCGGCGATGGAAAAGGGCTGCTCCCGGCCCATCGGCGTGCCCGCCAGCAACTGGGCCGGAAACCCGATCAGGTAGGGGAAGGGGGTGAGCAGGGCGAGACGCTGGAGATCCGGCGGGAAGGCCTGCAGCGGCGCCACCAGGCCGGAGAGGAACACGTAGGGCACGTACAGCAGACGCTCGAGGGCGCTGGCCCGCTCCGTCCAGAAGCACAGGGTGGCGATCAGACTCTGGAGCAGGAAATGGATGGCGAAGGCCAGACCCACCGCCAGCACCCCCAGCAGCACGCGACCAGGGCCTGGCCAGGCGAAGGCCTGGGGCTGGAGCAGGAAGAAGCCCGAGGCGATCAGCAGCACGAAGGGCAGGCGCGTGGCCTGCTCCGCCAGATGGGCCGCCACATAGCGCCAGAGGGGATGCAGGGGCTGCAGCAGATAGGGGGAGAGGCGCCCCTGCAGGGCATCCTCCTCGAACTGCCACACCACCCACACCACGCTGAACTGGCGGGCCACGAAGGCACACACGAAATAGCGGCCGAGCTCGGCGGGGCTCAGACCCATCGGCGGGCCGCCGGAACCGGCGGCGCCCGCCGCGGCGGCGCTCCAGACACCGAACATGATGAACGGCAGCACCCCCGAGAGGGCCCAGAGGGCGATCTCGGCCCGGTATTCGGCCATGTAGGCGAACTGCACCGCCCAGAGGGTGCGCGCCACCCGGGGAGGGGGGAGCAGCCTCATCGCGGCTCGGGCTCGAGCGATCCCTGGCGGAACACGCGGCCGATCAGCTCCTCGATCGGCGGATCGCTCACCACCAGATCCAGCACCGGCAGCTGGGCCAGCAGGCGCGACACCGTGGCAGTGAGGCGCTCGCGGGGGATCACCAGGCGCACCTCACAGCCCTCCAGCGCCTCGAGCTCGCCATAGCGCGCCAGCTCGCGGGCCGGCAGGGGCGTCGCCAGCTCCAGGCGCACCTGGCGCCAGGGGGTGAGGCGCTCGCTCAGCTCAGCCAGACCGCCATCGTGAAACAGCCGTCCCTGGTGGATCAGCAGCACCCGGGGACAGAGGGCGGTGATGTCGGCCATGTAGTGGCTGGTGAGCAGCACGGTGGCGCCGGTGCGGCGGTTGTAGTCGGCCAGGAAGCGGCGCACCCGGGCCTGGGCGTTGATGTCGAGCCCCAGGGTGGGCTCGTCGAGGAAGAGCACCCGCGGGCGGTGCAGCAGCGCCGCCATCAGCTCGGCCTTCATGCGCTGGCCCAGCGACAGCTTGCGCACCGGCCGGGTGAGCTCCTCGCCGAGTTCGAGCATGTCGGCCAGCTCGGCGATGCGCCGGCGCGCCTCCCGCTCGGGGATGCCGTAGACGGCGGCATTCACCCGCAGCGAGTCGAGCGGAGGCAGATCCCAGATCAGCTGCTGCTTCTGGCCCATCACCAGCGTGATCGACTCGAGGAAGGCGCGCTCGCGGCGGAAGGGCCTGTGGCCGGCCACCTCCAGCGCACCGCCGCTGGGGTGGATCAGACCGGTGAGCAGCTTCAGCGTGGTGGTCTTGCCGGCGCCGTTGGGCCCCAGAAACCCCACCACCTCGCCCGCGTCGATCGAGAAGCTCACGTCCCGCACCGCCTGCACCGAACGCCAGCGGCGGTGCACCAGATGGCGCAGGGTGCCGGCCAGACCGGGCTGCTTGTCGGCCACGCGAAAGGTCTTGCAGAGACCCCGGGCCATCACGGTCGCCATCGCCGCACCCTATCCATAGAGTTGACGGCCTGGCCGCGGCACCGATGCACGCCCTCTCGCTGCCCACCTGGTGGATCCACATCACCTCGGTGCTGGAGTGGGTGGCGGCCATGGCCGCCGTGCAGCGCCTGGCGCGGGTGCGTGGTGAGGGGGCCTGGCGCTGGCTGGCGCTGGCCATGCTGCCGGCTCTGGTGAGCGCCATGTGCGCCTGCACCTGGCACCTGTTCGACAACCCGGCGCAGCTCCGGGGCCTGGTGGTGCTGCAGGCGGCGCTCACCACCGCGGGCAACGGCGCTCTGGCCCTGGCGGCCTGGCACATCCTGCGCCGGCAGCGGGCGGCCACCGGCACTGCGTCTGCGCCTGGGGCGGCGGGGGGGACCGGTGGCTGACGGCGGTCTCGGCCTTGAGCTCCTGCAGCGGCTGGGGCGTATCGACCCGACTCCCTTCTTCGTGCTCTCACTGCTCCCCTACCTGGCCTTCCTCTGGCTGGCGGGACGGATCGCGGGCTTTCCCAGCCTCGCCCTGCGCGGCTTCCAGTTCACGCTGGTATTCGTGGCGGTCACCATCGGCGCCTCGATCGTGGCCCTGCAGACCACCGGCCGGCAGCTGGCGGACGTGGACGCGCTGCACGGCGGCGCCGAGGCCTTTCTCACGCTGGCCAACCTGCTGGTGGCCGTGGGCTTCAGCCGGGCGCTGGAGGAGCGACGCGGATCCTGACGCCGCCGGTGAACAACTCTTACGCCGGGTGAGCCCCGTGCCGCCGCACCCCGGAAGATGGGGCGTCGGCTTGTGCTCCATGTTCGCTCCGCTCCTGGTCCAGCCCCTGGCCATGGCTCCCGCCACCATCACCTGGTCGCCGAAGGTGGCCCTGGTGATGATCGTCTGCAACGTGATCGCCATCGCCATCGGCAAGGCCACCATCAAGCAGCCCAACGTGGGGCTGCAGCTGCCCAATTCCGCCCTGTTCGGCGGACTCAGCCATGGCGCCATGCTGGGCACCCTCAGCCTCGGGCACATCCTCGGCATCGGCGCGATCCTGGGCCTGGCGTCGCGCGGGGTGGTCTGAAGCGGGTGGGCCGGCGGACCCCGGCCCTCAGCCTCACAACCACACGGCCCAGTCAGCCAGGCAGCACCTCCACGGAGCTCAGGCAAGGAGGAGCTCAGGCAAGGAGCTCAGGTGCTTGGCAGCGAACCACCGGATGCCTGCCTTCCGGTGGACCTTTCGCCGGCCGCCGCTGGGGCCGCCCCTCAGACGCCGACCGTCTGAGGAGCGGCCGGCGAGCGCAGCGCCGGACCGAAGTGGCTGGCGATCCGCTCGGCCATCTGGGGCGGTGTCAGCCCCAGCGTCTCCTTGCTCTGGGCGGGGCTGGCATGGTCCACCAGCACGTCGGGGATTCCGATCCTGAGCACCGGCACCAGCACGCCGTTGTCGTTGAGGCTCTCCACCACAGCGGCGCCGAAGCCACCGGCCAGGGCGCCCTCCTCGATCGTCACGACGCGGCCGATGCGGCGGGCCATGGGCAGGATCAGGGCCTCATGATCGTCACCGTCGGTGAGCAGTTCACCGCGGCCGATCTGGAGAGGCTCGAAGCCCTCCTCGGCCAGCGGCACGCCCTCGCCCTCACCCCGGGGAATGCGAAGGGCGCAGGGGCCGTCATGCTGGATGGCCGTCACCAGCATCCGTTGCAGTTCGGCCTCGTCCTTCGGGGCCATCACCGTGAAGTTGGGAACACAGCGCAGGTAGCTGATGTCGTACTGGCCCTGGTGGGTGGGGCCGTCGGCACCGACGATCCCGGCCCGGTCCATCACGAAGGTGACCGGCAGTTTCTGGATCCCCACGTCATGGATCAGCTGGTCGTAGGCGCGCTGCAGGAAGGTGCTGTAGATCGCCACCACCGGCCTGAGGCCTTCGCAGGCCATGCCGGCCGCCATGGTCACGGCGTGCTGTTCGGCGATGCCCACGTCGAAGTACTGGTCAGGCAGGGCCTTCTCCAGCAGATCCAGGCCCGTGCCGGTGGCCATGGCGGCGGTGATGCCCACCACCGTGGGGTCCTGCTCGCAGATCTTCACCAGCGTCTGGCCGAACACCTTGCTGTAGCCGGGCGGCTTGGG
>JALOOQ010000030.1 GCA_025454305.1 Cyanobium sp. Prado107
CCAGCCGATCAGCAGCTGCAAGGCCGCCACCAGCCCTGCCCCACCCAGCGAGGCAAAACCCGCCAGGGCCCGGTCGCCGGGCAGGGCCGATCCCCCCAGGCCGATCCAGAACAACGGCCCACGGGCCAGCAGCACCTCCGCCAGACCCCAGGTCAGGGCCAGCACCAGGGCACTGCTCGCCCGCGCCGGCCGCAACCGGGCGGCACACCAGCCCCACAGGCCGAGCAGTCCGCCGCCGAGGGCCGAGATCAGCAGCAGCAGCAACCAGCAGAGCGGCAGGCTCAGGGGCAGGGGAACCCCGATCCAGTCGAGGGGGTGCAGGCCCAGCAGCCAGCGGTGGCTCACCAGCACCGCCGCCGCCCCCCAGGAGGCTGCCGCCGGCACGGCAGCCGGGCCGGCCACCAGGGCCCAGAGCAGGGCCAGAGCCAGCCACAGCAGCGGCACCACCCCGGCTGGTGGCAGAGCCCAGCCGGCCAGAGCACCGCCCAGTGCGGCCAGGACCAGGGTCTGCGGCAGACCCGGCAGCAACTGCGCACGGTGGTTCATGGCCAGCAACGGTAGGAAGCGCCATGGTTGGCTTGGTTCAGCACACGCCCCTCCATGGACCCGAACAATCCCCTGCAACAACTGCTGCTCCGGGGCCTGGGCACCACCTCGCTGGTCGCCGACCGGCTGCGCTACGTGAGCCAGGAGTGGGTGCGCAGCGGCAAGCTCGATCCCAGCCACGCCCCAGCCCTGGTGGAAGACGTGCTCAAGGCCCTGCGGGGCGACACACCGGGACTGGAGCAGCAGGCCGAGCGGCAGCTGGAGCGCAACCGCGACCAGCTGCTGCAGGATCTGGGCATTCCTCTGCAGCGCGAGCTGGACGAACTGCGCGGCCGCATCGACCGGATCGAGCAGAGCCTGCGGCAGCGGGGTCAGGGCGAGCGCGACAGCTGACGCGAGGGCTGGACAGACCGCTGCGCCGCGGCAGCGTCGGGGCTCTCTGGTGCCAGGTGAGTCACAATCGACGCATCTTCGTGACGGCCATGCGCGACATTCTCATCAGCTCCTCGGTGTGCGTGGCCTGCCTGCTGCTGGCGCTGTTCAGCCAGCTGGTGAGCCCCACTCCGGTTGCGGCCGCGCCCAGTGCGGACACGGCCGTGGTGCGCGACAGCGCACCGGCACCGGCTGCCGAACGCGGTGCCTTCGAGCTTGATCCCGACGACCCCAACCCCACGCTCTTCACCATGGCTCCAGGCGGCGACACCTTTCCCGAGAGCGACTCCCCCTCCGACCAGCAACTCGCCCAGGCCAGCGCCCTGGGGGGTGAGATGGTGGCCCCGAAGGAACGGGTCACCGAGAGCGGCCTGCGCATCACCGACCTGACGGCCGGTGACGGCCCGGAGGCCAAGGCGGGCCAGACGGTCGTGGTGAACTACCGCGGCACCCTCGAGAACGGCCGCGAGTTCGACAGCAGCTACGGACGGGGCCCCTTCTCCTTCCCCCTCGGCGCCGGCCGGGTGATCCGGGGCTGGGACGAAGGCGTGGCGGGCATGCAGGTGGGCGGCAAGCGCAAGCTGGTGATCCCCCCCGATCTGGCCTACGGCGAACGGGGCGCCGGCGGTGTGATCCCCCCCAACGCCACCCTGATCTTCGAGGTGGAACTGCTGGAGATCCGGGGCTGAGCGCCGAGCCCCCGGGCGCGGGGCGGCCAGGCCCTCGGCACCCCGCCAAGCTCTTCGGACACGATCGTTAGGATGCCGCCGCCAGGCACACCGGCCGGCAACACCAAGCACCCGATCCTGTTCCATGGCTCACACGCTCCCCGCCCTGCCCTACGAACTCGACGCGCTGGAGCCCCACATCTCCCGTCAGACCCTGGAGTTCCACCACGGCAAGCACCACAACGCCTACGTCACCAACCTCAACAATCTGGTGGCCGGCACCGAGCTGGAGGGCAAGAGCCTGGAGGACACCATCACCAGCGTGGCCGGTGATGCCGGCAAGGCCGGTGTGTTCAACAACGCCGCCCAGGTGTGGAACCACAGCTTCTACTGGCAGTGCATGAAGCCCGGTGGCGGCGGCCAGCCCAGCGGCGCCCTGGCCGAGAAGATCAATGCCGATTTCGGCAGCTTCGAGGCCTTCGTGGAGCAGTTCAAGACCGCCGGCGCCACCCAGTTCGGCAGCGGCTGGGCCTGGCTGGTGCTCGATGGCGACACCCTCAAGGTGACCAAGACCGGCAACGCCGATCTGCCCCTGGCCCACGGCCAGAAAGCCCTGCTCACCATGGATGTGTGGGAGCACGCCTACTACCTCGACTACCAGAACCGCCGCCCCGACTACATCACCACCTTCCTCGAAAAGCTGGTGAACTGGGACTTCGTGGCCGCCAACCTGGCCTCGGCCTGATCGGCAGATCCGGCTCAGCTGAGCCGCCTCGGCCCCCGGCCCCAGCCGGGGGCTTTCTCATGGCGCCGCTGACCTGAGCACCGCCTCCGGCGCGATCCACATGGCGTCGCCGTAGGAGAAGAAGCGGTACTGGCGCTCGATCGCTTCGGCGTAGAGGGCCAGCAGGCGCTCGCGGCCGATCAGGGCGCTCACCAACAGCAGCAGGGAGCTCCTGGGGAGATGGAAATTGGTGAGCAGACCCTGCACCACCTGAAAGCGATAGCCGGGCTGGATCACCAGGTTCACCGGGCCGGTATGGGGTGCCAGCACACCGCCGTGGAGCCGGGCCACCGCCTCCAGGCTGCGCACCGAGGTGGTGCCGATGGCGATCACCCGGCCACCGCGGGCCCGGCATGCGGCCACCGCCTCCACCAGCTCAGGGCTCACCTCCACCCACTCGCTGTGGAGCTGCAACTGGCTGAGGTCTTCGGTCTCCACCGGCCGGAAGGTGCCCAGTCCCACGTGCAGGGTGGTGGTGGCCAGTTCCACGCCACGCGCCCGGATCGCCGCCAGAAGCTCGTCGCTGAGGTGCAGCCCCGCCGTGGGAGCGGCCACGGCTCCCGGACGGGCGGCGTAGCGGGTCTGGTAGCGCTCGTTGTCGCTGCTGTCGTGCTCGTGGATGTAAGGCGGCAGAGGGATGGCCCCGTAGCGCACCAGCAGCGGCTCGAGGGCCGTCGCGTCACCGCACGCCGGCGGAAACTGCACGATCCGGCCTCCGGTTTCGGGGTCGCTGCCGAGCACCTGCACCGCCAGGGGCGGCTGACCATCGGCCACCACCTCCAGTCCGTCTCCGGGCCTGAGCTTCCTGGCCGGTTTGGCCAGACAGAGCCACTGCCCGGGCTCACCGGGCCAGGGCTCGAGCACGAGCAGCTCCACGGCGGCACCGCCGGGCCGGCGTGCCTGCAGCCGCGCCCGCAGCACCCGGGTGTCGTTCACCACCAGCAGATCGCCGGGCCGCAGTTCCTCCTGCAGACCCCACACGCTGCGGTGGCGTGCGTAGGGCGCCTCCCCTTCGCCGTCGGGATCGACGACCAGCAGCCGGGCAGCATGGCGCGGTTCCACCGGCCGCTGGGCGATGCGCTCCGGAGGCAGCTGGAAGTCGTAGCTGGAAAGCCGGAGGTCGGCCGGATCAGAGCGCAAGGCTCTCGGGGCTGGTCTCGATCAGCTGGGCCAGATCCTTGAGGAAGGCAGCGGCGTGCGTTCCGTACACGGTGCGGTGGTCACAGGTGAGGTTCACCTGCATCTGGCTGGCCACGCGGATCGAGCCGTCCGTGCCGGCCACCACGGTGGGACGCGATGCCGCCACCGCGAGAATCGCCCCGGTGCCGGGCGGCAGGATCGCGTCGAAGCGATCGACCCCGAACATGCCGAGATTGGAGAGGGTGAAGGTGCCGGTGCTGTACTCCTCAGGCTGCAGCTGCTTGGTGCGGGCCCGGGCCACCAGATCGGCCCAGTTGCGGGCCAGCTGGTAGATGTCCGTGCGGTCGGCGTTGGCCAGCACCGGCGTGATCAGACCGCCGTCCTCCATCGCCACGGCCACCGCCACGTTCACGGCGGCGGGAAAGGTCATGGTGCTGCCGTCGGCGCTGGTGGCCGCATTCACCTGGGGATGGCGGGCCAGGGTCACGGCCACGGCCTTGGCCAGCAGGGCTGTCATCGTCACGCCCTTGCCCTTCACCTGCTTGTAGAAGGCGTCGAGTCTGGTGGTGGTGATCGTGTAGCCCACGCGGAAGCAGGGCACCGTCAGGCTGGCGAGCATGTTGCGGTTGACCGCGTTCTGCAGCGTGTTGAACGCCACGGCCTCACCCGGACGGCCGAAGGCCTGACCGGCCGGCGCGGGGGCCGGAGCCGCGGTGCCGTTGCCGCTGCCGGCCGCCGGAGCCACCGCCGGGCCGGTGCCCTCAGCCACACGGGGCACCGTGATGGGCTGGCCGGTGGCCGCGAGCACGTCCTCCGCCTGGATACGGCCGTGGGGACCACTGCCGCGCAGGGCACCCAGATCGACGCCCAGCTGGGACGCCAGTTTTTTGGCCCGCGGCGAGGCCACCACCCGACCGCTGGCGGTGGAGGCGGGGGCAGGGGCGGCCATCGGGGCGGCGGGGGCGGCCGCGGGACCGGATGCAGCGGCCGCAGGTGCCGCTGCAGGAGCAGGGGCCGGAGCGGGCGGAGCGGCAGCCGGGGCAGGCGCAGGTGCACTCGGGGCGGCTGCGGCAGTCGGGCCGGCGGGGGCCTTGGCCGCCGCCTCGGCGATCTCGGCCTCGGTTTCCACGATCAGGCCGATCGTCTCGCCCACCGGCGCGGTGCCGCCGGCGGGCATCAGCACCGCCGCCAGAAAGCCCTCCTGGAAGGCCTCCACGTCCATGTCGGCCTTATCGCTCTCCACCACCAGCACCGACTCGCCGCGCTCGACGCGGTCGCCGGGCTTCTTGAGCCATTCCACGATCTTGCCCTCCGTCATGGTGGAGGAGAGGGCGGGCATGAAGATTTCGTGGGTGGCCAACGGGTGCGCCGCGGTGTCGGCCGGATTTTACGGGCCCTGGGGCAGGGCCCTCAGAGTGCGCCCTCGATCGCCTGGATCACCCCGTCGCGCACCAGCACGGCGGCCTGGAGCTTCTCCACGAGGTTGTCGCCCACCTGAACGTCGATGACGCTCTCCAGCTGGCCCTGCTCCACCACCTGCTCCAGCTCCAGCTCCCGCACCTGGCGCTGCTGCTCGAGGATCTGGCGCTTCTGCTCCTCCAGCTCGGCCCGCTTGGCCGACACCTGCTGCTGCACCGAGGCCACCTGCTCCTGCACGCGCGGATCGAGGGGATTGAGGCTCTGCCGGCGGATCTCGTCCACCACCTGCTGCCCCTCGCGCTCCAGCTGGGCGAGCTGGCTGTCGCTGTTCACTAGGGCGTTGGTGAGCTCCCGCTCGGCGTCCTCCTTCCAGAGCGGGGTGACCACGGCCCGCACGGTGATCGTGCGCTTGATCGTGATCGTGCCGTCGGCCATGGAATCGCTCCTGCAGCGCTCAGGCTGTCAGCGGGCCCGTCAGCGGTCAACCACCGTTCGCGACACCACCCTGGCAGGGTGAGCCAAGCCGACCCGCATCGTGGACGCCCTCAGCCCCGCCGATCTGCTGGCCGACCTCCGCCCCCGGCTGAGGGATCCGGCAAGCCTGCTGGTGGTGCAGGACCTCGACGGGGTGTGCATGGATCTGGTGCGCGATCCGCTCACCCGCAGGCTCGAGGGCAGCTACGTGCGCCACGCCCGCCGCCTGGACGGCTGCTTCTCCGTGCTCACCAACGGCGAGCACGAGGGCCGGCGCGGGGTGAACCGGCTGGTGGAGCGGGCTCTCGGCACCGCCCTCGATCCAGCCCGTGAGGGGCTGTACCTGCCGGGCCTGGCCGCCGGTGGGGTGCAGCTGCAGGACCGCCACGGCGAGGTGGCCACACCCGGCGTGAGCGACGCCGAGCTGGCCTTCCTGGAGACGCTGCCCGCGCGCATGGCGGAGGAGCTGCGGGCCTGGCTGCCTGGCCTGCTGCCGCAGCTGAACAGAGCGGAGCTGGAGCAGCAGATCGCCCTGGCGGTGCTCGACAACCCCCTCTCCCCCACGGTCAATCTCAACGGCCTGTTCCGCCTCGGCGCCGCCAGCGAACGGCCCGTGGCCCTGGCGCGGGAGCTGCAGCAGGGGCTGCTGCAGCTGATGCAGGGCCTGCTCGATGAAGCCGGGCGCGGCGGGCTGGCCGGCCGGTTCTTCCTGCACATCGCCCCCAACGTGCTCGACGGCGACGGCCAGGAGCAGCCGGTGTGGGCGTCGGCGGCTGGCACCGGCACCACCGACGTGCAGTTCATGCTGCGCGGGGCCATCAAGGAGGCCGGCCTGCTGGTGCTGATCAACCGCCACATCGCCCGCCACCACGGCGTGCACCCCCTGGGCGAGGCCTTCAACGTGCGCACCGCTCCGCGCAGCCACCAGGACCTGCTGGCCCTGGCGGAAGCGCGCATTCCCCCCGAGCTGATGCCTCAGCTGGTGGGGGTCGGCGACACGATCACCTCCAACCCCGGGCCCACGCCCGGCAGCTGGCGGCGCGGCGGCAGCGACCGGGGCTTCCTCACCCTGCTCCAGGATCTGGGCCGCCGCTTCGACCGGCCCAACCGGGTGGTGCTGGTGGACAGCAGCGGCGGCGAGGTGAGCAGACCATCGATGGCCGATGGCAGCCTGCGGGGGCTCACCGACCCCGAGGATCCGCTGCGGCTGGATGCCCTGTTCCCCGGGGGCCCTGCCCAGTACCGGGCGTTTTTCACGGAACTGGCGGCCGCCGCGCCGGAGCGGGCGTTCAGCCCTAGCGGGAGCGCTCAGCCGTAGAGCGCGTCGATGGAGGCTGCGTCGCGCTCCGCAATGAGGTCCCGCCGTTGCTTGAGCGTCTGCGTCAGCAGGCCGTTCTCGATAGTGAAGGGTTCCACCAGCGCCACGCCGCCCAGGCGCTCATCCGGGCGGGACCCCGGCCGGGCCGCCAGCAGGCGGTTGCACTCACGGGTGAGAGCGCGCAGCAACGCCGGCTCAGCCACGCCGTCCTCGGGCACTCGCACGCCGGCCTGCCGGGCAAACGCCTCGAGCGGTTCGCTGCGCGGTACCAGCAGGGCGCCGAGCTGCTTGCGGTCCTGGCCCACGAGCATCACCTGCTCGATCAGTGCGCTGGCCACCAGGGCTTCCTCCAGGGGCCCGGGCTCGATGTTCTCGCCGCTGCTGAGCACGATCGTGTCCTTGGCCCGGCCGGTGAGCACCAGGGAGCCGTCCGGCAGCAGCCGGCCCAGATCTCCGGTGTCGAACCAGCCCTCCGGATCGAGCACCCTGGCGCTGGCCTCCGGCTTGCGCCAGTAGCCGGCCATCACCTGGGGACCCCGGGCCAGCACCAGGCCGCCCTCACCCTCCCCCAGGGGCAGCCGCCGCTCCGGATCGACGATGCGGATCGAGGTGTCCGGCAGGGGCTGACCGGCACTGCCGCGGCGGTTGGCCCAGGGCCTGCGGCAGGTGAGCACCGGGCTGGTCTCCGTGAGGCCGTAGCCCACCAGCAACTCGATGCCGATGGCCTCGAAGAAGCTGTCCACATGCAGGGCCAGGGCGCCGCCGCCGCTCACCGCGGTGCGCAGTTCACCCCCCACCAGCTGGCCGCGCACCTTGGGCCAGAGCAGCGCCGAAGCCAGGCGGTGCAGGGGCCAGCGCAGGGCCGCCTTCAGGGCCGCGGGCAGGCGCGCGCCCGCGGACTCATGGGTGAGTGTGAGATCGAGGGCCCGGCGCCGGGCCAGGCCGTAGGCACGGCTGTTGGCCAGGGCCCCGCGGATCAGCGCCTGGCGGGCGGTGGGCATGCCGGCGAGGGCATCCTCGAAGCCCGAGAGCAGCGCCTCCCACAGCCGCGGCACGCTGATCAGGTACTGGGGCCGCACCCGCTGCAGATCGCTGCGCAGCTGCTTGAGGGTGGTGTAGGTCTGGCAGCAGCCGCAGGAGAGCAGGAAGTACTCGGCGCTGCGCTCATAGGAATGCCAGATCGGCAGCACGCTCACCACCCGGTCGCCGGGGCGGGGAGCCACGGCCACGCCGAGGTTGCGCAGCTGGTGAAGCAGGTTGGCGTGGCACAGGGGCACCCCCTTCGGGCGCCCCGTGGTGCCGGAGGTGTACAGCAGGGTGGCCAGACGCGCCGGGTCCGCCGCCGGCATCGGGGCGGGCCGGCCCTCCCCCAGAGCGCTCTGTCCCCGCTCCAGCAGCTGGCCCCAGGACAGGCAGGGCACGGACAGGGGTGGACCGGCGGGCTCCCCTTCCAGCAGCACCACGAAGCGCAGGGGGTCCAGCAGCGTTGCGCTCAGGGCGAGCTTCTCGAGCAGCGCCGCCGACTCCACCACAAGACCGATGGCTCCGGAATCCTCGAGGATGTAGCGCAGTTCATCCACCGGCGCCGCACTGCCCCGCACCGCATCGGCGGCACCGGCGCGCATCAGCCCCTGGTCGGTGATCAGCCAGCGGGGCCCGTTCTCGGCGAACAGGGCCACCACATCACCGGCCCGCACGCCCAGGGATGCGAAGGCCGCGCCCGCCTGCTCGATCCGGTGCTGCAGCTGCCGGTAGCTGAACTGCTCCGGGTGACGGGCGTGGGGGGCCTCGAGGGCCGGGGCATCGCCGTGGAGCCGGACCAGCTCGGGCCAGAGCTGCTCCAGCCCGCTCAGGGCGCTCCAGTCATGCCGTGATGCCAGGGCCTGCCGGTCACGGGCACTGGCGGTCCAGTGGACCTCCGCGAGGGCCATCGAAGCTGTACGACTGCCCAAAGGGTTACCACCCTGCAAGGGTTTCCTGGGGCATGGGGTGCCGCAACCGCATTTGGAAGCGCCCGGCGAAACAGGCCAGCAGGGGCTGGCGCAGGTCGGCGGCGGTGAGATCCGGCCTCCAGTCCGCCAGCCGGCCCACCGGCCGGTCGACGATGCCGCAGGGCACGATCGCCTCGAAACCCTGAAGGTCGCAGTCGACATTGAGGGCCAGGCCGTGCTGGCTGATCCAGCGCCGTGCTCCCACCCCGATCGCCGCCAGCTTTCGCCCCTCCAGCCACACCCCGGTCAGGCCCTCGATGCGTTCCCCCTCCAGGCCGAAGGTGCCCAGGAGGTCGATCACCACCTGCTCCAGCAGACGCAGGTAGAGGTGCAGATCGCCGCCATGGCGCTGCAGGTTGAGCACCGGGTAGAGCACCAGCTGGCCGGGCAGGTGGTGGGTCACCTCGCCGCCCCTGTCGATCCGGTGCAGCGGCAGCGGTGGGTCGGCCGGATCGAAGCGCAGATGGGCGGTGCCGGCACCACGCCCGAGGGTGTAGCAGGGCTCGTGCTCCAGCAGCAGCAGGGCCTCGGGACCGGCAGGGTCCTGAAGCAGCCGCTGCTGCAGCCGGCGCTGGGCATCCCACGCCGCCGGGAAGGGCACCGGATCGACGGATTCAAAAAGGATTGCATCGGGCTTGGGAGCCAGGGTCACGGGTTCCTACCGTTGAGGTGTGAGAGCACCGGAGGCGGCTGCCAACTGATGAAACTGCTGATCCATGGCCGCAATCTTGAGGTGACCCCGGCGATCCGGGACTACACCGAGACCAAGCTCATCCGAGCCATCAACCATTTCGAGGGGATGGTGAAGGAAGCCGACGTGCATCTCTCGGTGGCCCGCAACCCACGGGTACCGCAGCAGATCGCCGAGGTGACCATGTTCGCCAACGGAACCGTGATCCGTGCGCAGGAGCGCAGCGACAACCTCTACGCCAGCATTGATCTGGTGGCCAGCAAGCTCGCGCGCCAGCTGAACCGCTACAAGGAGAGGCTGCAGGACCGCCACCAGGGCCCCGTGCACCGTTCGGCGCGCGATGAGGAAGCCGGTGCCGCCACCCTGCCGCCGCCGGGGGCCAGCCTCACCGACGGCAAGGAGCCGGAGCTGCCCAGCCGTGGCGTGCGGCGGAAGTACTTCGAGATGCCGCCGATGACCCTGGATGAGGCCGTGCATCAGCTGGAGCTGATCGACCACGACTTCTTCGTGTTCCGAGACGCGGAGTCCGGCCAGATCCAGGTGGTGTACTTCCGCAATCACGGCGGTTACGGGGTGATCCAGGCCAAGGACGCGTGAGCCAGGAACGGCCCGACCTCGCTCCCCTGATCGACCACGCCCTGCTGGATCCCCATCAGGGCCGGGATGCCGTCCAGCGCTGCTGCGACGAGGCCCGCCATTTCGGCTTCGCCGGGATGTGCGTGGCCTCCCGCTGGGTGTCCCTGGCCCGGGAACGGCTGCCACGGCCCGGAGAAGGCCGTGGCCCCACGCCCCTGCTGGTCAGTGTGGTGGGCTTTCCGTTCGGGGCCGTCCCGGCAGCGGTGAAGCTGGCGGAAGCGGAGGCGGCGGCGGCGGCCGGTGCCGATGAGCTCGATGTGGTTCCCGACTTCGGCGCCCTGGCCGATGGTGACGGCAATGCCGTGCTCGCCGAGCTGGCGGCCATCTGCGACCTGGGGCTGCCCGTGAAGGTGATCCAGGAGGTGGGGAGGCTCGATCCACCCCAGCTCGAGCTGCTGGTGGAGATCAGCATCGACGCCGGCGCCAGGTTTCTCAAGACCGGCAGTGGCTTCGGTGCCGCGGTCAGCCCCGGACAGGTGGAGTGGTTGCACCGGCTGGCGCGGGGACGGGCCGCCGTCAAGGCCTCAGGAGGCATCGCCGATCTGGATCAGGCCTTCAACCTTGTGGAAGCCGGGGCCACCCGGCTGGGCACCAGCCGCGGCGTGGAGCTGATGCAGGCCCTGCGCTCCTGAGGCGCCGGTGTCCGATCTTCAGATGGAGGGACTGGCCCTGAACTGCAAGCCCCTGGGGGAGCGCGACCGGCTGCTCACCCTGCTCAGCGACAGCCATGGTCTCACCCGTCTGGCGGTGCCTGGAGCCCGCAAACCCACGAGCAGCCTGGCGGCAGCGGTGCCGCTCACCCACCTGCGCCTGCAGGTGTCGGGCAGCCGGGGTCTCAGGAGGATCCGGCAACTGCGGGTGCTGCGCAGTTACGGCGGCCTGGGCCAGCAGCTGGAGGCCCTGGCGGCGGCACAGGCCCTGGCGGAGCTCTGCCTGGCTCTCGTCCCCAGCGATGCCCCGGCTCCTGGGATGCTGGGCGATCTGCTGATGCAGCTGGGACGGCTGGAGGACCTGGTGCGCGAACAGGGAGCGGCGGTGGAGGCCCTGGCGGTGGCGGTGCAGGGGTCGGTGCACCTGCTGGCCCTCGGCGGCTACGCCCTGCCGCTGGGACGCTGTGCCCGCACGGGAGCGGAACTGGAGCCCCCCGTCGGCGACTGGAGCTGGCGCTGCAGCTTTCTGCCGGCCGACGGGCTGGTGATCGGTGCCCTCCCGGAGGCCCGCCTGGTACTCAACGCCTCCGAGGTGGCCCTGCTGCAGCGGCTGGTGCGGCCGGCGCTGCCGCGGCGGCGGGACGGCGGGCTGATGGGCCCCGCCGCGGTGTGGCTGCGGCTGCTGGAGCTGGTGGACTGCTGGTGTGTGCAACACCTCGGGCGTTCCCCGCGGGCATTCCGCCTGCTGCCCGGCGGCGTGACGATGGGCCCCGAGAACACACCGTGAGCCAACTGCGAACCAGTGAGGGCCAGGACACCGGCGTGAGAGCGGTGCTGGAGCAGCGCGACTTCCGCTGGCTGTGGCTGGGGCAGATCTGCTCCCAGCTGGCCGACAAGTTCTACATCGTGCTGATGGTGTATCTGATCGCCCAGCACTGGGTGAGCAGCACACCGGTGAGCAATCCGGCGCTGGCTGAAGCCGCCGGGGTGGTGGGGTTCGACCTGCCGGAGACACGGGCCCAGATGATCACCCTGCTGGCAACGGGGGTGTATGCGGCCAACACGCTGCCGGCGGTGCTGCTGGGCACCGTGGCTGGAGCCTGGACCGACCGCTGGCCGAAGCGCAGGGTGATGGTGGCCTCCAACGGCCTGCGGGGACTGCTGGTCCTGTTCGTCCCCCTGGCCCTGCTCGACGGGCCCGAGTGGCTGGGGCTGGGGTGGGGCTACTGGGCCCTGCTGGTGCTCACCGTTCTGGAATCGGCGCTCACGCAGTTCTTCGCTCCTGCCGAGCAGGCGGCGATCACCACCCTCATCCCCCAGAGCCAGCTGCTGGCAGCGAACTCCGTCTACCAGACCACCAGCATGGCCACCACGATCGTGGGCTTCGCGCTCGGCGAGCCCGTTCTGCTGCTGCTTCGCCACGGCCTGGAGCAGGTGGGCGTGAATGGAGGCGAATTTCTGCTGTTGCCCATCTGCTATGGCGCAGCGGCAGTGGCGATCAGCCGCATCCGCCACCACAGCGAACCGCGCCGGCGGCACGAGCCCTCGCTGTGGCGGGAGATCGGTCAGGGGCTGGCAGTGCTGCGCCAGCGGCCACGGGTGGCCCGGGCCCTGGCCCAGCTGGTGCTGCTCTACAGCCTCCTGGCCGCTCTCTACGTGCTGGCGATCAGCCTGGCTGCGGCAGTGCCCGGTCTGGGCCCCACCCGCTTCGGCGTGCTGCTGGCGATGAGCGGTCTGGGGCTGGCCGCCGGGGCCCTGTCGGTGGCCCAGCTGGCTCAGAACATCGGCCGCAGGCAGCTGGCGGCGGCCGGTCTGGGCCTGATCGGCTGGAGCCTCCTGCTGCTGGGCCAGCTGCTCGGCGACCTGGGGTTCACGCTGCTGCTGTGTGCCTTGCTGGGGGTCGGCGCAGCCCTGCTGGCGATCCCCACCCAGACGACGATCCAGGAGGACACCCCGGCATCCCTGCGGGGCAAGGTGTTCGGCCTGCAGAACAACCTCATCAACATTGCCCTCAGCCTTCCTCTGGTGCTCGCCGGAGCGATGGTGAGCCGCTGGGGGCTGCTGCCGGTGCTTCAGGTGCTGGCCGCTGTGGCCCTGACCGCGGCAGTGGCCGAACGGCCCTGGCGTCGCTGGTAGCGTCGGGGCAGCTCGCACGCATGCTGGGTGGCTCACATTGCCTGGCTGGGCAAAAAATCTCCGTTCTGCGGCAACGTCACCTATGGCCTCAACACCACCCATGCCCTGAGAGACCGCGGCCATGGGGTGAGCTTCATTCACTTCGACACACCTGCCGCCAGCCAGTTCGGTGTCGCCGATCTGCAAAGCCGTCCAACACAGGCCGGCCAGGTGGATGAGGAGCAAGACCGGGAGATCGGCAGGCGGCAATCGGAGCCTGGAGGCCTGGCGGGCGTGAGCACCGATCCGCCCCCGGACGTCGCTCTGCCCTATCTCCTGAAGTCGCAGGTCTACACCATTCCCTCGCCGGGAGCCCAGCGGGAACTGCGCGAATCCCTGGAACGGCTCCGGCCCGATCTGGTGCACGCCAGCCTCACGCTGTCTCCCCTCGATTTCCGGCTGCCGGATCTGTGCCAGCAGCTGGGCCTGCCCCTGGTGGCAACGTTCCACCCGGCCTTCGACGCAGGCTCGCGCAACCTCGCCGCCGGCACCCAGCAACTCACCTACCAGCTCTACGCCCGCTCACTGGCTCGCTTCGATCGGGTGATCGTGTTCTCCGCCCTCCAGGCGGAGGTGCTGGAGCGGCTCGGGGTGGCGCCCGAACGGCTGTCCGTGATCCCCAACGGTGTCGATGCAGACGTGTGGCGTCCGGCCCCGGAGCCTCCAGACCAGGAACTGGACGAGCTCAGAACGCGCTTTCGCGGGCTGCGGGTGTTCCTCTACATGGGCAGGCTGTCCACCGAGAAGAACGTGGAGGCCCTGCTCAGAGCCTGGCGTCTGGTGCGGCCGGCAGGCTGTGTGCTGGTGATCGTGGGCGACGGACCCCTCAGAGGGCTGCTGCAGTCGGGCAGCCGCGATCGCGATGTGGTGTGGTGGGGCTACGAGCCGCGGCTGGCGATGCGGGTCGCTCTGCAGCAGCTGGCCGAGGTCTTTCTGCTGCCGTCGTTGGTTGAGGGCCTGAGTCTGGCCCTGCTGGAGGCGATGGCCTCCGGCACGGCCTGCGTGGCCACCGATGCCGGCGCCGACGGCGAAGTGCTGGAGGGCGGCGCCGGCATCGTCATCCGCACCCAGGGTGTCACCACGCAGCTGCGCACCCTGCTGCCGGTGCTGCGAGACCAGCCGGTGCTCACCGCCGAGCTGGGACGGCAGGCCCGCAAACGGGTGCTGGAGCGCTACACCCTGGAGAAGAACATCGATGCCCTGGAGCGGCTCTATGCCGAGCTGGTGCCCGATCCCCGCTCCGTGGTCACGACCCACTGAGGGTTCACGGCTTGAGCGCTGAAGAATCAGCGAGGGTCTGACAGCAGGCGGCAAAGGCCGCTGCCGGATCGGCTGCGAGCGTGATCGGACGCCCGATCACCAGCTGGGTGGCACCAGCGGCGAGCGCCTCAGCGGGTGTCATGACGCGGGCCTGGTCTCCACGGTCAGTCCCGGCCGGCCGGATCCCAGGGGTCACGAGCGCGAAGGGTTCAGGATGGCGAGAGCGCAGGGTGCTCACTTCCTGAGGCGAGCAGATGCAACCGGCAAGTCCCGCTGCTGCGGCCAGATCAGCGAGATGACCGGCATACGTCGCAATCGGCGCAGGCACCTGGAGTTGCTGACGGAAGGCCTGCTGCTCCCAGCTGGTGAGCACCGTCACGCCCAGCAGCCTGGGGGCTTCCAGTCCTGCACCGGCGGCGCCCACCAGGGCAGCGGTCTGCGCTGCCTGGAGGGCGTCGCTGCCGGCCAGGGCGTGCACCGTGATCAGGTCCGCACCAAGGCCTGCAGCCTGACGACAGGCTGCCGCCATCGTGGCAGGAATGTCGTGGAATTTAAGGTCGAGAAAGATCCGCCTACCGAGATCCTTGAGCGCTCGAACGACCTCAGGTCCACCAGAAACAAACAGTTCAAGACCCACCTTGACCCAGCGAAGGCCCGGAATCGAGGTGGCAAAACCAAGAGCCGCCTGGGGAGCCATGCCATCAAGAGCCACAATGACTCGTTCAGCAGGATCCGACAGGTGGAAGGTGAACTGGGAAGTTGCGCTGCTCACCTAACCCTCAAGCCTGACTGCGCGGAGTTGCACGAGTGACATCCGTTCGACGCACAGCTGTACTGGATGGAGCTGGACGGGTGACCAAGCGGAAACTCGAAGACATCCATTTTTTGGACAACAGTCTTTAGGCGCAACCGCTGTCGTGCACACAATCTTCGGATTCGGAAATACTGAATGCCCCAGCCAATAGTGCAGGAAACAAGAGCATCGCCTGCATCTAAGTGGGCGGAAAGTGTGTTCAAAGCTTAGAGACTTGAGCTTTCTACCGGTTCCTGCTCAGTTATTGGTTGGAGGTTTATCCTGGCATCGACCTATTTTCTCAGGGGGCTTCCCCCCCAATATCGTCGGCGCTGCAGCGTTTCACAGCCGAGTTCGAGATGGATC
>JALOOQ010000154.1 GCA_025454305.1 Cyanobium sp. Prado107
CGCCGTCTTCAGCCGTTCAGCGTCCATGACCCACCTCCAGACTCGCCTGCAGGGCCCGATGGTCGCTGCCGGACTCGTTCAGGCAGCGCAGCAGATAGTCGCCGTAGCCGCTCTTGCGCAGCGGCTCGGCCAGCCGCTCCAGCTGGACCCCGTCGATCCAGCCCATCCGCCAGGCCACCTCCTCCGGACAGCCCACCTTGAGCCCCTGGCGGTGCTCCAGGGTGCGGATGTAACTGGCCGCCTCGTGCAGGGAGTCGCAGGTGCCGGTGTCGAGCCAGGCCATGCCCCGGCCCATCAGCTCCACCCGCAGCAGCCCCTCCTCCAGGTACTGGCGGTTGAGATCGGTGATCTCCAGCTCCCCCCGCGCCGAGGGCCGCACCCGCCGTGCCCGCTCCACCACCGAGGCGTCATAGAAGTAGAGCCCCGTCACCGCGTAGCGCGACTTCGGCCGGACCGGTTTCTCCTCGATGCTCAGCACGCGGCCGTCGGTGGCGAACTCCACCACCCCGTAGCGCTCCGGATCGCGCACCGGATAGGCGAACACCGTGGCGGCATCGCCGCCGCCGTTGCTGCCCTGCAGCTGGGGCACCAGGTCGTGGCCGTGGAAGAGGTTGTCGCCCAGCACCAGCGCCGCCGGCGCGCCGGAGAGAAACTCGGCACCGATCAGGAACGCCTGGGCCAGCCCGTCGGGGCTGGGCTGCACCGCGTAGCGGATCGTCATCCCCCAGGCGCCGCCGTCCCCCAGCAACCGCTCGAAGGCCGGTCGGTCGTGTGGCGTGGTGATGATCAGCACCTCGCGGATGCCCGCCAGCATCAGCGTGCTCAGCGGGTAGTAGATCATCGGCTTGTCATACACCGGCAGGAGCTGCTTGCTCACTCCCACGGTGATCGGGTGCAGCCGGGTGCCGCTGCCCCCGGCCAGGATGATTCCCCTGCGTTGCTGAGCCAAGGCGCCGGCGTGGCTGGGAGGATGCTGCCATGAGCCGCGTCTGATGGCCGCGATCCGTCTGCTGCGTCACGCCCCCGGCGCCCCCGGCCTGCGCTGGCTCGGCCTCGGCCCCGGCCTGCGGCCCACCCGGGGCCTGCTGAAGCTGCAGCGCCTGTTCAACCACCACGCCTTCTGGGCCCGGCAGCGCAGCTACCCCCAGCTGCGCCGCCTGCTGGGCGGCAGCCCGGTGGTGGTGAGCCTGTGGCGGGGCAAGCGGCTGGTGGGCTTCGGGCGGGCCAGCACCGACGGCGCCTGCCGCGCCGTGCTCTGGGATGTGGTGGTGGCCGGCGACCTGCAGGGCCGCGGCCTGGGCCGCCGGGTGGTGGAGGGCCTGCTCAGCCACCCGCGCGTGCGCGGTGTGGAGCGGGTGTATCTGATGACCACCAACAGCGCCGGCTTCTACGAGCAGCTCGGCTTCCGCCGGGCGGACAGCCAGGAGCTGCTGGTCAGGCAGGCAGAGCGGCCATGAGCGAGCCCATCTCGATCGCCTGCAGGGCGTAGCTCCAGCCCAGATTGCTCTTGATCCCGGCCCGCTCCAGGGCCTGCTGCATCGTGTCGGTGGTGAGCACCCCGAAGATCACCGGCACCCCCGTGGCCCGGCTCACCGCCGCCACACCCTTGCTCACCTCGGCCACCACCACATCGAAGTGGGGGGTGTCGCCGCGGATCACGGCCCCCAGGGTGATCACCACCTGATAGCGGCCGCTGGCGGCCAGCTTCTGGGCCACCAGCGGGATCTCGAAGCTGCCCGGCACCCAGGCCAGATCCAGCTGCGTGCTGGCGGCGGAGGTGTCGATGCCGTGGCGGTGCAGGCAGTCGAGGCAGCCGCTCAGCAGCTTGCCGGTCACCAAGTCGTTGAAACGGGCCACCACGATCGCCAGCCGCAGACCTGCTGCGCCGCTGAACGTTCCTTCGAATGTGGCCACGGGCACCCGCCACTGCCGTGGCGCAGATCGGATGGCCCGAGCCTAGAAGCCGCCCCTCGGGGCCGCCCTTCAGACCACGAACAGGCTCATGCCCCAGTTCACCAGCACCAGGGCCAGCCAGGCGATGCCGCCCAGCAGGATCAGGCGGTTGGAACGGCCGCTGTCCTCGCTGCTGGCGTAGAGCACCGGCACCGCCACGATCAGGGCGAACGACATCACCACCAGGGCCAGAACGGTAAGGGTGTTGAGGATCTGCATGGATCAGCGGGCAGGCCGGCCGGTCAGTTTCGGGATTCTCACACGTGGCTCCCGGCTCCCCGGCGCGCCCCGGGACGTTCCTTCACAAGTTGTCGGGCACAAGTTGTCGGGCGGCCACCGTCGGCAGGCCCCCTGCAGGGCTTCAGAAGGACCCGGAAGGAGGGCCGGTGGTGGTCGGCGTGGCGGTGTGGAGGTGGTCTGAGGTGGTGGAGGTGGTCTCTGCGGCGGTTTTCGAGTTCTGTACAGCCTGTACAGAACTCGAAAACGCCCGGACAAACCCATCGCTGCGTGGAGGCGGCAGCGCTCAGCCGTGCGCTCGGCGGCGCCTACGATCCCAGCCTGAGATTCCTGTGAGCGGAGCGCCCGTGGCCGCGGAAGCCGAGCAGCAGCTTTCGCTCGTGCCAGAGGCCGCCGTGCAGGGCAGCCTCTTCGGCGAAACGCCCGCGCCCCACCCCGCCCCCGCAGCTGCGGTGAACCCAGCCGCCCCTGCGGCCGATGGGCTCAATGCCGAGGCCCTCGCCGCCGACGCCGCCGCCCGACCGCGACGGCGCCGCCAGCCGGGCACGTCCCCAGCCGCCAGCCCGCCGACGCCCGGCACCGCCACCCAGCCCGACTCAGACTCCGACTCGAGCTCCGACTCCGGGGCCGACCCCGGGCCCCACTCCGACCTGCCCCCCTGGCACCACCACCGCCTGGTGGAGCCGGATCAGCTCACGCCGATGCTCCGCCACTACGTGGAGCTCAAGCGCGCCCATCCGGAGCGGCTGCTGCTCTACCGGCTGGGGGATTTCTTCGAGTGCTTCTTCGAGGACGCGATCACCGTGTCGCGCCTGCTGGAGCTCACCCTCACCGGCAAGGAGGGGGGCAAGGCGATCGGCCGGGTGCCCATGGCCGGCATCCCCCACCACGCCGCCGAGCGCTACTGCGGCGAGCTGGTGCGCCGCGGCCTCAGCGTGGCCCTCTGCGATCAGCTGGAAACCACCCCCGCCCGGGGCGAACTGCTGCGCCGCGACATCACCCGCGTGCTCACCCCCGGCACGGTGCTGGAGGAGGGCATGCTCGCCGCCCGCCGCAACAACTGGCTGTGCGCCGTGGTGCTCGACGGGCCGGCCGACGCCGCCGGCTCGGCGGCCCGCTGGGGTCTGGCGGTGGCCGACGTGAGCACCGGCGAGTTCCGCGTCAGCGAGCGCCGCGGCAGCGATGGCCTGCACCAGGAGCTGCTGCAGCTGGAGGCCGCCGAGGTGCTCTGGCCCGGCGGCGGCGGCAGCGATGAGACCGCCGCAGCGCCGGCCTGGTGTCCCTCCGGCCTGCGGCTCACGCGGCTGCCCCGCACCCCCTTCGAGCTGCCGGAGGCCAGCGCCACCCTCAAGGAGCGCTTCGGCCTGGCCAGCCTCGACGGCCTGGGGCTGGGGGAGGTGCCCCTGGCCCTGCGCGCCGCCGGCGGCCTGGTGCACTACCTCGACGGCACCCAGAACGGCACCCAGAACGGCAGCCAGAACGGTCCCGCCGACGACGGCAGCGGCGACCCGCCGCGGGTGCCGCTCGACCTGCCCATCACCTGGCACGCCGGCGACGCCCTGGTGCTCGATGCTGCCACCCGCCGCAACCTGGAGCTCACCCGCACCCAGCTGGGCGGCAGCCTGCACGGCTCGCTGCTGTGGGCGATCGACCGCACCCACACCGCCATGGGCGGCCGCTGCCTGCGCCGCTGGATCGAGGCGCCGCTGGTGGAGCGCGCCGCGATCCTGGCGCGCCAGGACGGCGTGAGCGAGCTGGTGGCGGGCCGCCCCCTGCGGCTGGCGATCCGCCGACTGCTGCGGCCCATGGCCGATCTCGAGCGCCTGGCGGGCCGGGCCGGCGCCGGCAGCGCCTCGGCCCGCGACCTGGTGGCCCTGGCCGACGGGCTCGAGCGCCTGCCCCAGCTGGCCGCCCAGCTGGCGGGGGCCACCAGCGCGCCGCTGCAGGCCCTGGCCCGCCCCTGGCCCGAACTCGAGGCATTGGCGGCCGAGCTGCGCCACAGCCTGGTGGAGAGCCCACCCCTGTCGCTCAGCGAGGGCGGCCTGATCCACGACGGCGTCGATGCCCAGCTCGACGGCCTGCGCAATCAGCTCGACGACCAGGACGCCTGGCTGGCCGGCCAGGAGGCCGCCGAGCGCCGCGCCAGCGGCATCAGCACGCTGCGGCTGCAGCACCACCGCACCTTCGGCTACTTCCTGGCGGTGAGCCGGGCCAAGGCCGGCGCGGTGCCGGACCACTGGATCCGCCGCCAGACCCTGGCCAACGAGGAGCGCTTCGTCACCCCCGAGCTGAAGGCGCGCGAGGGCCGCATCCAGCAGCTGCGGGCCCGCGCCGCCCAGCGCGAATACGAGCTGTTCTGCGCCCTGCGCGAGCGGGTGGGCGAGCAGGCCGCGGCGATCCGCACGGCGGCCCGGCTGGTGGCCGAACTCGACGCCCTCGCCGGCCTGGCGGAGGTGGCCGCCACCGGCGGCTACTGCCGCCCGGAGATCACCGACCCCGGCGGCGCCGACGCCCGGGTGGTGCAGATCGAGGCCGGCCGCCACCCGGTGGTGGAGCAGCTGCTGGTGGAGGAGGGCTTCACCGCCAACGGCATCGCCCTGGGCGGGGCGGCCGCGGCGGGCTCCGGCAGCGCCGGTGACGCCGGTGGCCCGCCCGACCTGCTGATCCTCACCGGCCCCAACGCCAGCGGCAAGAGCTGCTACCTGCGCCAGACCGGCCTGCTGCAGCTGATGGCCCAGATGGGCAGCTGGATCCCGGCGAAGTCCGCGCGCCTCGGCATCGCCGACCGCATCTTCACCCGCGTCGGCGCCGGCGACGACCTGGCCGCCGGCCAGTCCACCTTCATGGTGGAGATGGCCGAGAC